>DATFVX010000133.1:0-3526 GCA_035259985.1 Acidimicrobiales bacterium | reverse complement strand
GTACTTGGCGAACACCTCGACGTGGCGGGCCTCGTCCATCACCTGGGTGGCGGCGTAGTACTTGGCGTCGATCCAGGGCACGCTCTCGACGATCTTGGCCGTGCACAGCAGCGCGCCCTGCTCGCCGTGCATGAACTGGCTGAGGCGCCAGTTCTGGCCCTCGATCACGAGGTTGGTCCACTCGCGCTCTGTGAAGTGCTCGAACGGTGAGCCGGGCACCTTGGCGGCCTCGCGGAAGCGCTGGATGACCGGGTTGCCACCCATCTCGCTGGCCAGCTTCTCGACGTCGACGTCGGTGTCCCAGGGCAGGTCGGTCTCGCCGTTCCACTGTGACTTCTTGGCCTTCTCGTACAGCTTGTTGAGGGCCGGCCGGGCGCCCTTCTCGTAGTCCCACGTGAAGATCGCGTCGGCGTTGTCGGCCACGGTGTGGATGGCCTCGTCAACGTCGGTGTTGGCGACGGCCAGGATCGCCTCGAGGTCGTCGACGTCCTGCCGGCCGATCAGCTGCTCATTGCTGGCCACGGTTCTGCTCCTTGTCGTCTTCGGGCGTGATCGAGTCCACCAGGCGATCGATGAGGTCGCGCCACTCGGTGTCGCCGGTGTGCGGAAGTCCCACGGCCTCCATGAGCAGGAAGCCCATGCCCAACGCCTGGCAGAACTCGGCGGCGGCGTCGGCGTCGACGTCCGACGCCACGCTGCCGGCGCGCTGCCCGGACGCGATGGCGTGGGCCACGAGGGACCGGAACTTCATGAGCCGCTTGCGCAGCAGCGCAGCGACCTCGGGATCGCGGCGGGCCGCCACCATGGCCTCGAACAGGAGCGGCCGCGTGGCACGACGGGCGGTCGGCAGCTCGTGGCCGGCGAAGCGCAGCCCGTCGGCGGCGTCGGCGGCGAGCTCGATGGTGGCGAACAGCGAGTCGACCTGCGCGGTGCCGACGGCGGCGAGCAGCAGGTCGGCCTTGTTGCGAAAGTTGGTGTAGATGGCCCCGGTGCTCAGGCCGGCCCGGCGGACGATCTCCTGGACCCGGGCACCCTCGTAGCCCCGCTCGGCGAATACCTCGGCGGCCGCCGCCACCAGCCGATCACGCACGGACGGATCCGGGCCGACCGCGGTGCCGTCGGCTGCGGTGCTGGGGGCTGCGGCCTGTTCGGCTGCGGTGCCGGCGGCCGGGGTGCCGGCCGCCGCTGCGGTCTCGGTTCCGCTGGCCGCGGCCCGGCCGCGGGTCTTGGTGGCGGCGGCGGTGGGCACGTGACCCAGAATAACAGTTATTCACCGACCCCGGGCCGCGGGCTTGACGCGATCGAGCACCGGTATGCCCCCGAACGGGCCTGCGGTGGCCGGCTCGGGGGCCGGTGGCTTGGGCGCCTGGTTGGCGGGCGGCTCGGGCGGTGGCGGGGCGCAGCCCATCCCTCGGCGGGCGGGATCGCACAGGTTCGATCCGCTGAACCACTCCAGGCCGGACCACCGTTGGCCGTCCATCGGGCGGGCGTTGAACCCCAGCCGCCGGCGGGCGGAGATGTCCACCCGATACCCCGTGTCCTCCGCCAGCCAGTGGCGCTCCTCGTAGCCCTTCCGCTTCACGACGTAGAACGGCGCGGACAGCGGTGCCATCCCCGACGCGACGGCGCCACCGCCGGGATCGGACGTTGCCCACCAGTGCGCGCCCTGCGCCAGGCGGGGGTCGACGTACCAGCACGTCACCCGCCGGCCGCCGCTGAGGCACTGCCGCTTGACCATGCCACCGACGTTGTCGACCCCGTCGACCAGCCCGATGCGGGAGAACGGTGCGGCGCCCCCGCCGAGCATCTCCTGGAACAGCGCCTCGCTCTTGCCGATGCCACCGAGCGCCCCCCACGGCTGCCAGGCGGCGGCACGGCGCCGCCCGGCGTCGCCCCCGGCGGCGCAGTAGCGCCCGGCCATCCCGGCGGCGACGTCCCGGGTGACGATCTCGACGCTGATCATCTCGGCGGCCGTGAACGGGGCGCCGACGCCGGCGGGGTCGTACTGGAAGATGCCCACGCCCGGATTCCAATAGGCGCGGGCGTACCGCGTGCCCGGGTCGCGGAAGGCGTACAGGCCGTAGTTGGCGTCGAGGTTGGAGGAGCCAGAGCGGATGCCGGTCCACTCGTCCCAGCGGGACAGCGTCATGGGCGACGGGACGGCGTCCGGTGTGTCGGCCATCGACACCTCCTTGAAGATCGGCGCCATGACCAGCGCCGTGAGGTCGTTGTCGCTGAGCGCACAGGTCCGGCGCGTGGCCGCCACCGCCTTGCGGATCCCGTCGAAGGCACCCCGGCCGAAGTAGCGCGCGATCCCGGGCGCAGCGGCCGGCGCTGCCGACGCAGGACGCAGGGTTCCGCCGCCGACGGCCCCGAGGGACAGGACGACGATGGCCGTCAGGGCCACGGCAACGATGATGCGGATGTGGTTCGGCATGACAGGTGGTGCTCGCTCCGGATCGCTCGTGGGTCGCCGTCGCCAGGGCGCGCCGGAACCGGCCCCGGGGGCCGGCGTCGGGGCGCGCGCCCCCGGCGCACGTCACGCGCCCTCGGCGCGGTGACGACGACCGGTGCGGCGGCGGCGGGGCGCGGTAGCCCAGGGCGGCCGCGCCATCCCAGCTCTTCAGGTTGCGGAAAGGCTAGGGGTGGGTCGGGCGAATCCCGCCGTGGCAAATGTCACGGTGAGTGGCACCCACCACGTTACGCGCGCGATCCCACGTCAGCGGGCTCGGCGGTTGACATGTGACCTTTTGGTCACATATTCTCCGCCGTGTGGATGACGACCGGGTGTTCAAGGCGCTCGCCGACCCGACACGCCGACACCTGCTCGACCGCCTCTTCCAACGGGACGGGAGGACGCTCACCGACCTCGAGTCCGAGCTGCAGATGACGCGCTTCGGTGTGATGAAGCACCTGCGCGTGCTCGAGGACGCCGGCCTCGTCGTCACCCGCCGGTCGGGCCGGGAGAAGTTGCACTTCCTGAATCCGGTCCCGATCCGCCTGATCCACGACCGCTGGATCGACAAGTACACCGAGCGCCATGCCTCGGCGCTCGCCGGCCTCAAAACGTCACTCGAAAAGGAGAGCTCATGACCACCACGACCACCGCCCAGACCACGCAGGTGTACCAGGTGTTCATAAAGGCAACCCCGGAGGCGATCTGGGACGCGATCACCAAGCCGGAGTTCACGGAGCGCTACTTCTACAAGGCGCGCATCGAGAACTCCTCCAGCGGGCACCGCTCGAAGGGACCCGACGGCAGCGTCTGGGGCGACGAGCCGATGTACGAGTTCGATCCGCCCCGGCGGATGGTGCACGGATGGCGCTCGCTCTACAGCCCCGACCTGGCGGGCGAGGAGCCGAGCCGCGTGACGTGGGAGATCGAGCCGCAGGACGGCGGCTACTCCCTGCTCACGGTCACCCACGATCGTCTCGACGGCGCCCCGAAGACGGCCGAGAGCGTCGCTGGTGTCGGCTGGATGATCGTCCTGAGCGGCCTCAAGACGCTGCTCGAGACGGGCGAGCC
>DATFVX010000132.1:0-10380 GCA_035259985.1 Acidimicrobiales bacterium | reverse complement strand
CCGCCAGCGTGATGGCGGGGAGCGGCGCGGATTCCGACGCCACGACCACCGCCGTGTTGCCTGTGACGATCACCGGCGCCAGCACCGACACGAGACCCAGGAGTGACGAGGCCGGGGGGGCGACCAGGGCCACGACGCCGGTGGGCTCGGGAACGGAGAAATCGAAGTAGGGACCGGCCACCGGGTTGGACGACCCGCGCACCTGGTGCACCTTGTCGCTCCAGCCGGCATACCAGACCCACCGGTCGACCGCGGCGTCGACCGCCGCCTCGGCGTCAGGCCGCTTGAGTCCCTCGCCGGTGCCCACCTCGTGGACGAACTGCGACCGGCGGCCCTCGAGCATCTCGGCCACCCGGTACAGGACCTGGCCCCGGTTGTACGCAGTGGCGCCCGACCAGCCGGGGAACGCCTTGCGGGCCGCCACCACCGCGTCGCGCGCGTCCTTGCGCGACGCCAGCGCGGCGTTGGCCAGGAACTGCCCCCCATCGGCCGAGCGGACCTCGTAGCTCCGACCCGACTCCGAGCGCGGGAAGGCGCCGCCGATGAAGAGCTTGTAGGTCTTGCGGACGTCGAGCCGGCCGTCCCGGTCAGACATCGAGGTAGGCCTCCAGGCCGTGGCGGCCGCCCTCACGGCCATAGCCCGACTCCTTGTAGCCGCCGAACGGGCTCGTGGGATCGAAGCGGTTGAACGTGTTGGCCCACACCACCCCGGCCCGCAGCCGCTGGGCCATCCACAGGATGCGGCTGCCCTTCTCGGTCCAGACGCCGGCCGAGAGCCCGTACGGGGTGTTGTTCGCCTTCTCGACTGCCTCGGTCGGCGTCCGGAAGGTGAGGACCGACAGCACCGGGCCGAAGATCTCCTCGCGGGCGATCCGATGCGACTGCGACACACCGGTGAACACGGTCGGCGGGAACCAGAAGCCTCGTTCCGGAAGCTCGCAGGGCGGCGACCAGCGCTCCGCGCCCTCGGTCTCCCCGATCTCCGAAAGCATGCGGATCTTGTCGAGCTGCTCGGCGCTGTTGATCGCGCCGATGTCGGTGTTCTTGTCGAGCGGGTCGCCGAGGCGGAGGGTCGTGAGGCGGCGCTTGAGCCCCGCCAGCAGCTCGTCGGCCACCGACTCCTGCACCAGCAGCCTGCTGCCCGCACAGCAGACGTGGCCCTGGTTGAAGAAGATGCCGTTGACGATGCCCTCGACCGCCTGGTCGAGCGGCGCGTCGTCGAACACGACGTTGGCCGCCTTGCCGCCCAGCTCTAGGGTGACCTTCTTGCGGGTCCCCGCCACCGAGCGGGCGATCTGGCGGCCGACCTCGGTCGAGCCCGTGAACGCCACCTTGTCGACGCCCCGGTGCTCGACGAGCGTGCGCCCGGTCTCGCCGGCGCCGGTCACGATGTTCACGACACCCGGCGGCAGGTCGGCCTGCCTGCAGATGTCGGCGAACGCCAGGGCGGTGAGCGGCGTCGTCTCCGCCGGCTTGAGCACGACGGTGTTGCCGCACGCCAGGGCCGGCGCGATCTTCCACGCCAGCATCAGCAGGGGGAAGTTCCAGGGTATGACCTGCGCGGCGACGCCCAGGGGTCGGGGATCGGCACCGAAGCCCGCGTAGGCGAGCTTGTCGGCCCAGCCCGCGTAGTAGAAGAAGTGGGCGGCGACGAGGGGGACGTCGACGTCGCGGCTCTCGCGGATCGGCTTGCCGTTGTCGATGGACTCGAGCACGGCCAGCTCCCGCGACCGCTCCTGCACGATGCGCGCCAGGCGATAGAGGTACTTGCCACGGTCGCGGCCGCTCAGTCGCGACCAGGCGCCGTCGTACGCGGCGCGGGCGGCGGCGACGGCCCGGTCCACGTCCTCGGGGCCGGCTGCCACGACCTCGGACAGGACCTCCTCGGTGGCCGGGTTCACCGTCTTGAAGCGGGTGCCGTCGACGGGTTCGACCATCTCGCCGCCGATGAACAGGCCGTAGGACGGCTGGATGTCGACGATGGACGGGGACTCCGGTGCGGGGGCGTAGTCGAAGGTTGGCATCGTGGGTGCCCCGTCAGTCGAGGGTGAAGTAGTCGGGGCCGGCGTAGTGGCCGGTGGCGAGCTTCTGGCGTTGCATCAGGAGGTCGTTGAGCAGGCTCGAGGCACCGAAGCGGAACCCGTCGGGGCTGAGCCAGTCGTCGCCGGCCACCTCGTTCACCACGACCAGGTAGCGAACGGCGTCCTTCGCGGCGCGGATGCCGCCTGCGGCCTTGACGCCCACCTGGCGGCCCGTCTGGTCGCGGAAGTCGCGCGCCGCCTCGAGCATCACGAGCGTCACCGGGAGGGTGGCGGCGGGCGAGACCTTGCCGGTCGAGGTCTTGATGAAGTCGCCGCCGGCGAGCATGGCGAGCCACGAGGCCCGGCGGACGTTGTCGTAGGTGGCCAGCTCGCCCGTCTCGAGGATGACCTTGAGGTGGGCGTCGCCGCTGGCCTGCTTGGTGGCGGCGATCTCGTCGTAGACGTCGAGGTAGCGCCCGGCGAGGAACGCACCGCGGTCGATCACCATGTCGATCTCGTCGGCGCCGGCGGCCACGGCGGCCTTGGTGTCGGCGAGCTTCACGTCGAGCGGGGCGCGGCCCGAGGGAAACGCCGTGGCGACCGCGGCGACATGGATGTCCGACCCGGCGAGCGCCTCGACGGCCGTGGGCACGAGGTCCCCGTAGATGCAGATCGCCGCCACCGGCGGGCACGTGGGATCGGTGGGATCGGGCCTGCGGCCCTTGGCGCACAGCGCCCGGACCTTGCCGGGGGTGTCCTGGCCCTCCAGCGTCGTGAGGTCCACCATCCGGATCGCCAGGTCGAGGGCGAACGCCTTGGCCGTGGTCTTGATGGACCGGGTGGCGAGCATGGCCGCCCGCGCCTCGACGCCGACCTGGTCGACACCGGGGAGCCCGTGGAGGAAGCGCCGCAGCGTGTCGTTGCTGGCGGTGACGTCGGCAAGCCCCACGGGGACGGTAACGGTCATGAGCGGACCTCGTGACGGACCGACGGGGCGACCGGTCGACCGCCGGGCGGCGATGGGGTGCGGGGGCGCAGGCTCCGGGGAGACGCGGTCACGCGTTCAGGCTACTGCCAGGTTCCGGGGAGCCGCCCGGGGCCCCGCCGGGTGACGGTGCGGGTCGGCGCGGCCATGTGCAGCGGCGTGCTGCGGCGGGTGGCCGGGCGACTGGGGCATGATGCGCCGACGGCTCGGGTGCCGGGCTCGGCGGTCTGCTGGGCGACGTACTCGATGTCTTGGGGGTCGGGAGCGCCCGATGACTTGCCAGGGTACACCTGTTCGTGTACCGTTACATCATGTCGTTGGCCGAAACCGCAGAATCTCCAATGAGCGACAACCAGTCACCAGAGGATCGCGTGGCGGAGCTCGTGGGTCTGCTGAACGTGGTGACGGCCGAGCTGGTGGATGTGATCGGTGAGGTCGTTCGCACCGGCGCCTGGGAGGGCTTCGGCATCCGCTCGCCCGAGCACTGGGTCGTGTGGCGCTGCGGTGTGTCGCCGGGCCGGGCGCGACGTCTGGTGCGGATAGCACGGGCGCTCGACGCCTTGCCGCCGACGAGCAGCCAGTTCCGGGCCGGATCGTCGAGCACCCGCGACGGTGGCTGCCGGGTGCCGGGCTGCGCCCAGGTGCGCTGGTTGCACATCCACCACCTCCGGCACTGGACACGTGGCGGTCGTACCGACCCCGGCAACCTGTTCGCTCTGTGCCCGGCGCATCACCGCATGGTCCACTAGGGCCTGTTGAGCGTGGAGGGCAACCCCGCCGAGCCCGGCGGCCTGACCTTCGCCGACGAGCGGGGCCGGCGGCTCGAACCCGCGCGACCACGGCGCCCATCCCCGGGGTCCACGATCGCCCACGTCGCTCGCGACCTCAACCTTCCGGCACCCGAGTGGGAGCACCCACCCGGCGAACCGCTGGACACCCGCTGGATCACGTGATACTGACGGTCCGGCGCGCCGTTCAGTCGACCGCCTCACTCGGAACGAGCCAGCGAGAGTTCAGCAGCGACGCATAGCTGCCGGTCGGATTCGGGGGCTTTCTTGGTGAGTGCCGGCCGGACGGCGTCCGCTCGCCTCGGGCACGCTGTCCTTGCCGGTGGGGGAGTCAGCCTCTGGTCGCAGGCGCCTCTGTGGAAACTCGAGATACAGAGTCACCGTGCGCCCTCGCCGCAGCTTCTTGCCGGGCGGCGGGTCCTGTTTCACGACCTTGCCCTCGACGGGCGCAGGATCCGGTGTCACCACGACCGTCTCCACCCTCAAGCCCAGTTGGCATGCAAGATGCGATGCCTCCTGGACCATGAGGTTCGTCAGGTCCGGGACGATCATGGTTCCCCTTTGCAGGCCGCCGTAGGCCCCAGGCTGAGCCAGCCCCGCACCTACTAGTGAACGCCAGACCCACCGATGGGGACACGCCTCTTCGCGCCGGGGTCATCCTTGGGGCGGCGAGCGCCTTGCCGTTGGCCATCGCGAGCCAACGCGCGCTACAGCGCCTCGGCCCTGAGGGCCCCGAAGCCCGGCTTGATCGTGCCCTCGATGATCCGCAGCCGCTGATCGAAGGGCCAGAACGACGACTTCATGGCGTTGATGGTGAGCCACTGGAGCTCGTCCCAGCCGTAGCCGAACGCCTCGACCAGCTTGTACATCTCGTCGCTCAGCGTGATGTCGGACATCAGCCGGTTGTCGGTGTTCACCGTCACGCGGAAGCGCAGCGCCGTCAGGAGCCCGATCGGGTGCTCGGCGATGGACGGGGCGACGCCGGTATGGACGTTGGACGTGGGGCACATCTCCAGCGGCACCCGCCGGTCGCGGACGAAGGCCGCCAGCCGGCCCAGCGTGGCGCGCCCCTCGTCGTCGACGGTGATGTCGTCGACGATCCGCACGCCGTGGCCGAGGCGCTCGGCGCCGCAGAGCTGCAGCGCCTCCCAGATCGAGGGCAGGCCGAACCCCTCGCCCGCGTGGATGGTGATGTGGCTGTTGGCCTTGGCGATCTCCTGGAAGGCGGCGAGGTGGCGGGTCGGCGGGTTCCCGGCCTCGCTGCCGGCGATGTCGAAGCCGACGACCCCGGCGTCGCGGTGCCGCAGTGCCAGCTGGGCGATCTCGCTGGAGTTGGCGGCGTGGCGCATGGCCGTCGCCAGCGTCCCGATCGTGATGCCCCGCCCGGCGCTGCCGAGCCGGAACCCCTCGAGCACGGCCTCGACCACCTCGTCGAGCGTCAACCCTCCCTGGATGTGCTGCTCGGGGGCGAACCGCACCTCGGCGTAGACGACGCCGTCTTCGGCTAGGTCCTCGGCGCACTCCGCCGCCACCCGCTGCAGCGCGTCCTTGGTCTGCATGACCCCGGTGGTGTGCTCGAAAGTCTCGAGGTACAGGTCCAGGTCGTGGCGGTAGGCGCCCTCGGTGAACCACCGCGCCAGTTCCCCGGGGTCGGTCGTGGGCAACGTGTGGCCGGCCTCGCGAGCAAGCTCGATGACCGTGGTGGGCCGGAGCCCGCCGTCGAGGTGGTCGTGCAGCACGACCTTGGGAGCTCGCCGGACCTGATCCAGGGTGGGTAGCGCCGCCATGGAGGAACGCTACAGCGCCGACCCCACGTTCCGGGCAGGGCCGAGGCGCTCACGCGATGCGGTCGATGATCAGGGGGCGTGGCTCGGGGGGCTCGGGCCCCACCTCAACGGCGCCGTCCAGTGCCGCGACGGCGCCGTCCAGCCGGGCGGCGTCGTCGTAGTGGAGGACCAGCACCGGCTCGCCCGCCTCCACGGATTCGCCCGGCTTGCGCACGCACACGGCACCCGCGGTGGGGGAGACCGTGTCCTCCTTGCGGGACCGGCCGGCGCCCAGGCGCCAGACGGCGACGCCGACGGCACGGGCGTCGAGGCGGCACACGTAGCCGCTCGCCGGCGCACGGAACTCGTGGTGCATGGCGGCTGCGGGCAGCGCGGCATCGGGATCGCCGCCCTGCGCCCGGATCATTGCGTCCCACATCGCGTGCGCCCTGCCGTCTGCCAGCGCTGCGGCCGGGTCCACCCCCGCCCCGGCGTCGAGGCCGGCGAGCCCCAGCATCTCGCGGGCGAGGGCGGCGGTGAGCTCCACGACGTCGGGCGGGCCGCCGCCCAGCAGCACCTCGACGGCCTCCGCCACCTCGAGGGCGTTGCCGCAGGCGCGGCCCAGGGGCGTCTCCATGTCGGTGATCAGCGCGGCGGTGCGGACCCCCTCGGCGGCGCCCAGCCCCACCATCGTCTCGGCGAGCCGCCGCGCCCGGTCGATCTCCGGGAGGAAAGCGCCGGAGCCGACCTTGACGTCGAGCACGAGCGCCTCGGTCCCCTCGGCGATCTTCTTGGACATGATCGAGCTCGCGATGAGGGGGATGGCCTCGACCGTGGCCGTCACGTCCCGCAGCTGGTAGAGCTTCCGGTCCGCCGGGCAGATCGTCTCGCTGGCGGCGCAGATCACGACCCCGACGTCGCGCAGCTGCGCAATGATCCGCTCGGTGGGCAGCGTGGCCCGCCACCCCGGGATCGCCTCGAGCTTGTCGAGCGTGCCGCCGGTGTGGCCGAGCCCGCGCCCGGAGAGCTGGGGAACGGCGGCCCCGCACGCCGCCACCAGCGGCGCCAGCGGGAGCGACACCTTGTCGCCGACCCCGCCGGTCGAGTGCTTGTCGACCGTGGGCCGCCCCACCGACGAGAGGTCGAGTCGCTCGCCCGAGTCGATCATCGCCTGGGTCCAGTAGGCGAGCTCGTCGCGTTCCATGTCCCGCAGCAGGATGGCCATGCACAGCGCCGCCGCCTGCTCGTCGGCGATGGTGCCCGCGGTGTAGCCCTCCACGAAGAAGCGCACTTGCTCGTCGGACAGGCGGCCGCCGTCGCGCTTGGTCCGGATGACGTCGAGGACGTCGGTGGCCACTACTCGAGGTCCTCGGGCCCGAACGCGCCGGGCAGCAACTCGGCCATGCGCACCTCGTTGACGAGGAGCTCGGACCCGCCGGCCTCGTAAAGGAGCTGCCGGCAGCGGCCGCACGGCGACAGCGCGGCGCCGTCGGGGTCGGACACCGCAACTGCCAGCAGCCGCCCGCCCCCGCCCGCGTGCAGGGCCGACACGAGCCCGCACTCGGCGCACAGCGTGAGGCCGTACGAGGCATTCTCGACGTTGCAGCCGACGACGATGCGCCCGTCGTCGATGAGCCCGGCGGCGCCGACGCGGAACCGCGAGTAGGGCGCATAGGCCCGCTCGGCCGCCTCGGTGGCGGCCGCCCGCAACTCGTCCCAGTCGACGGGGCGCGACGGTGCCGGCACGGCGGGGCTCACTCGACGACGTAAACTTGGCCGTCGGCTGCGGGCGGGCGCGACCGGCCCACGAGCCCGGCCACCACGATGATGGTGACGATGTAGGGCGTCATCAGCAGGAACTCGGACGGGATGGGCGTGTCGAGCAGGGCGAGCCGGGTCTGCAGCTCCTCCGAGAACGCAAACACCAGTGCGGCGATGAAGGCCCCCACGGGATGCCAGCGGCCGAAGATGAGGGCGGCCAGGGCGATGAACCCCCGTCCGGCCGTCATGTTCTCGTCGAAGCTGCTGACCGCGTCGAGCGTGAACCACGTGCCGCCCAGGCCGGCGATCGCCCCGCCCAACATGACCGCGCGGTAGCGCGTCCGCAGCACGTTGATGCCCACGGTGTCCGCGGCGCGGGGGTGCTCGCCGACCGAGCGCAGTCGCAGCCCCCAGCGCGTCCGGAACAGCCCCCACCACAACCCGAACACCAGGAGGAACATCAGGTACACGTAGATCGTGTTGTCGAACAGCAGGGGTCCGAGGAATGGCAGCCGGTCCAAGCCCGGGATGCCGAACGCCCGGAAGGAGCCGGGCTCGTTGAGCTTGGGGTACTCGACCAGGACGCGGGCGGTCAGGTAGCTGGTCAAGCCCAGGGCCAGGAAGTTGATCACCGTGCCGCCGATGATCTGGTCGACGCGGTAGCGGATGGACATCACCCCGAGGAACGCGCCGAGCAGCACGCCGACGGCGACGCCGCTGAGCAGGCCCACCCACGTGTTGTCGGCCGCGCTGGCCGTGATGGCCGCGGTGAAGGCGCCGGTCAGCAGCATCCCCTCGATGCCGATGTTGATGACGCCCGACCGCTCGCACACCAGCCCCGCGAGCGCGCCGAGCGCCAGTGGGATCGACCGGCGGAGCGTGCCGTCGAGCAGGCCGATGATGCTTATGTCGTCGCCACGCGCCGCCCACACGAGCAGCGCGATCACGAACAGGGCGAGGGCGATGCCGAAGACGAGGTAGATCCGCCTCTTGACCACGCCGACGAGAAGGAGCGCGCCGAGCACCAGGATGGCGGCGGCGAGCACGATGGCAGTGGTCCTGGACGGCAGCGTGAGGTCGGGGATCTGCACCGCGTCGGACTCGCGGCTGAACACGAACGTGAAGTCGAGTCCCGATTCGCTGCCGAGCCCGAACGCGATCAGCGCGATGAGACCGAGCACCAGGGTCGCGACGCCGAAGCCGATGCGCCGATGACGCATCGCGTCGGGCGTCTCGAGCCATGGTTCCTCTTCGGGGGCCGGCGCGAGGGGTTCGGTGATCGTGGCCACGAGCTACGCCCCCCAGCTCGTCGTGAACGTCTGGCCCGTGCCCCGGCCGGCGCGGATGCGGTAGATCGACCGCACCAGCGCGGGTGCCGCGACGAACAGGATGATCAGCGCCTGGATGACGACGATGATGTCGACGGGCGTCGACGTCGCCGCCTGCATGCCCGTGGCGCCGGACCGGAACACCCCGAACAGGAACGCGGCGCCGAGCACGCCCGCCGGGTTGGCGCGGCCCAGCAGGGCCACGGCGATGGCGTCGAAGCCGACGACGAAGTAGTACCGGGACGTCAGGCTGAAGCCGGGCCGGCCCAGGATGTTGGTCGTGCCCGCCAGCCCGGCCAGGCCCCCGGCGATGAGCATCGCCAGGATGTACGTGCCGCCGATCGTCATGCCCGCATAGCGCGACGCGAAGGGGTTGGCGCCGACGGCCCGCATGCGGAACCCGACCGTCGAGCGATCGAGCAGCCACCACACGACGACGGCGGCGCCCAGCGCCAGGAACAAGCCGGCGTGCACCACGATGTCGCCGAAGCTCACCTGGGGCAGGCGGGCCGACTCGGCGACCGCCTTGGAGATCGGGTCCTCCCTGCCCGGGCGCTGGAACGCGTCGGTGCGGAGCGCGTAGTCGAGCAGGAAGTACGCGATGTAGTTGAGCATGATCGTGGTGATCACCTCGTGGGCGCCGGTGCGGGCCTTCAGCACGCCGGCGATGCCGCCCCACACGGCGCCGCCCACGAAGCCGGCGATCACGGCCAGGGGGAGGTGGATGGCCTTGGGCAGGTCCCACGTGAACCCGACCCAGCCGGCGCACGTCGCCCCGATGATGAGCTGGCCGGCGGCGCCGATGTTGAAGAGCCCGGCGCGGAACGCCAGCGCCACCGACAGCCCGGCCAGCGCCAGCGGCGTCGCCTCCACCAGGGTGCGGCCGATGGCCGCCTGGGTGCCGAGCGAGCTCGTGTAGAGGCCCTTGTACGAGTCGTAGACGATGTTCCACGAGTCGGACAGCGTCTGGCCCGGATGGGTGAAGAACCCGCCCCAGGAGTCCAGGGTGTCGGGATCGGAGAAGACGATCACGAGCCCGCCGATCGCCAGCGCGGTGACCAGCGCCAGCACGGGCACGATCAGGCTGTTGCCGAGCGATCGCAGCCAGGCCAGCGGCCCGGGCTCGGCGGCCGTCGTGGGCGGGCCGGCACCATCCCCCGACGCACCCGGCGGCGCCGGGGCCTCCGTCACGGTCACGTGACCGTCACCTCCTCCTCGCCGGGGAGCTCGACCTCTGCGGCCTCCTCGACGGCGCCGGCCATCAGCAGGCCGATGCGCTCGCGGCTCGCCTCACCGCGGTCGAGGACGCCGACGATCCGGCCTCGGTAGATCACGGCCACGCGGTCGGCGAGCGCCAGCACCTCGTCCAGCTCCGAGGAGTTGAGCAGGATGCCGACGCCCTCGTCCCGCTTGGCCACCACCTGGCGGTGGATGTACTGGATGGAGCCCACGTCCAGGCCCCGCGTCGGCTGCGACAGGACGAGCAGGCGGTCGGCGTGGAAGAACTCCCGGGCGACGATCACCTTCTGCTGGTTGCCGCCGGACAGCGTGGACGCGGCCGACTGCACGGACGCGGTGCGGACGTCGAACTGGCGGACCAGCTCCTCGGCGTGCTGGCGCACGGCGCGGCGGTCGATCCGCAGGCGGCGGGAGAACGGCTGCTCGCCGATCTGGTTGAGCACCAGGTTTGACGACACCGCGAACGAGCCGATCAGGCCGTCGCGCTGGCGG
>DATFVX010000131.1:0-7090 GCA_035259985.1 Acidimicrobiales bacterium | reverse complement strand
GATCTCGATGCCGAGGTGCCCGTCGAGGTCCCGTGCCAACAGCTCCCCGCCGACGCTGTCACCCATGTCGTGCGTGACGAGGGCCAGGCGATCGAGGCCGAGGGCGGCGCACACGGCCTCGGCGACGTCGGCCTGGCGGCGGATGCTGTAGCGCTGGTCCGGCTTGTCCGAGAGCCCGAACCCCGGGAAGTCGAACAGCACGACGCGGCGGTGGCGGCACAGCGCCGGGAGCACGTGGCGCCAGTCGAACGAGCAGGTCGGAAACCCGTGGAGCACCAGGACCGGATCGAGTCCGGCCCCGTGGGTCGCGGCCTGGTCGAGCACCCACACGCCCCCGCCGGCCAGCGACAGGACCCGGCCGCGCGCGGCCCAGTCGACGACGGCGGCCGGCTCGTTCAGCGGGCTCACGGCGCCTCCAGGAGTGCGTGCAGCGTCCGGCGGACGACCGCGGCGGCGCGGTCGGCGCCGAGCCCGGCGTGGGTCCGCAGGTAGTCCACGTTCTCGAGGCTGGCGGCGGCCTCCAGCGCGGCCGCCAGGTCGGTGCGGGCCGACACCGGCAGTGCATCGAGCTCCCTGGCGAACAGGGCATCCACCTGATCGCCGAGCAGCCGGCGGCGGGCGCGCAACGTGGTGGCCACGACCGCGGACGACGACGCCAGCACGACGGCGGCCCGTGCGACCCCGATCACGGCGCCGTACAGCCGCAGGCGTTGATCGACCAGCGCGCTGATCCGGGACGCGCGGTCGCCCCCCTGCGGGGGTGGATCGAACAGCCGATGGACCCGCTGCCACTGGCGTTCGATGGCGGCCTCGGCCAGCCCCTCGAGGTCGTCGAAGTGACGGAACACCGAGCGCGGTGACACCCCCGCCCGCGCCGCGATGTCGGCGACGCCCGGGCGCACGACGCCGTCGTCGTACAGCGACAGCAGGGCGTCGACCACTGCGGCGCGGCTGCGCTCGGAGCGCCGGTGGCGCCCGTCGAGGTCGGCGTCGAGGTCGGTCATCCCGCGGAACCCTAACTATTGACAGTCGGAGTGTCAATAGATAGTGTCACCGCTACTGCCAATAGCGGTTGGAGGGACCCGGCATGGGCCGCAACATCCTGTTCGTCACCACCGACCAGCAGCGCTACGACGCCCTCGGCTGCAACGGCGGCACCATCGCCCGCACGCCGGTCGTCGACGAGCTCGCCCGCAGCGGCATCGTCTACCGGCGCGCCTACAACCAGAACACCGTGTGCATGCCGGCACGCTGCACGATGCTCACCGGCCAGTACCCCCGCACGCACGGGGTGGTGGCCAACGGCATCGCGCTGCCCACCGACGCCCCCAGCGTCGCCGGCTACCTGGCCGACAAGGCGGGGTACCGCACCGCGCTCATCGGCAAGGCGCACTTCGAGCCCGGGTTCGATCCCGGCAACCGCTGGGAGGAGAACGCCCGCGCCGCCCGCGGCGACACCGGGCCCTGGCGGGGCTTCGACCACTCCATCAACGCCGTCCACGTCGCCGCGTTCCGGGGCCGGGCGCTGTCGCACTACGGCCGCTGGCTCGCCGAGCATCATCCCGAGCACCTCGAGTCCTTCGCCTCGCTGCTCGGCGCGGAGCCCGGCGGCGACACCGCCGCCCCCGAGACCAAGCACAACCCGATTCCCCGCGGCTGGTACCACACCGATTGGGCCGCCGATCGCTGCATCGACTGGCTCGACACCGTGCAGGACGGCGACGACTGGTTCTGCTGGCTCAGCTTCCCGGACCCCCATCACCCGTGGGATCCACCCGAGTCCGAGATGCACCGCGTCGACTGGCGCGACCTCGACCTTCCGCCCGGCCACCCGGGCGACGCCGATCAGGTCCGCGCGCTGCTCGCGGACAAGCCGGCGCACTGGCTCCGCTGGTACGAGGGCACGTTCGCCAACGCCGAGGGCGGGCCGATGCTCTTCTCCCCCGGCACGCTCACCCACGACCAGGTGCGCGAGATCAATGCCCGGGTCCACGTCATGAACGAGCTGATCGACGAGGCGGTCGGGCGCGTGCTGGCGGCCGTCGAGGCCCGCGGCTGGACCGCCGACACCGACGTGATCTTCACGACCGATCACGGTGAGCTCCAGGGCGACCTCGGGCTCCTCTACAAGGGCCCGTTCCACGTCGACGCCCTCATGCGGCTGCCGCTCGTGTGGCGGCCGGCCCCGTCGGCCGGGCTGCCACCCGCCGACCTCTCGGACCCGGTGGGCCACGTCGACCTGGCGCCCACGTTCTGCGAGATCGCCGGCATCGAGCCGGCCGCGTGGATGCAGGGGCGGACGCTGCCTCGATCCCCGGACGGCGGCGCCAACGAGCGCGTGCTGTGCGAGTGGGACAGCCAGTTCCCCGGCTACGGGATGCACCTGCGCTCGATCTACCGGAACGGCTGGCTGTGCACCGTGTACGAGGAGAGCACCGACGGCCGGCCCAACGGGCTGGAGCGGGCCTGGGGGGACCGCGTGCTGACCCCGTGCGGCGTCCACTACGACGGCAGCGAGGGCGAGCTCTACCGCCTCGACGAGGACCCACACCAATGGCACAACCGCTGGGACGACCGCGGATGCCGGTCGATCCGCAGCGACCTGGTGGCCGACCTGTACGACTCGCTGCCGACCGAGCGGCGGGAGCTCCTGGTCGACGCTCCGGCCTGACACCCTCGACACATCGGAGGAACCGCCCCATGGACACCCTGCGCACGCCCGACGACCGCTTCGCCGACCTGCCGGGCTACCCGTTCGCACCCCGCTACGCCGACATCCCCGACGGCGACGGCGGCAGCCTGCGGGTCCACCACGTCGACGAGGGCGACGCGGACGCCCCGGTCGTGCTCCTGCTCCACGGCGAACCCTCGTGGTCGTACCTGTACCGGCACATGATCCCGGTGCTCGTCGGCTCCGGGTTGCGGGCCGTGGCACCCGACCTGGTGGGCTTCGGGCGGTCCGACAAGCCCGCCAAGCGCGACGACTACACGTACGCGCGGCACGTGCAGTGGCTGACCGCCCACGTCCTCGACGCGCTGGACCTGCGCGACGTCACCGTGGTTGGGCAGGACTGGGGCGGGCTGATCGGCCTGCGACTCGTCGCCGCCCAGCCCGGCCGATTCGCCCGGGTGGTGGCCGCGAACACCTTCCTCCCCACCGGCGACCGCAACCTCGGCGACGCCTTCTTCGCGTGGCGGCGCTTCAGCCAGGAGGTGCCCGAGCTCCCGGTGGGGCGGATCGTCAACGGCGGCTGCACCACCGACCTCGACCCCGCGGTGGTCGCCGCGTACGACGCCCCGTTCCCGGACGAGAGCTACAAGGAGGGTGCCCGCCAGTTCCCGACCCTCGTGCCGGCCTCGCCAGACGACCCCGAGTCGCAGCCCAACCGCGACGCCTGGGAGTCGCTCCGGCGCTTCGACAAGCCCTTCCTCTGCGCGTTCAGCGATTCCGACCCCATCACCAAGGGCGCCGACCGACCGCTGCGTGAGCTCATCCCGGGCACGGCCGGGCAGCCGCACACCACCATCGAGGGCGGCGGCCACTTCCTCCAGGAGGATCGGGGGCCGGAGCTGGCGCGGGTGATCGTCGACTTCGTCCGCGCCACGGCGTGACCCACTCGCATTCTGGTTGTAGCCGTGCGGTCAAATGCCGTACGGCTACAACCAGTTGGAGATCGGATGCCAGGCCCCGCCGCGACAGACTGGTGCCGTGGCCACCGGCGGCAGGGTCGAGAATGCGAAGGACGCCTGGCGTGACCGCATCTGGACGGCGATGAGCGAGCGGGGCGTGGCCCGGTTCCCCGGGGCCCGGGGCCGCATCCCCAACTTCACGGGAGCCGAGCGCGCCGCCGACCGCCTGGCGGGACTCGACGTCTGGGAGCGCACCACGGCGCTCAAGTCGAACCCCGACCTCCCCCAGCTCCCCGTGCGGGCGGCCGGGCTGGCCGCCGGCAAGCTCGTGGTCATGGCCGTGCCCCGGCTCCGCACGGCCGAGCCGTTCCTGCTGTTGGATCCGGACGTCCTCGAGGTCCCGCCCCGGAGGGCGGCGTCGATCGCCGGGGCCGACCGATACGGCCGGCCGCTCGGCGTTGACCTGGTGCCGTGCCTCGACCTCGTCGTCTGCGGCACGGTGTGCGTCAACGCCGAGGGGGTGCGCATCGGCAAGGGCGGCGGCTACAGCGACCTGGAGATGGCGCTCGGCATCGAGGACGGGTGGATCGACGACGACACGGCGATCGCAACCACGGTCCACCCCGTCCAGGTGGTCGACTCGGACCTGCCGGAGACCGACCACGACTTCCGGGTCGACCTGATCGTCACGCCCGACGAGGTGATCCGCACGCCCCGCAAGAGGCGCCCGCCCGGGATCCTGTGGGATCACCTGGACGCGGCGAAGATCGACGCCGTGCCGGCGCTCGCGGCGCGCCGGGCGAGCTGATCAGCGGACCAGCCTGAAGAACGACCGCACCTCGCCGACGAAGAGCTCCGGCTGCTCGAAGGCTGCGAAGTGCCCGCCGCGGTCGAGCTCGTTCCAGTAGCGAATGTCGGTGAAGCGCCTCGCCGCCCAGCGGCGGGACACCCGCGGGATCTCCCGGGGGAAGATCGAGCAGCCGGCCGGCACCTCGACGGCATCGTCGGTCGCGCGGCTGAATCGCTCCGACACCTGCCTGAAGCTCTCCCAGTACAGCCGCGCCGACGAGGCGCCGGTGCCCGGGAGCCAGTAGAGCATCACGTTGTCGAGCATCCGGTCGCGGCCGAGAACGCCCTCGGGATCGCCCCCCGCATCGGTCCACGCCTGGAACTTCTCCACGATCCAGGCGCACAGGCCCACCGGCGAGTCCACCAGCGCGTAGCCGACCGTCTGCGGGCGCGTCGCCTGCTCGACGGCGTAGCCCGACTCCGCCTCGCCGGCGCGCTCGAGGTCGGCGAGGGCCCGCCGTTCCGCCTCGGTCAGGTCGCCGAAGGTGTCCGTGTCGGGGGGCGCCAGCGGGGGGACGAGGTGGATGCCGGCGACATGCCCCGGATCCTGCTGGCCGATGCTGGTGGTGATGCTCGTCCCCCAGTCGTGGCCCTGGGCGCCGTAGCGCTCGTAGCCGAGCCGGGCCATCAGCTGGGCCCAGGCCGCAGCGATCCGCTCCACGTTCCAGCCCCGCTGCGCCGGCCGGTCGCTGAAGGCGTAGCCGGGAAGCGACGGGCACACGACGTGGAAGGCGTCGGTGGCGTCGCCGCCGTGGGCGGGCGGATCGGCGAGTGGCCCGATCACCTCGAGGAACTCGACGATCGAACCAGGCCAGCCGTGCGTCATGACGAGCGGGAGCGCGCCGGGATGGGGCGACCGCACGTGGACGAAGTGGATCCCGAGGCCGTCGATCTCGGTCCGGAACTGGGGCAGCGCATTGAGCCGTGCCTCGGTCGCCCGCCAGTCGTACGCGTCGGCCCAGTGCGTGCACAGCTCGCGCATGTAGGCCAGCGGCACGCCCTGCGACCAGTCGGCGACGGTCTCGCGCTCGGGCCACCGGGTGCGCGCCAGCCGCTCGCGGAGGTCCACCAGGTCTGCGTCCGGGACGTCGATGCGGAAGGGCGTCACATCGTCGGGCACCGCCGAGAACCTACCGACGGGCGCGCCGGTCGGTCGCGGCCAACTTGCGAGCGGATGGCGGTCTCAGCGCGGCGCGTCGTGGCGGGCGCCGCGCATGCCGACCGTGGTGACGCCCTTGGCCTCGTAGAGCGCCCGATCGGCCTCCCGCAGGACCTCGGGCGGGCTGCCCGTGGCCAGGCCCGCACTGGCCCCGACCGTCACCGTGAGATCGCCGAGCTTGATCGGGTGCCCGATCGAGTCGACCACCCTGCGCATGGAGCGAGCCATGCCCTCGGGGTCCGTGCCGGGGGCGAACACGATGGCGAACTCATCGCCGCCGAGCCGTACGACGAGGTCGTCCTGGCGCACGGCCCCGACGATGCGCTGCGCCACCACCCGGAGGACCGCATCCCCGGTCTCGTGGCCGTGGGTGTCGTTGACGAGCTTGAAGCCGTCGAGGTCGACGACCACCACCGTCAGCGGATCGGTCGCCGTGTCGAGGCGTGCCCGCAGCGCCGACCGGTTGGCCACCCGCGTGAGGGGATCGGTGAGCGCCTCGTGGCGCAGGGCGTCGTGGCGGCGCTGCTCGCCGATGACCAGGCGCGCCAGCCGCTCGGCCTGGCGGACGCCGGCCTCGTTGGCGATGTTGGGCTCCGCGGCGATCCGCACCCAGACGACCAGGCAGCCGATCACCTCGCCGGTCGCCACGTCGGTGAGCGGGAGCACCCAGGAGGAGCGAAAGCCCGCCTCGCGCGCCTGGACGGCCAGGTCGTCGGGGAAGCCTTCGTGATCCGTGGCCGTGCGGGCCCGGGCGTCGGCCAGCGTGTCGCGCCACCAGCGCTCGTCGACGCTCAGCCGCTCCGCCGGGCTGCCCGCCGGCGCTGCGACCACCGGCCGCCCCTTGCGCATCGCGACGACGGCCGCCGAGCCGACATAGTCGGGCACCAGGCCGGCGCACGCCGCAAGCACCTCCCGCAGCGGCGCGTCGGCGACCAGCAGGTCGACGACGCGGCCGACGCCCTCCACCTCACCCCCGACCGGCCGCACGATCGCCACCAGGCCGCTCACCGCGGGGTCGTCGAGCAGGTTGATCACCAGCGCCTCCAGCGCAACCCAGCCGCCGCCGGAACGCTCGACCCGGAACCGGAGGGGCTCGACCGCGCGGAGGGCGGGCGCGTTCGCCGGCGCTGCTGACTTCGCCTGCGCGAGGCCGTGCAGCAGGCGATCGACGTCGTCGGGGTGAACCCTGGTGAGCGCCTGTTCCCGCATCGCCGCGTCCGGATCCTCGCCGACGACCCACGCGACCGACCGGCTGACCCAGACGTTGCGCAGGTCCTCGCTGATCAGCGCCACGACGGTCGACGGCGACATGTCGAAGGCCCGGATCAGCCGCGCCGCGACGTCGGCGGGCACGCCGCCCGATCCGCCGGGATCACGCCCCGTTGTCATGAGGCATGCACGATACGTCGTGGAAGAGGGGGCCGGCGCACGTTCCTGGGGGTGGGACGCCGG
>DATFVX010000130.1:0-3835 GCA_035259985.1 Acidimicrobiales bacterium | reverse complement strand
GGCGTCGAGGCTGGCACCGTCGGCCTCCCACAGGATGGTGCGCGCGGCCTGCGCCCAGCGGAGCGCCTGGACGTCGCGCAACCCGCCCCGCCCCTCCTTCAGGTCGGGCTCGAGCAGGAACGCGACCTCGCCCGCCTGGGCCTGGCGGTCGCGCACCCGCCGGGCCATCGTCGCCAGCCACCGCTTGGCCCGCTTGCGCCACTGGAGCGTCGCCTTGCCGGCGAGCTCCTCGGTGAGGGATCGATCACCGGCGAGGTGCCGGACATCGAGCAGGGAGGTGGCGGTGTCGAGGTCGTCGGCCGCGAGGGCCAGCGCCTCCTTGACCGTGCGCACCGAGTGCCCGAGCTTCAGGCCCCGGTCCCAGATCGGGTACCAGACCCGGTCGGCGACCGCACCGATGTCGTCGTGTCGCCCCGAATGCAGCAGGACGACGTCGATGTCGGACTGGAGGGACAGCTCGCGCCGCCCGTAGCCTCCGCACGCAACCAGGGCGATGTTGCCGGCGTCGGGCCCGCCCGGGATCGCGGCGTCGAGCAGCTCGGCCAGCCACCGGTCGACCTCGTCGGACCAGACGCGGCACAGCTCGCCACCCACGAGCGAGTCGTCGGCGGCGAGCTGGGCCCGGGTCGTCGTGATCGCGGAGTGCGCCGTCAGGTCAACCTACAGGGCGTCCGCGTCGACCTCGCCGGTGCGGATCCGCATGACGCGGTCGACCTCGGTGATCCAGATCTTGCCGTCGCCGATCTTGCCCGTGCGGGCGGCGGCGGCGATGACCTCGGCCACGCGTTCGGCATCGGCCACGTCGGCCAGCACGTCGATGCGGACCTTGGGGACGAAGTCGATCGTGTACTCCGCACCCCGGTAGACCTCGGTGTGCCCCGACTGGCGCCCGAAGCCCTGCACCTCGGTGACGGTCATGCCGGTCACGCCCGCGTCCTTGAGGGCGGTCTTCACGTCGTCGAGCTTGAACGGCTTGACGATGGCGGTGATGAGCTTCACGTCCATCCTTTCCGTTAGTCGGCGTACGCGACTTCGGCGTGCTGGGACAGGTCGAGGCCCTCGTCCTCGGCGGCGTCGTCGACCCGTAGGCCAATGGTCGCGTCGATCGCCAGGCCTATGGCAAGGCTGACCACGAACGAATAGGCGAGCGTCACGGCCGAGGCGACGATCTGGTCCCAAAGCAGCGACCCGCCGCCACCGAGGAACACGCCCTCGTTGGTGACCGCCGGGTTGATGGCGGCATCCGCGAAGAAGCCGAGCAGCAGCGAACCCGCGAGGCCCCCCACCAGGTGGACGGCCACGACGTCGAGGCTGTCATCGAACCCGAACGTCTTCTTGATGCCCAGGGCCAGGTAACACACCGCACCGGCGATCAACCCGATGTAGACGGGCGCCATGCCGCCCACGAAGCCGGCGCAGGGCGTGATCGCCACCAGGCCGGCGACGGCGCCCGAGGCGCCACCCAGGGTCGTGGCGTGGCCATCCTTGAGGCGCTCGACCACGAGCCAGCCGAGCATCGCGGCCGAGGCGGCGAGGAAGGTGTTCATGATCGCCTGCGCGGCGATGCCGTCGGCCGCCAGCGCGGACCCGGCGTTGAACCCCGCCCAGCCGAACCACAGGATGCCGGTGCCCAGCACGGTGAGGGGCAGGTTGTGCGGCTGCATCGGCGTGTCCGGGTAGCCCTTGCGCCTCCCGATCAGCAGCACCAGGGCCAGCGCCGCAGCCCCGGCGTTCATGTGGACCACCGCTCCACCGGCGAAGTCGAGGGCGCCCATGTCGGCCAGCCAGCCCCCGGCGAAGACCATGTGGGCGATCGGTCCGTACACCAGCACCAGCCAGAGGCCGATGAACACGCCGTAGGCGCTGAACTTGAGGCGGTCCGCCGTCGCCCCCGTGATCAGCGCCGGCGTGATGATCGCGAACGTCATCTGGTAGGCGCAGAACAGGACGAACGGGATGGTCAGGAAGCTCAGGAACTCCTGGTCGGTCAGCGCCGGGCCGACGTCCCTGAGCCAGACGTAGTCGAAGTTGCCGATGAAGCCGCCGTTGCCGGCATCGCCGAACGCCAGGCTGAACGCGATCGCCACCCAGACCACCGCCAGCAGGCCCATGGCGAAGAGGTTCTGCATGAGCATGCCGAGGACGTTCTTGCCCCGGACCATGCCGCCGTAGAACAGCGCCAGCCCCGGGGTCATGAACAGCACCAGGGCAGTCGCGATCAGCATCCATGCGGTGTTGCCCGCATCCATAGCGATCCTTTCGTCGCCCAGCTAGACGAGCGAAAGGATGACCACCGAAGATTGCACCGGCGATTCCGACATGTTTCCTGCCGATTAACTGCGCCGGCTCGTATCGGTCGGCTACCGCCGGCCTTCCCGGCGCCGCCGGGCCAGGTGGACGTGGGCCTTGGCCGCCCCCCACAGGATCCCGGGCTCGTGGAGCGCCGGATCCACATCGGCGAACGACGCCGGGGTGAGGTCGTACACGTCGTCCGGGAAGTTGAGCACGCTGAACTCGTCGCGGGCCACCGGCCGGGCGCCCGCCGACGCGAGCACCCCGGTGGCGTGGGGCACGAGCGACCGGAGCACGGCCAGCGGGTTCCCTGCCTGGGCGTCGACGTCGGTGGCCAGCAGCGTGCGCACGCGGGGCGCCCCGGCGTCGCGGGCGGCGCGCCCGGCGTCGGCGATGCGGGCGGCGATCGCATCGTCGACCGCGAGGCCCTGGTCGGCCAGCACCCGACGCACGGACCGGTCGATCCACCCCGGGATCGCACGCTCGATGCCGTCGGCCAGCGCCGCCGCATAGCGCGCCAGGGCGGCGGCGTCGTCGGGATCGTCGGGGGGATGGCGGTCGCCGGCGGTGTCGGGCACGCACCCGATTGTGGCCGCGCCGATCCGTAGCATGGCCCCGGTGCCATCGCGGCGCCTCACGACAGCACTGGCGAGGGGGTCGGCCGATGGGCGACGTATCGCGGCGGGCGTTCCTGTCACGATCGGGCGCGGTCGCCGGCACCCTGGCGCTCGGCGGCATCGCGGGCTGCGACTCCGGCGACGAACCGGCCGGTGGCAAAGGAGAGGCGGAGGGCGCCGACGGGGCGGCATTCGACCCCGGCGACTGGGAATCGGTCCGCAGCCAGTTCCCGCTCACGCGCGACATCCGGCACTTCGCGGCCTTCGTGCTGGCCGCCCATCCCCGGCCGGTCGGCGAGGCGATCGAGCGGCACCGGCGGGGCCTCGACGAGGACACGCACGGCTACCTCGGCGAGCACGAGGGCGAGTACGAGCTCGCCGTGCGCGACGCCGCCGCCGAGTACCTCGGGGCCAGCCTGGACGAGATCGCGTTCACCGACAGCACGACCATGGGCCTCGGCCTCGTGTACGCCGGGTTGCGGCTGCGGCCGGGCCAGGAGGTCCTGACGACCGAGCACGACTTCTACTCGACGCACGAGGCATTGCGGCTGGCCGCCGATCGCGGCGGGGCGTCGGTCCGACGGGTGCGGCTCTACGACCGGCCGGCGCAGACGTCCGCCGACGAGATCGTCGGCCGGCTCACGGGCGCCGTGACCGCGGCGACCCGGGCCCTGGCGCTGACCTGGGTCCACTCGAGCACCGGGGTGAAGCTGCCCATCGCGCAGGTCGCCGCCGCGCTGGGGGAGGTCAATGCGGGCCGGGACGACGCCGACCGGGTGCTGCTCTGCGTCGACGGCGTGCACGGGCTCGGGGCCGAGGACGAGACCGTGGAGACGCTGGGGTGCGACTTCCTCATCTCCGGCACCCACAAGTGGCTCTTCGGGCCACGGGGGACCGGGATCGTGTGGGGCCGCCGCGAGGCGTGG
>DATFVX010000129.1:0-36491 GCA_035259985.1 Acidimicrobiales bacterium | reverse complement strand
GGCAACGAAACCAGGAGGGATCATGGCGTCACCTCCCAGCGATGCGGCGTCGGACCCTGCGGGCGGGCAGGGCCGGCGCCCACACGTGCTCGTGCTCGGGGGCGGCTTCGGTGGCGTGGGCGCGGCCCGGAAGCTCAAGGGGGCGGAGGCGGACGTCACGGTGGTCGACAGGAACGACTACCACACGTTCCAGCCCCTCCTGTACCAGGTCGCCACCGACGTGCTCGAGACCTCCGCGTGCGGCCATCCCCTGCGCGACCTGTTCCACGACCAGCCGAACGCGACCGTCCACGAGGCCGCCGTCACCGGCATCGACCTCGCCGCACGCGAGGTGCAGTTCGCCGAAATGGCACCCCTGACCTACGACTACCTGGTCCTCGGCCTTGGTGCCGGGGTCAACTTCTTCGGCGTCGACGGGGCGAACGAGCACGCGTTCCCGATGTACACGCTCGCCGACGCCGTGCGCCTCAAGGAGCACGTCCTGCGCAAGTGGGAGGCGACGGACCGGGATCCTGCCCTGGTCGACGACGGCGCCGTCAATGTGGTGGTGGTGGGCGGCGGGCCGACGGGCATCGAGAGCGCGGGGGCGCTCGCCGAGCTGTACCGCAGCAACTTCGCCAAGGACTACCGCGGGATCCCGCAGGACAAGGCGCGCATCGTGCTCGTCGAGGCGGGCCCGGCCCTCCTGTCCATGTTCAAGCCCAGCATCCAGTCCTATGCCAAGAAGGCGCTCGAGGACCGGGGGGTCGAGGTGCTGCTGGGTGAGGTGGTCGCCTCGGTCGAACCGACGCGGGTCACCATGAAGTCCGGGCAGGTGATCGAGGCGCACACGCTCATCTGGGGTGCCGGCCTCCAGGCGAGCCCGATAGGCGAGATGCTCGGCGTCGACCTGCAGCACGGCAACCGCGTCCCGACCGAGCCCGACCTCAGCATCCCCGGGCATCCCGAGGCATTCGCGGTCGGCGACATCGCCTGGATCACCGACGGGACGACGGACGACGTGCTCCCGCAACTCGGGTCGGTCGCGCTCCAGGCCGGCGAGCGCGCCGGCGAGAACATCGCCCGCCTGCTGGACGGCAAGGGCACCGAGCCGTTCCGGTACCACGACAAGGGCACGATGGCCACGATCGGTCGCGGCGCGGGCGTGGTGCAGACGCGTGGCGGCCACACGCTCAAGGGCAAGGCGGCGTTCTTCGCCTGGGGCGGGGTGCACCTGGCGCTCCTGTCCACCGGCGAGGACCGGACCAAGGCGGTCATGGACTGGACCTGGGCGGGGTTCACGCACGAGCGGGCCAGTCGGATCTCCGTGAGATCGGATCGGGACGAAGCAAGCGACTGAGCGAGCGAGGGAGAGGAGCCGACCATGGCGACACCCGACGGCAGGGCTGGCCCGACACAGCAGCCCGCCGACGTCCTGGTGGTCTTCGGGATCACCGGCGACCTGGCCAAGGTGATGACGTTCAGGTCGCTCTACCGGCTCGAGCGACGAGGGCTGCTGACATGCCCGATCGTCGGGGTCGCCGTCGACGACCTGACGGAGGCCCAGCTGCGCGAGCGGGCGCACGATGCCATCGAGGCGACCGGTGAGCAGCTCGACCCCCAGGTGTTCGACCGGTTCGCGGACCGCCTCACCTACGTTCAGGGCGACTTCGCCGACCCCGCCACCTACGAGCGCGTCGGCACCGCCATCAAGGGCACGGAGCGGCCGGTCTTCTACCTGGAGATCCCGCCGTTCCTGTTCGGCACCGTGGTCAAGGGGCTGGCCGACGCCGGGCTGACCGGCACGGCGCGGGTGGTGGTCGAGAAGCCGTTCGGGCACGACCAGGACTCGGCCCGGGCGCTCGCCGACGAGCTCCACCAGTACCTCGACGAGTCGCAGATCTACCGGATCGACCACTTCCTCGGCTACATGGGCGTCGAGGAGCTGCTCTACCTCCGGTTCGCCAACGCGATGCTCGAGCCGGTCTGGAACCGGAACAGCCTCGAGTGCGTGCAGATCACCATGGCGGAGAGCTTCGGGGTCGAGGACCGGGGCCACTTCTACGACCCGGTGGGTGCCCTGCGCGACGTCGTCGTCAACCACCTCCTGCAGGTCCTCGCGGCCACCGCCATGGACGCGCCCGCCGGCGGCGACCCCTCGACGATCAAGGACGCGGAGCTCGCCGTGTTCCGCGCCGTCAACACCGCCGACCCGGCGAACTACGTGCGCGGCCAGTACGACGGCTACCTCGACACGCCCGGTGTCGCCCCGGACTCCACCACCGAGACGTACGCCGCGCTGCGCCTCGACATCGACAACTGGCGCTGGTCGGGCGTCCCGTTCTTCATCCGCACGGGGAAGCACCTGGCCGCCACACAGACCGAGATGAGGCTGGTGTTCAAGCGCCCGCCGCGCCTCGGGTTCGGCCTCAAGGGCGACCGCCGGCCGGAGCCCGACCAGCTCGTCGTCAAGCTCTTCTCCACGACGGGGATCCGGCTGGTGCTCGATGCCCGGCGTGCCGATGCGCCCGGGCCGAAGGCCATCGACCTCGACATGGAGTTCGCCGAGCAGGGAGGCGAGGGCCCGACCCCGTACGAGGTCCTGCTCCACGCGGCGATGACGGGGCTGAGCACCCGTTTCACCAGGCAGGACGGGGTCGAGGAGCAGTGGCGGATCATGCAGCCGCTGCTCGATGCGCCGCCCCCGGTGCACCCCTATCCGCAGGGGTCCTGGGGCCCGGCGGCGGCCGACCGGCTGGTGGCGGGCCACACCCGCTGGCACGAACCGTGGCTGGCGTCATGAGCGCGGTCGCCGACTCCGCCCGGGAGACCCGCCAGAGCGCGGCGATGCCCTCGCCGTTCCCGGCGATCGAGGACTACGCCTTCCTGTCCGACTGCCACACCGGGGCGCTGGTCGCCCCCGACGGCGGGGTCGGGTGGCTGTGCGTGCCGCGCTTCGATGCCCCCAGCGTGTTCGGCACGCTGCTCGATCGCGAGGCGGGCTACTTCCGGTTGGCGCCGTTCGGCATCAACGTGCCGACGATGCGCGTGTACGAGCCGGGCACCAACATCGTGGCCACCACATGGAACGCGCCCGGGGGCTGGGTCGTCGTGCGCGACGCGCTGACGATGGGGGCGCGCCAGGGCGAGGACGAGGTCACCCCGCACACCCGGCCGCCGGCCGACGACGACGCCGACCACACGCTGGTGCGGGTGGTCGAGTGCATCGGCGGGGAGGTCGAGATCGAGCTGGTCTGCGAGCCGGTGTTCGACTACGGCCGCACGGCGGCCGCGTGGACGATGGCCGACGACGGCCGCCACACGGCGGACGCCTCCGGTGCGGGCCTGACGATCAGGCTCCGGACGGACATGGCGCTGGGCGTCGAGGGCGGCAGGGTCAGGGCCCGCCACGTGCTCCGGGAGGGCGAGCGGGCCTATTGCGCGCTGTCCTGGGCCACCGGGCTCGCGGCGCCGGCCAGCGTCGCGGAGGCCGCCGACTGCATCGACGCCACCACCCGGTTCTGGCGGCGGTGGCTTCGGCGGGCGCGGGCCGCCGATCATCCCTACCGGCAGGCCCTCGAGCGGTCGGCGCTGGCGATCAAGGGCCTGACCTACATGCCGACGGGGGCCACGGTGGCTGCGTTGACCACGTCGTTGCCCGAGACGCCCGGCGGCGAGCGCAACTGGGACTACCGCTACACGTGGATGCGTGATTCCACGTTCACCCTCCAGGCGCTGCACTTCCTCGACCTGGACTGGGAGGCCGACGAGTTCATCCAGTTCGTCACCGAGCTCGAGCCCGTCGACGACGGCGGCCTGCAGATCATGTACGGGATAGACGGCCGCCGCGACCTCACCGAGTCGACGCGGGACGACCTCTCGGGCTACGCGGGCGCCCGACCCGTGCGGGTCGGCAACGGCGCCTGGGACCAGCGCCAGAACGACGTCTACGGCGCGGTGCTGGACTCGATCCTGCTCCACACGCGTCGCAGCGAACGCCTGCCTCGGGGCCTGTGGCCGCTCGTCCAGGCCCAGGCCCAGTGTGCGACCGACGTGTGGCGAGATCCCGACCAGGGCATCTGGGAGGCCCGCGGCAAGCCCCAGCACTACGTGTCCTCCAAGCTCATGTGCTGGGTGGCCCTCGATCGGGCGTGCAAGCTGGCGGCGATCCGCGGCGACGACGACCTGGCGGCGACCTGGGGTGCCACCGCCGACGAGATCAAGGCCGACGTCCTGGAGCACGGCATCGACGGCCGGGGCGTCCTGCGCCAGCACTACGAGACCGACGCGCTCGACGCCTCCACGCTCCTGGCGGCGATCTTCGGGTTCCTGCCCCACGACGACGAGCGCCTGCGCACCAGCGTCCTGGCCATCGCGGACGAGCTGACGGACCACGGCTTCGTGCTCCGCTACCGCACGGACGAGACCGACGACGGCATGTCCGGCAAGGAGGGGACGTTCCTGATCTGCTCGTTCTGGCTGGTCTCCGCCCTGGCGGTCATCGGCGAGGAGCAGCGCGCCCGCGACCTCATGGACCGGCTCCTCCGCATCGCCTCCCCGCTGGGCCTGTACGCCGAGGAGTTCGACACCGACACGGCCCACCACCTGGGCAACTTCCCCCAGGCGTTCTCGCACCTGGCGCTGATCGAGGCCGCCGCCCGGATCATCCTCATCGAGCGACTGAGGGAGCTCACGTGAGCTCTGGCGACCACTACGACGTGATCATCGTGGGGACCGGTGCCGGCGGTGGCACCCTCGCGCGACACCTCGCCCCGTCGGGCAAGCGCACCCTGTTGCTCGAGCGCGGCGACTGGCTGCCACGCGAGCCGTCGAACTGGTCGGCGCAGGACGTGTTCGTCGACGGCCGCTACGTATCGCCCGACACGTGGTACGACGCGAAGGGCAAGTCCTTCCAGCCCCAGATCCACTACTTCGTGGGTGGCGCCACCAAGCTCTACGGCGCAGCGCTGTACCGCCTGCGCCGCGAGGACTTCGGCGAGCTGCACCATCACGACGGGCTGTCGCCCGCGTGGCCGATCTCCTACGACGACATGGAGCCGTACTACACGCTGGCGGAGCAGCTGTACCAGGTGCACGGCGCCCGCGGCGAGGACCCGACCGAGCCGCCGGCGAGCGCGCCCTACCCCTATCCGGCGGTGTCGCACGAGCCGAGGATCCAGCAGCTGTCCGACGACCTCGCGGCCGCGGGCTACCACCCCTTCCACGCGCCGTGCGGGGTGATGCTCGACGAGGCGGACGCGCCGTACAGCACGTGCGTGCGGTGCGGCTTCTGCGACGGCTTCCCCTGCCCGCTCCACGCCAAGTCGGACGCGGAGGTCCACGGCGTCCGACCGGCGCTGCTGCACCCCAACGTGACCCTCCTGACCCGCGCCACGGCCGTGCGCCTGGGCACCAACCCGGCCGGCACCGCGATCACCGAGGTGGAGGTCGACCACGATGGCGAGCGCGAGGCCTACTCGGCAGGCGTGGTGGTCGTCTCGTGCGGTGCGGCCAACACCGCGAAGCTCCTGCTCGCGTCGGCGAACGACCGGCACCCCAATGGCCTGGCCAACGGCTCCGACCAGGTCGGGCGCAACTTCGTGTTCCACAACAGCCAGGCGGTCCTGGCGCTGTCACGCGAGCCCAACCCGACCGTCTTCCAGAAGACGCTCGGCGTCAACGACTTCTACTTCGGCACCGAGGACTTCGAGTTCCCGATGGGCAACATCCAGATGGTCGGCAAGTCGACCGAGGAGATGTACCGGGGCGAGAAACCGCTCGAGACGAAGCTCGCGCCCACGCGGGTCTTGAGCGACATCGCCACCCACGCCGTCGACTTCTGGCTGTCGACCGAGGACCTGCCTCGGCCCGACAACCGCGTCACCCTCGAGCCCGACGGCAGCATCAGACTCAGCTACGAAGTGGGAAACCAGGCCGCCAGCGACCGGCTGTACCACCAGCTCAAGTCGATGCTCGGCCACCTCGGCATGCACCCGGACCACCTCATCCCCCGGCATGCGTACCTGAAGACCGACATCCCCATCGCCGGCTGCGCCCACCAGGCCGGCACCTGCCGGTTCGGGACCGATCCCGCGACGTCGGTGCTCGACGTCGACTGCCGTGCGCACGAGGTCGACAACCTGTACGTCGTCGACACGAGCTTCTTCCCCAGCATCGGCGCCGTGAACCCGGCGCTCACGGCGATGGCCAACGCCCTCCGTGTCGGCGATCACCTGCTCGAACGGCTGACATGAGCGAGCGCCCGCTATGCAGCGAGCGTGGCCCGAGCGGCCCGCTGCGTAGCAGCGTGAGCGGGAAGCAATGAGCGCACTCGCCCTCGTCGGCGGGCACGTGCTGGCCGTCGACCCGGTTCCGTGGGCGCGGGCCCAGATGGCGTTCACGCTCGCCAGCCACATCATCCTCGTCCCCCTCGGGGTGTCCTGGGCCTGCATGACGCTGATCGCCAACTGGCGGGCGATCCGGCACGAGGACGAGGACGCGCTGCTACTCGCCCAACGCTGGTCGAAGTACATGGCCGTCACGTTCGCCGTCGGCGCGGTCACGGGCACCGTCCTCAGTTTCGAGTTCGGGCTGCTGTGGCCGAGGTTCATGGGCAGGTGGGGCGCGGCGTTCGGCATCCCGTTCGCGGTCGAGGGCCTGTTCTTCTTCACCGAGGCGATCTTCATCGCGCTCTACATCTTCGGCTGGAAGCGGCTCCGGCCGTGGCCGCACTTCTGGACCGGGGTGCCGATCGTGCTGGCCGGGATCGGCGGCACGCTGTCGATAGTCGCCGCCAACGCCTGGATGAACGAGCCGGCCGGGTTCACGCTGAACAGCTCCGGCGAGGTTACGGACGTCGATCCGTTCAAGGTGATCTTCAACGACGCCTTCCCGTACGAGGCGTCACACATGCTCGTCGCCGCGTACCTGGTGGGCGGCTTCCTGGTCGCCTCCGTCTACGCGGTCGGCATGCTGAAGGGCCGCCGGGACCGTTATCACCGGCTCGGCTTCCTCATCCCCTTCACCGTCGCCGCCGTCGCGACCCCGATCCAGATGTTCGTCGGCGACACGCTGGCGCGATGGGTCTACAACAACGAGCCGGTCAAGTTCGCGGCGATCGAGCTCGTGCCCGAGACCGAGAGCGACGTTCCCGAGACGCTGCTAGGGCGGATCGACTCCGAAGGCGACGTCACCGGCGGGATCGCGATCCCGGGGCTCGCATCGTGGCTGTCCGATCCGAGCACCGGCACGGCCACGGTCGTGCAGGGGCTGAACACCGTCCCGGCCGACGAGCGACCGACGACGCGGGAGGTCAACACGGTCCACCTGGCGTGGGACGTGATGGTCGGCCTCGCCACGCTCCTGTTCCTGCTGTCGCTGTGGTATTGGGCCTCGTGGATCTTCCGGCGCGACATGCCGAGGTCGAAGCTGTTCCTCCGGATCGCGTCCGGTGCCGGCGTCGCCGCGATCCTGGCGATGGAGGCGGGATGGGTGGTCACCGAGGTGGGCCGCCAGCCCTGGATCGTCCACAACTACATGAAGGTTGAGGACGCCGCCACCACCAACCAGGGCGTCTGGATCACGTTCATCGTGATCGTGGCGATCTACCTCACCCTCGCGACCACCGTCGTCCTGGTGCTCCGCAGCATGAGCCGGCGGTTCCGGCGGCAGGCCGCGCTCGTCGACAGCGACGTCCCCTACGGCCCGCGTGAGCTTCCGCCGGAGAGGGCGCAGGAAGAGGAGCCCGTCGGTGGCTGACGCGGTCGCCGTCGTGCTGTTCGTCGCCGTGAGCGCCTACGCCGTCTTCGCCGGTGCGGACTTCGGGGCGGGCTTCTGGGACCTCGTCGCCGGCGGAGCGGAGCGGGGCGAGAGGCCACGCGCGCTCATCGACCACTCCATCGGCCCGGTCTGGGAAGCCAACCATGTCTGGCTGGTCTTCTCGCTCGTCGTGCTCTGGACCGCGTTCCCGGAGGCCTTCGAGTCCATCACGCTCACGCTCTTCGTTCCCCTCGCGCTGGTCGCCCTCGGGATCGTGCTGCGGGGAGCGAGCTTCGCCTTCCGCAAGAGCCTGTTTCGCACGCCCGAGCGGCGCGCCCTGGGTGCGATCTTCGCCTTCTCCTCGGTCCTCGTGCCCTACTGCATGGGTGCGATTGCGGGCGCGATCGCTTCCGGCCGGGTTCCGGCGGGGGGCGAGGCGGGCGATCCGTGGTCCAGCTGGGTCAACCCCACGTCGATCATCGGTGGCATCCTCGCGGTGACGGTCGGGGCCTACCTGGCGTCCGTCTACCTCATCTGGGACGCCCGCCGATTGGGGGAGGACTCGATGGTGGAGTACTTCCGGCGGCGGGCCGTGGCGGCGGCGGTCGTCGCCGGCGCCGTGGCCTTCGCCGGGATCTTCGTCCTGCGGTCCGATGCGCGCTACGTCTTCGACGGTCTGACCGCACGGGGCCTCCCCCTCGTCGTGCTCTCGGCGCTGTGCGGGATCGGGTCGCTCGTGCTCCTGCTGCGGCAGGCGCAGCGCGGTGCGCGCCTCCTCGCGATCGGGGCGGTGGCGAGCATCGTCTGGGCCTGGGGAGTGGCGCAGTGGCCGTACATCTTGCCCACGAGCCTCAAGGTGTCGGCGGCCGCGGCGCCGTCCGCCACGCTGGCGACGGTGCTGGTGGTCTTCGGGGCCGCAGCGGTCATCATCGTGCCGGCAATCGGCCTGCTCTACACGCTCGACCAGCGGAGCCTGCTGCCCGAGGAGAGCGTGGACTCCCCCCAGGCCACCGGCGCAACCTCGCCCGCGTCGCCCGCGTCGTGACGCGAGCGGCCGGGACTCACTGAGGCTCGACGGCGGGGCCCCCTCCCGCGGGCACGGCCGGTCCCTCCTCCGGCGGTGCGCCGCCGGTCCCGATGTCGGCGAGGCGCTGCACCACGAGCTCGAAGGCGACGACGAGCGCCACCAGCAGGAACAGGCCAACCCACGACAGGTCGAGGAACAGGAGCCCCAGGATGCCGACGACGATCCCGCCGGCCTGCAGGAGCTCCCGGTGGCCGGCGACCCACGCCACGACGGGGTCGTCGGGCTCGCGGTTGACCACGGACCGGGCGGCGCCCGCCACCGACCGGGCCCCGGACACGGTCCGTCGACGAAGCGCCTTGGCCCAGCCGTAGGGCCCGGTCAGCAGGGCGACCACGGCGACCACCGCGGCGATGCCCAGGATCCAGGCCGTGGCGTCCAGCAGGCTCGAGACGAACGCGCCGACGACGACCTTGACCGCGTCGCGGTTCTCGGGCTTGACGTAGTTGACGACGTCGTCCTGCAACCGCAGCCCGAGCCGGCGGATGATGACGATGCCCAGGGCAATTCCCACCATCAGCTGGAGCAGCGTGCGACGGCGGCGCGGCGACACCCACAGCGCCAGCGCGAACAGCAGGACGGACAGGATCACTGCCGCCACGACGATCCGGTTGAACAGGGTCACCGTGTCCTGCACCTGCTGGAGCTTGCTGGCGTCGAAGACCGTGAACTGGCCGAAGTTGTCCGGCAGGGGCCGCCCCAGCGCGCTCTCGAGCCTCTGGATCGCCTCCTCGGGGATGTCGTCGACGCTGACGGTCGGCAGGTCGACGGTCCGACCGAATATCTCGGGTGACTCCTCGCCGATCCGGGCGAGCACCTGGTTCACGATGGGAACGACGTTGAGCACGACGTCGTTCCCCTGGACCTCCAGGCTCGGTGGGAGGTCTCCGTTGAGGACGTCGACCACCCGTTCGTGGGCCCGCCGATTGACCTCCACCCATAGGCGGCTGAACTCATCCGTCGCAAGGAACGCGTTGACGCGGTCGTTGACGAACCCCCGCAACGCACCGGTCAGGGGCCCGGCAAGGACCTGCGCACGTTCCGGCAGGGCGTCCTTGAAGAGCTCTTCGGGATCGATCGCGGCCATGACCTGGGTCGTGAGGTACCGGCCCAGGGCCCGCTGCACCCGGACGTCCTCGGCGACGGGGCCGATCGTCTCCACGTAGCGGTCGGTGTTCAGCGCGTTCCGGCGCGCCCAGACGGCGGTGACCGAGACCGTTAACACGATGGAGGTGATCACCACCAGCACCACGGCCAGGATGCGCCGTGTGCGGCCCCCGCGCCGCTTCGGTGCCGCCGCCAGCTCCGCACGGAGGTCGTCGACCTCCGCCTGGAGGCGGTCCTGCTCCTCGTGGAGGCGCACGACCTCGTCATCTTCGGGCGGCGTGGCGTCCGCCACCGAATCCGAGCCCGCGTTCACGTTGGCACCGTGCCGCGGCCGCACCCGACCGCGCATCGCCCGGACCGGGTGAAAGGCAGTGCGGGATTCGCCGGGATCAGGCGAGGATGTTGACCGCCCGGGCGATCACCAGGCCGAGGATCACGAGCGAGGCGCTCGACTCGATGCCCATGGCGAGCTTGGCCCAGTGGGCGAGCGGCATCACGTCAGTCGGGCTGAACGCGAGGGCGTCGGTGAACCCCAGGTACAGGTAGTCCACGAACAACGGGCGCCAGCCGGGCGGCGCGACGTCGGGGTTGAGGTGCTGGGGAAACTCCAGGTCGGGGTAGCGCGGCACCAGACGCGCTCGCCGGCCGGGACCGCCGCTGTCCAGCTCCCAGTAGACGAAGCCAAACGCGATGACGAGGTAGAGAAAGACCAGTGATCCCGCGGCGAGGAGCTCGCCGGCGCTGTCGGTGACATTCTCGCCCCGCACGAGGTCGACCGCGAGCCAGCTGGTGGCCCACGCCGCCCCGAACGCGATGATCATGACGATGCCGATGCGTAGGCGGCGCATGTGCCCCGACCGCCTGTCGATTCCGCCGGGGTCCACCGAAATGGCGGCCACGAGGAGCGCACCCTCCACGAGCGGCAGGAGCCATCTCGCCCCCGGGCTGTAGTCCGCCGGCATCAGGAACGGCAGGGCCATCGCCACCAGCAGGGCGGCGAGAATGGGCCCCCGGGACTCATGCGTCATCGATGGCCGAGGGTCGCGCTGGTCGGCGCCGGACAGGTCGCGGGCTGCGTCGTCGGGATCGCTCACCCCGCCGAACCCGTCCCGGCAGCGCTGGCCAGCGACGCCGCGCCCGCGCCCACGCCGACTGCCCTGTTGACCGACCAGTACCCCGGTTGGCGACGACTGCGAACAGGATGATCGCTATCAGCGCCAGTCCCGACCGGGGAGATCCGCTCGATGTCGCTGTGCGATGTCGCTGCGCCGGTCGCGCCGGCGGTCGTTCCGTGGGTCATTGCTCCACAGGTCCGGTAGGGAGCGCGTCCATGGAGCCACGTCGGCCCGCGACCCGCATCGCCCCGAAGGGGTGATCTGGCGCCGCGCGACGGGCATGTCCGAGGCGGTGTGTCGCCCAGCCGCCGCCGACCCATCGTTACGCTGCGTAAGGGGCACCGCCCGGTACTCTCTGGGCGTGTCGACGCCGGCGCCGGGCCGACATCGCAGGACCTCGAGGCGAGCCGATCGTCCGTCGGCGAAGCCTGCCTTCAAGCTCTTGGAGGCCAAGCTCCACGCCCCCGTCGCCCGTCCCGGGATCGGCACACCGTGAAGACGCAGCCCATTTCCGTGAACCGCAAGCTCGGTGTCTCGTCCCGCAGCGAGGCGATCACGCGGATGCACGAACTCGGTCTGCTGACCCACGCCTAATGTCCGGGACACGGCGGTCCCCACCATGAAGCGAGGTCGGATGCCGAGGGCGACGGACGAAGCGACGGAGAGCGAACGCGAGGCCCGCGCGCTCCGGCGGTTCCTGCGCTCGTTCCGCTCGACGGACAGCTACGGGCTGGTTCTCCTGATGATCATCGCGACCTACGTCCTGGCGGTGGCGCTGCCGGCGCGGTGGGGTGCGTCGATCGTGTTGGTCGTCCAGATCGCCACGGTCCGGCTGTCTTTGCACACCTCCCGGGCCCGGCGGGGGTTCCTGGTGGTTGCGAACGGGGTCTTCGCCATAGCTGCGGTTGCCGCGGTGGCGAACCTGTTCTCCGAGCGCGCCGTCCTCACATCGTTCGTGTTCGTGTCTGCGAGCGCCCTCTACGTCGTGGCACCGATCTCGATCGTGCGCCACATCGGCTATCGCCACCAGGTCGACCAGGAGACCATGCTGGGCGCCCTGGCCGCCTACCTGTTGATCGGCATGGCCTTCGCCTTCATGTACCGGTTCATCGGCTCGGTACAGGGAGGTCCGTTCTTCGGGGCCGGGGGCGAGGGGACGATCAGCGACGACCTGTTCTTCAGCTTCGTCACCCTCACCACGACCGGCTACGGCAACCTCGTCCCGGCGAAAAACCCCGGGCAGAGCCTGGCCGTGCTCGAGGCGCTCACCGGACAGCTCTTCCTGGTCACCGCCGTGGCGAAGGTCGTGACCGCCTGGCGCCCCCGGGGCTGGCGGGACACGTCTGCGGGCGCCGAGGCTACCCCGGAGGCCCTCCCCGAGGAATGAGGGAGGGAGGCCGGCCCAGGCGGTCAGAAGCCGTCCGGCGAGCCGGGCCGATGGATGTCCAGGGCCTCGAGGGCAGCGTCGACGTCGTAGCCGAGCGCAAGTGCCACCTCGGGCGCGGCCGAAACCATCCGAGCGAGCCCGACCACGGGGGCCACGCCCTTCAGCGTGTCGATGACGTCGTCGATGCTCGCCCCGGCGGCCAGCGCGCGATCCACGCACTCGCGATACGCCGTCGCCGAGGCGCGCATCGCCAGGAGGGCGGCGAGGCGGGCCAGCGCAGCCGTCCGGTCGTCCAACCTCTTCCGGCCGATCGGACCCGTGGTGGCGGCCTCCACCCGGCCATTGGGACACGGCGCACCCCCGCTCACATCGCCCCGACGGGATGAACCGATCGCCGGCAGGCGATCGGTTCAGAGCTCCTGTCCAGTTCAGGCGAGCAGGCCGATCGCCTGGACGCGATCGATGGCCTCGCTGCGGGAGGAGACGCCGAGCTTGCGGTAGACGGAGATCGCCTGCGTCTTGACCGTGTGCCGCGAGACGTGCAGCCGCTCGCCGATCTCGCGGAACGAGAGGTGCGTCGACAGGAGGGGCACCAGGCGGAGCTCCGCGGCCGTGAGCGACGACGCCCCGACCGATCCGACACGGAGCGTGTCGAGCGTGGCTCGCAGCTCGGCCGCCTCGCCGGGCAGGCTGCCGAGGTCGGGCCGGATCCGCAGGATGTCCTCGGCCTCGCGCACGACCACGCGGGCGCCGGCCGGGTCGGCGAGCGCCAGGTAGGCACGCGCCAGCTCGAGCAGCGTCTGGACCGCGAGGACGGGCATGGCGTACGTGAGCTGCGGCCGGAGGCGGGCGGCGTGCCCGAGGCACTCCCGCGCGCCGGATACGTCGCCGCGGTGGGCAGCGGTCCGGGCCAGGACGGCATGGACGATCGTGCCCGGCCCATAGTCCTCGAGATGGCCGTCGTGGATGAGGCCGACGCCCCGCTTCGCCAGGCCCTCGGCCTCGGCCCAGTCGCCACGCCCTAGGGCAACGATGGCACGCTCGGCCAGCGCGACCGCGGTCGCCGGCACGGCGCCCACGTCCGTCCCCACGTCTACGGCCAGCGCGAGGATCTCGTCGGCACGCTCGGCCTCGCCGTCGAACAGCCACGACACGCCCTCCAGGGCCAGCGCCGACGCCCGCCACTGGCTGCCGGGCGCCAGGCCCTTCCCGGCCAGCTCCGAGTCCCGCCGCATCTGGTCCACGCCGTGGCGGCACATGAAGGCGCGCAGCTGTGCCTGCCAGCTTTCCATCGGGCTGCCGTCGGGGAGGGTCGCTGCGATCGACGCCCGTTCGGCCACCGCGGCCCAACGCTCGGCGGCGGCGGGCTGGCCCATGACCGCCCGCAACACGGCACCCAGGACGGCGACCGACGGATAGCCCTCGATCAGATCGCGCTCGTCGAACCAGCGGAACCACCGGTCGACGGTCTCGAGGCGCCCGCCCGCGTAGGCCGTGAGTGCGCAGGCCGTGACCAGGCGAGCGACCTGGTCGGCGTCGCCCGCGGCCTGGGCGTGGGTGATGGCCATCTCCGCCATGCCGTTTGCCTCGCACCACGCCGCGGCGCGGGAGTGGAGCTGTGCGACCGCACCCGCCTCGCGCTGCGCCAGCTCGACGCGCAGGAGCTCCTGGAACAGTCGGTGGTACCGGTACCACTCGCGCCGGCGATCGAGCGGCACGACCAGCAGGTTCGAACCCTCCAGCGCCTCCAGGAGGCGGCCCGACTGCGTTCCCCCCACGACGGCGTCGCAGAGGGGGCCGCACATGCGCTCGAGCACCGAGGTTCGGGTCAGGAAGGACACCCGCCCGCGGGGGACGCGGGCCAGCAGCTCCATCCGCAGGTAGTCGGCCATCAGGCGGTCGTCGCCGCTGAACGCGAGGGCGCCGTTGCGGCTCCCGTTCCCCGACTTGAGGGCAAGCGCGGCGAGATAGAGGCCGACCGGCCACCCCTCGGTGTGCCGGACGAGCTCGGCCACCTCCGCATCGCCCAGGCCGACGCCGGCCCCGTCGAGGAGCATGAGCGCCTCCGACTCGTCCATCGCCAGCTCGTCGGTGCCGACCTCCACGACTGTGCCCTGGGCACGCAGGCGCGCCAGGGGAACCGGCGGCGTCCCCCGGGAGGCGAGCACGAGCTGCCCGGCGGGCGGGACGTGGACGGCGAGCTCGGCGATGGCATCGCGGCACTGGTGGTTGTGGAGGAGCTCGGTGTGGTCCAGCACCAGCGCCACCGGCTCGGCCATCCCCGACATCGTGGCGGCGATGCGACGCGCCACCGTCGCCGCCACCGACGCGCCGGGTGGCGCCCGCGTCCGCAGGATGTCGACGTCGATCGGCTTGACCCGGTCGAGCGCCGCGGCGATGTAGGCGAGGAGCACGGCGGGGTCGTTGTCCTCGTCCTCGATCGAGACCCACGCCACGGCACGCGGCCCCTCCTCGACCCACTGGCCCAGCAGCGCCGACTTGCCGTAGCCGGGCGGGCCGACGATGGTCACCACCGGGGCGTCGGAGGAGGCATGGAGCCGATCGAGCAGGCCGGCCCGGCGTACCGTCCCCGGTCGCGGTGGGGGTGGCCGGAGCTTCGACTCCTCGAGCAGGAACGACGGCGCGAGCCAGCTCGTGGCCGCGTGGAACTGTGCGGCCGGTGTGCCGGGGGATTCGACGACGCCCACCGGGGGTCAGGCTAAGTCGGACGGTGGATGGCTTCAATGGGCGGCGGCGGAACCACCGGACGCGTTCGCTGGTGGTTCACCCCGTGTTCACCCGTCGAGCGGGAGGTCGAGCTCGGACCCGATGGCGAGGGCGACCTCGGGGGCCGCCGAGCCCACCCGCACGCTGCCCACGATCGGCGCCAATGCCACCAGCACGCCGGTCACCTCGGCGTCGCTCGCACCGGCCACCAGCGCACGGGTGACGATCCACTGGTAGCTGGCCGGCGCCGACCCGATCGCGACGAGGCCTGCGAGCCGGACCAACGCGGCCGTCTTGTCGTCGAGGCCCCCGGGCGCGGCATCCGCGACGCCGTCACCGACCAGTGGCGCGAGTACGCCCTCGTCGTTGAGGGCCAGTTTGCGCAAGAGATCCTCGTGCTCAGCCTTCACGGCCCGCCTCTCGGTATGAGACGCACCGTCAGTCAGGCGGATCCGGGCCGGCCACACATCGCCCACAGTGGACGATTCGGGCGCCGGATCGATTGCCCGCCCGCCCCCCGGGCAACCAACCCGGCGCGACGCCGGCCGCATCTCAGCTAGGGGGCGGCTTGTGACGCTCGCCCCACTGGCTCACGCCTCGTCGAAGTCCTCGGGAAACGCCGTCAGCGCCCAGATGACCGTGATGCTGAGCCCCATGACGACGAGAGCCCAGATCGGGGCGACGAAGATCATGAACACGGAGAGCGCGGCGACGACGAAGGCCCAGATGAGCCCGAGCGTCTGACCGAGCGGCGACCGCTGGTAGATCAGCCAGGCGGTGACGAACTGGAGCACGCCGATGATGAGCCAGAACCACCCCCACGCCGTGATGTTGACCCCGAACAGGACCTCGTTCAGCCGCTCGGTCTGGTCGTCCTTGCTGATGGCGGCGATGCCGCTCAGGATGTTGAAGACGCCGACGACGCCGGCGACGATCGCCGCGAAGGTCACCCAACCGCTGCGAATTCGCACAGATTGCACTTAAGCCTCCTTGGGCCAGTGAACTCGGGGATCGTGTCGCACGGTTCACGCGCTGGCATCACCCGATCCGGATGAGGGGCGCCGACCGCTTGCGTGGGCTCTATCGTGGTGGCGGTCATAGTCCGGAATCACCCGGTGTGGGCGATGTGCAGACGCCGGGTCGTCTCTTGACTCAAACCTGGTCCCTACCCGCGACGGGGGGTTCGAGCATGTCGACCGGCAATACGCGCGAGGACGAGCTGATCGAAACTCAGACTGCGCACCTCGACGAGGACGTGTCGACGCGGCTGACGCGCGGTGTGGTGGACGGCTTCACCGAGGCATCGCAAGCCTTCTCGCACGAGCTCGAGGGAACGAACCGATTCCCCGACCTGATGGGCCGTTCGGTCGCCGGCGTCATCCGGGCCAATGCCCGGCTTCTCGACGAGCTCGCAACGATGGTCCGGCAGATGTCCGACGGGTTGAGCGTGCGCTCGCAAGCCGCCGCCAACGACAAGATCGACTACGAACGCCTTGCCGACCTGGTCGCGCAGCGCCTCCACCCCATGGAGGCGACTCCTTCGGCCTCGTCCAAGGCATCGGCAGCGCGCACTCGGAACGCCTAGCGGGCGCTCGCGGGTGACCGCCCGCGCCACGGCCGCATCAGGTCGATTCGAACCTCCGGATGAAGTTGCTCAGCACCGCGACAAGGAACACGCCGATGGCGACGGTCGGCCACGGGTTGTCCGCGATGCGCAGTGCAAGCCGGCCGAGCGCGCTCTCGGACGAGAAGTCGGGCTTGACGATGGCGAGCCCCAGTGCTCCGAGGATGACGAACACCGAGAGCCTCCGCAACAGCCTGAGCGCATAGGGGATCAGGCGCTCGCCGGCCGAGAGGGTGCGCAACGTCTGCCGCCCGATGTCTGGGAGCCGCCGGACGAGCCACTCCACGGTGTCGGCGGCCGCCATCGGCACCCGGGCGGCCCTGAATGCCGTGTACGGCGAGGTGGCGGGCTCGCGGACCGCCTCTATGGCGAGATCGATCGAGAGGTCGCGCAAGAACCGACGCAGGTGACCCCTCCAGTCGATGGAGGGGTAGAGGCCGAGCATCACGATGTCGGCGATGACGATCGTGCGGTAGAGCTGGATGGTGCTCGACGTCATCGGCAGCCGATTGCGCCGCAGCGTCGCCAACGTCTTGAGCAGGAACGCGCCGGTGCTCTTCTGACTGAGCGGCGCACCGGGATCCCGTGAAGCAACCAGATAGTCGCTGATGATCCGCTTGATCTCCTGCTCGAACCGGGTGAGGTTCCGGTAGGGCAACGGCTCCATGCCCTCGAGCAGGGCGAGGTACGCGGCATGGATCTGCTCGTGGGCGATCGCATCCCTGAGCCGCAGCTGCAGGTCCCACTGGCGCTCGTCGATCCAGCCGACGGCGCCGAAGTCGACCCAGTTGAGGGTGCCGCCCTCGCTGACGATCAAGTTCGACGGGTGGGGGTCGGCGTTGAAGGTCTTGTATCGCATCGTCTGCTCCAGGACCGACCGCAGCAGGATCACCGCGGTCCGGCGCGGCGTGATCCCCCGCGCCGCCCAGACGTCGAGCATGCCGCTGTTGCCGTTGCTGGTGGCGGTGAGCATCTCCCTGACGGTGACCCCGCGCAGGCGCTCCTCGGTGAGGACGGTGCGGCTGGACAACTCCCGGTAGACCCGGGGCGCATAGTGGTCGATCTGGTCAGCCGCCATCTGCTCGTGGAGGTACGCGGTGTACATGGCCTCGCGGCCCAGGTCGAGCTCGTCGATGACGGTGCGGGAGAGGTCGTCGATCAGGCCGCTCACATCGAGACCGCGCAGGATGGGGAGCAGGTCCAGCACCCTGGCGCTCAGGCCCAGGAAGCGCAGGTCGACGCGGACGCGGTCGCTGATCCCCGGCTTCAGCACCTTGACGACCACCTCGTCGCCGTCGGCGAGCACCGCGCCGTGCACCTGTGCCAGCGATGCCGTGGCCAGCGGCTCCGGCTCAAACGACGCGAAAGCCTCGGACACCGGCCGACCGAGGCCGCGCTCGATCTCCTGCACGATCGTCGGGGTCGGGACGGGGCGCAGGGAGTCGAGGAGCTTGCCGAGCTCCTCGGTGTACGCGACCGGCAGGAGGTCGTAGCGCGTTGCGAGCAGCTGCCCGATCTTGACGTAGCCGCCGCCGCAGGCCTCGAAGTACCAGCGCAACACCCGCGGGCCGGCAGTGGGCCCGATGAGGTTGCGGACGAGCAGCACGGGTGTGACCAGGATGGTGACGGCGAGCAGCCGCGTGACGCGGGCAACCGCAAGAACGACGCGCGAGAGCCAGGCGCGCATGGCTAACGGGGGAGGTCGCCGATCACGCGGGCGATGCTACGCAACCGCTCCCGGTGGGGCGGGACATCGGAATCACCCCGATGGGGGGACGTGCCGGGCGTCGCGGCTCCCTACCGTTGGGTCAGGCCCAGCGGAAGGGGAAACCCCGTGCCACTTCACCGCAAGCTCGCCGACGAACCCGCTCCCTTGTCCGTGAACCCCGTGTACACGCGGGGCGGGGAGGTGACCCACGCGCCGCGCCATCGGATCCCGGACGCGGAGATGCTTCCGGAGACCGCCTACCAGATCGTGCACGACGAGCTGATGCTCGACGGCAACGCGCGCCTGAACCTGGCCACGTTCGTGACGACGTGGATGGAGCCCCAGGCGCGCGTGCTGATGGCGGAGACGTTCGACAAGAACATGATCGACAAGGACGAGTACCCGCGCACGGCGGAGCTCGAGCAGCGCTGCGTCAACATGCTCAGCCGGCTGTGGGGCTCGCCCGACAGCGACGAGGCCACGGGAACGTCGACGACCGGCTCCAGCGAGGCAGCCATGCTCGCCGGCATGGCGCTGAAGTGGCGCTGGCGCGAGCGCCAGCGGGCGGCCGGCAAGCCCACCGACCGTCCCAACATGGTCATGGGCGCCAACGTCCAGGTCTGCTGGGAGAAGTTCTGCCGCTACTGGGACGTCGACTGCCGGCTGGTCCCCATGGAGGGCGACCGCTATCACCTGACCGCGGACCCGGCGGTTCAGCACTGCGACGAGAACACGATCGGTGTCGTCGCGGTGCTGGGCTCGACGTTCGACGGGTCGTACGAGCCGGTCGCCGACATCTGCGCCGCGCTCGACCGGTTCCAGGCCGACACCGGGCTCGACGTGCCGGTGCACGTCGACGGGGCGTCGGGTGCGTTCATCGCGCCCTTCCTCGACCCCGAGCTGGTCTGGGACTTCCGGCTGCCGCGCGTGCAATCGATCAACGCCTCGGGCCACAAGTACGGCCTCGTCTACCCCGGCGTCGGGTGGGTGATCTGGCGCGACCCCGACGCGCTCCCCGACGACCTCGTGTTCAAGGTCAACTACCTGGGCGGGGACATGCCGACGTTCGCGCTGAACTTCTCACGGCCCGGCAACCAGGTCGGGGCCCAGTACTACAACTTCCTGCGCCTGGGGTTCGACGGCTACCAGCGCGTGCAGCAGGCCGCCCGCGACGTCGCGCTGTACACGTCGGACGCAGTCGCCAAGATCGGGCCGTTCCGGCTCCTCACCGACGGCAGCGAGCTCCCCGTCTTCGCGTTCGCCGTCGACGGGGCGGACCGGCCGTACACGGTGTTCGACATCTCCGAGCGGCTACGCGACCGGGGATGGCTCGTGCCCGCCTACACGTTCCCCGAGAACCGGCAGGACCTCGCGGCGCTGCGCATCGTCATCCGCAACGGCGTGTCCCGCGACCTTGCCGACATGCTCATCGCCGACCTCCGCCGGCACGTCGACTACCTCGACAAGCTCCCGGCGCCGCTCCCCGACACCGAGGGCCGCGAGGGGTTCCGCCACTGAGCACCCCCCAACCCCGAACTTGCGGCGTTTAGCGCCCCCATGGGGGCGCTAAACGCCGCATGTTGAGGATGGGGTGGGCGCTGCAGCTAGCGGTTCCGGGGGAAGCCCAGGTCGACCGCACTGGTGGCGGGATCGGGCCAGCGCGTGGTGACGACCTTGCCGCGCGTGTAGAAGCGCACGCCCTCCGGGCCGTACATGTGCGCGTCGCCGAACAGCGAAGCTCCCCAGCCCCCGAAACTGAACTGGGCCGCCGGCACGGGGATCGGCACGTTGACGCCCACCATGCCGACCTCGACCTCCTGCTCGAACCGGCGAGCCGCCCCGCCGTCCCGGGTGAAGATCGCCACGCCGTTGCCGTACGGGTTGGCGTTGACCAGGTCGACCGCGTCGTCGTAGCGCTCGGCCCGGACCACGCACAGCACCGGCCCGAAGATCTCGTCGCGGTATGCGGCCATGTCGGGCGTGACGTGGTCGAGCAGCGTGGCCCCGAGGAAGAACCCCTTGCCGGGGAGCGCCTTCGCCCGCCCGTCGACGGCGATCTGGGCGCCCGCCTCGGCGGCGGCCGCCACGTGTGACGCGACCCGGTCACGGTGTTCCCGGGTGATCAGCGGTCCCATCTCCGAGGCCGGCTCGGTCCCCGGGCCGATCACGAGCTTGTCGAGCCGCAGGCGCACGGCCTCGACGAGGGCGTCGGCGACCCCGCCGACCGCCACCAGCACGGAGACCGCCATGCAGCGCTCGCCGGCCGAGCCGTATCCGGCGCTGACGGCGGCGTCGGCCGCGACGTCCACGTCGGCGTCGGGGAGGACGACCATGTGGTTCTTGGCGCCGCCGAGCGCCTGCACCCGCTTGCCGTGGGCGGTGCCCCGCTCGTACACGTGGCGGGCGACCGGCGTTGAGCCCACGAAGCTGACGGCCGCCACCCCCCGGTGTTCGAGGAGGCGGTCGACCGCCACCCCGTCGCCCTGGACGACGTTGAGCACGCCGTCGGGCAGTCCGGCGCGCCGCCACAGGTCGGCGAGAAGGACCGAGGCGCCGGGGTCGCGCTCCGAGGGCTTGAGCACGACGGCGTTGCCGCAGGCGATCGCGTTGGGCAGCATCCACAGCGGGACCATGCAGGGGAAGTTGAAGGGCGTGATGCAGGCAACCACGCCCACCGGCTGCCGCAACGACCGCACGTCGACGCCGGCCGCCACCTGCGTCGACACCTCGCCCTTGAGCAGCTCCGGGAGACCGCACGCGTACTCGATGCACTCGAGCCCCCGGAGCACCTCGCCCCGCGCGTCCGCGAGCGTCTTGCCGTGCTGGGCGGTGATCACCTCGGCGAGCTCCGCCTCGTGGCCCGCGACCAGCTCCCGCAGCGAGAACAGCACCTGGACCCGCCGGCCGAGGGGGGCCTCCCGCCAGCGGCGCTGGGCGGTGCGGGCCGCGGAGACCGCCTCGTCCACCTCACCGACGGTGGCGAGCGCAACCTCGGCGGTCTGCCGCCCGGACGCCGGATCGAACACGGGCGCGACCCTGTCGCCGCGGCCGGGCCTGACCTCACCGTCGATGACGTGCGGGATGCGCTCCAGGAACCCGAACGTAACCACGAACCGGCCCGGGCGCCACGCCGGCGCCGGCGGCGCGCTCAGGCCGCGAGCTCGGCGATGACGTCGCCCAGGCTGCGGATCGAGCGCTCGGAGATCGGGCTGACGACCAGGATCGCCTCGTCGGCGCCGGCGGCGGCCAGATCGGCCAGGCCGCCGGCGATCGCCGCGGGCGAGCCCACGAGCGGCGGCGCATCCCTGGTGTGTGGTCGATCGCGGCCACCTCCCTCCAGGGAGACGAAGACCGTTGCGCTGCGCAGGATGTCGGACGGCCGTCGGCCGGCGTCCAGCGCGACCCGGCTGACCCGGGCGTTCTCCCGGGCGAAGCCCTCGGGGGTGTTCCCGTACAGGTCGTACCAGACGTTCCACGCGTCGGCGTGCGGCAACGCGATCCGCAGGACGCGCTCGCCCGTCGAGCCGATCATGAGGGGCGGGGGGACGGCGGGCCGCGGGAGGAGCACTGCGTCCCGCACCCGCTCGAAGCGGCCCTCGTAGGTCACGCGCTCGCCGGCGAGCAGGCGCCGGACGATCTCGAACGACTCACCGAAGCGCGAGGCGCGATGGTCGAAGGGCACGCCGAAGGCGCGGAACTCGGGCTCGTTCCACCCCGCGCCCAGCCCGAGCACCAGGCGTCCGCCGCTGATCTCGTGGACCGCCGCCGCCTTCCTGGCGAGCAGGCCCGGCGGCGCGAAGGCGGTGCACGCCACCAAGGGACCGAGGCGGATCCGCCCGGTCGTGGCCGCGAGCGCGGCGAGGACGCTCCACGCGTCCCATGGGCCCCGCGCCTCGCGGCCGTCGCCGCGATAGAGGAGGTGGTCCCCGACCCAGACGGAGTCGAAGCCGACCTCCTCGGCGGCCCGCGCCATGGCCAGGTACTCGGGCCAGGGCACGTGCCGCTCGACCTCGGGAAGCTGCACGCCGACGCGCAGCTGCCGACGACCGGCGGTGACGCCGCCCGCCGCCCCGCTACGGGAGGAGGGCATCCAGGAAGCGGTCGACGTCGCTGGCGTCGTTGTAGTGGACCAGCCCGGCCCGCACGGCACCGACGTCTCCCAGCCCGAGCCAGTGGGCGATCTCCCAGGCGTAGTTCGTGCCGCTCCACACGGCGATCCGCCGGTCGGCCAGGCGCCGGGCGAGGGTGTCGGGCTCGACGCCGGCCACCGTGAACCAGCGGGTGGGGGCGTCGCCGGGCCGGCGCTCGCCCAGCACGGTCACGCCGTCGAGCGCGTGGAGGCCGGCGTCGAGCTTGTCGCCCAGGGCCCGCTCCTCCAGCCAGCCGAGCTTGACGACCCGATCCAGCATGAACCGGGCGGCGGCCCGCACCCCGGCGAGCTGCTCGAACGGGAGCGTGCCGAGCTCCCAGCGCTCGGGCACGGTGTCAGGGGACGGCACGAGCTTGTCGGGCCCCAGCCCGGCCAGCAGCGATGGGTCCGCGCTCAGGACCCCGACGTGCGGGCCATACCACTTGTAGGCGGAGCAGACGACGGCATCGGCGCCCCAGCCGCGACGGTCGATCCGGCGGTGCGGGGTGGCGGCGACGGCGTCGACGTAGGTGCGGGCGCCGGCGCCGCGGGCGAGCCGGCAGATGGCGGCCACGTCGGGGGCCGTGCCGGTGACGTTCGACGTGGCGGTGAAGGCGACCCACCGGGTCCGATCGGACATGGCGGCGGCGACGTGGGCCGGCTCGAGGGCCAGCGTGTCCGGGTCGGGATCCGCGAAGCGGACCGTGGCGCCCGCCCGCTCCGCCGCCAGCACCCAGGGCCTGACGTTGCCGTCGTGATCGAGCCGGGTCACGACGACCTCGTCGTCCGGCCCGAGCGTGCGGCCCACCGCCGCCGCGAAGCGCATCGTGAGCGAGGTCATCGACTCGCCGAAGACGATGCTCTCCGGCTGGCCACCGAGCAGCTCGGCGCAGGCGAGCCGGGTCGACCACACGAGGGCGTCGGTGGCCGCCGCCTGCGGGAACGGACCGTGCGCGTTCGCGGGGTCCCCCGAGCGCCACCAGGCGGCGGCCGCCTCGATGGCATCGTCGACGGCCTGGGTCCCGGCCGGGCCGTCGAGCCGGACCCAGCCGTCACGCAGCCCGGGGAAGCGGTGGCGGTCCACCGGGCGATCGTAGCGACGTCCTTGGAAGCCCTCGGTCGGGCCGGCGGCGCCTCGCCGGGCGGTCAGGCGTCGGCGAACGCCGCCTGCTCGCCGACGTAGGCCAGGAATTGGGCGTCGCCACGGAGGTCTGTCAGCGTCCTGTCGTAGTGGCGCGCGATGGCGGCCAGCTCCTTGGCGTGCCGGTCGGCGAAGCGCTCGGCGGTGGTGGTGGCGGCGCCGTCGTAGCCGGCCGTCCAGCCGGCCTCGCAGTCCGCCAGCACCTCCTTGACCGCTGCCGCCTTGGCCGTGTCGGCCTGCGCGACCTGGCGAGCGTCGCCCGGATCCGACGCGACGATCCCGCCATTGGCCTTGGCGCACTGGCCGTAGTGCGACCGTGCGGCGCGCAGCTCGGGCGAGGCGGCGACGTCCTGGTCGAACCGCTGGCGGAGCAGGCGCTGGCGATCCCAGACGTTGGGGTTGGCCGTCCGGGCCGCACCCAGGCATCCGCCGGTCGCGAAGTCCGGGCCTCGACCCGATGGGATCTCCCCCGTGCGGTCGGACTCGGCGACGTCGGCCGCACTCTCAGCGAGCAACGTCTGGAAGTAGCGCTCGCGGTCCCCGGGCGACAGGCGCTGCGCATAGGACCGGTTCCGGCCGTCCGGCGACCCCGCCGCGGGCGGGCGGGGCCCGACGCCCAGGCCGGCGGCGATGTCGGCGACCCGGTCGGCCGGGAACGCCACCGCCGGCGCATACTCGAAGCCGGCGCCGCTCATGCACGCAGCCACGTCCACCTGGCGACGGAACGCCTCCCAGTAGGCGATCGTGTCGTCGCGCAGCACGGCCTCCGCCGACCGCCCGAAGCCTTCGTAGCCGTCGAGCGCGAACGTCGCCGGGTCCCGCAGCGCCCGCGGGTTGCCGAGGTAGTCGTCGATGGCGTCCGCCAGCGCCTTGCCCCCGGTCTGCCAGCCGCACACCTGGGCGCACTTGCCGTCGTGGGGTCCCATGAACCAGTCGGTGGCTGCCTTGTTGGTGTGGAAGAACAGCTCCACGTAGGCCATGTGCTGCGCATTCGCGCTGCACTCGCCCAGGGTCCCGAGGCAGTTCCAGCTGTTCCTGCCGCCGGGTACGACCGGGTCGAGCTTGGCCAGGAGCTGGTCGCGCAGGCGGGTGCTGTTGGCATCGCCCTGCTTGAACATCACCAACACGTACTGGGCGCTGTCGCCACACCCCACGTTCGCATTGGAGTGCGTGACGACGTGCACCTGGGCGCCCAGGTTGTTCGACTCCTCCCGGTTGCGCATCCAACCGTCGTCCTTGGCGTTCGGGCTGACGTAGACGAGGTAGTCCCTGCCGGCCAGCCCCTTGTAGGAGGGCGTGTCGGCGGTCGCCGCCCACATGTTCGCAGTGCGCCCGTTGACGTTCTCCTCCCAGCCACACTCGCCGCGGCTGCCGCTCGAGCTGTGGCGGGGGGAGGACAGGTACACCCTGATTCCATTCCCGGGCTCGCTGCCGAACGTCTGGGTCTCGGCCGTGATGTCCGGATATGGCGACTTGTGGCACGCCCCGAGGAGCAGGGTGAAGCCGACCAGCAGTCCGGCGGACCTCGCCAGCCTCAGCCTCTTGTGACGCGACGGCCGCGCAACGCCTTCGATCATCCCCAGCGTTCCCACCCCTCCCACGGTCGGGAGCTGGCGGCACGGGCCCCGCCAGCGTTCGACATCGCGATCGAATCCGGCCGCAAAAAAGTTGCACTCCCTGCGAAAGAACCGCCTGGCCTGGCCATTGGTGGCCGGCGCACGCGCGCGGTGGCGGTGGGCGCGGTCAGAGCGGCGGGGTTCCCCCGCGCCAGTCCGGGAGCGGCCGCCGTCCGGCCCCGACCTCGAAGGCGGCGCGCGCCAGCAGGCGGGTCGAGTCGAGGACCGGCAGCGGCGAGCTGTCCGGCCCGACGAGGAGCGGGATCTCGGTGCACACGAGGGCGACGGCGTCGCAGCCGTCCCGCCGGAGGTCGTCGATGATGCGGACGTAGGCGCGGCGTGACGCGTCGGAGAAGACGCCGTTGACCAGCTCGTCGAAGATGATCCCGTCGACGATGGTGCGGTCCTCGTCGCCCGGCACGCGGGACTCGATGCCACGGTCGGCGAGCGCCCGAGGGTAGATCCAGCCCTCCATGGTGAACCTGGTGCCGAGGATCCCCACCCGCCGACGCCCCTGGGCGGCGGCGGCGCCCACCACCTCGGCGGCGATGTGCAGGCCCGGCAGGGGCAACGGCTCACCCGGCTGCTCCAGCGCCAGGTGTGCGGAGTTGTCGGGGCAGGCGAAGAAGGTCGCCCCCGCCCCCGCCAGTGCGGCGGCGCTGCGTGACAGGACCGCACGCACGCCCCCGTGGTCCCCGGCCTCCCACGCCGGCATGCTCTCCGCCAGCGGGATGCAGTCCAGCGTGACCCGGGGATGGGCATGAGGGCCGAGCTCGCGAAAGCCCTCGGCGGCGAATGCCCGCAGGCACAGCGCCGCCCCCTCCACGCTGTGCGCCAGGATCCCTACATGCTCCATCGGCCGAGTATGGCGCCGCGACACGGGGGTTGTGCCGCCACCGGACACCGTGAACACTGGCGCTCGGTGCGGGGCGCCTCCCGGTCCGAGGGGTGATGGTGACGGGAGGTCCCGGCCCGCCGGAGCGTCCTGGGGGGCCAGGCCCGGACCACGCGGCCGCGCCGTCGCCACCGCGGACGCGCCGCCCGTCGCGCCGGCAGGTCGTGACCGGGCTGGCGGCCATGGCCGCCGCGGGCGGCGCGTTGGGCCGGGTGCTGCACGTTCATGGCGACGACAGCGCCGCCGGCGGTGCGACGCAGCCGACGGCCCGCCCGACACCGCCGCCTCGACGGCTGGCAGCGAGCCGTGTGGACGGCGGGGCGTTCATTCGCAACGAGAACGCCCTGACCGGGAGCCGCGACTGGACGATCCCGGACGGGGACGCCCGGCCCCGCGGCATCGAGGGGTTCGCGGACCGGGTGAGCGCCGAGGCGGGCGACGTCGTGCGGCTCTTCGTGCGGACGACGGCGCCGACCTTCCGGGCCGTCGCGTACCGCACGGGCTTCTATGCCGGCCTCGGGGCCCGCCGGATCTGGGAGTCGGGGATCGTGCGCGCCGCTCGCCAGCCGGAGCCCGTCGTCCAGCGCCCGACCCGCACCGTCGACTGCTCGGGTTGGTCACCGTCGTTGGCCATGACGGTCGACGAGCACTGGCCGCCGGGCCAGTACCTCATCAAGCTCATGCCCGCCTCGGGCAGCGCGTCCTACGTGCCGCTGGTGATCCGCGACGACCAACGGCGCTCGGACGTGCTCGTCATCAGCGATGTCACGACCGCGCAGGCCTACAACGCCTGGGGCGGGCACAGCCTGTACGCCGACGAGTCCGGCGACCCCTCCCGCCGGGCCACGGTGGTCAGCTTCGACCGGCCCTACGGCAACGGATGGGCCCAGGTCGGTCCGATCCTCGGCGACACGTTCGAGGTGGCGATGCTCATCGAATCGCTCGGGCTCGACGTGACCTACACGACCAGTATCGACCAGCACCGGCGCCCGGGCCTGATGGGCAATCACCGGGTGATCGTCTCGGGCGCCCACGACGAGTACTACTCGCTGGAGATGCGCAACGGCCTCGAGGCCGCCCGCGACCGCGGTGTCAACATCGTGTTCCTGGGCGCCAACGCCGTGTACCGCCGCATCCGGTTCGAGGACTCCCGCCTCGGTCACGCCCGCCGCCAGATCAACTACCGGTCGGCGGCGGCCGACCCGCTCAACGGCGTCGACCCCCGGCGCGTGACCACCAGCTGGCGGCAACCGCCGGCGGCCCGCCCCGAGAGGTCGCTGACCGGCACCTACTACGAGGGCAACGAATCGGGCCTCACGGCGCCGATGGTCATCGTGGACGCCACGGCCTGGATGTTCGAGGGCACCAACGTCACCCAGGGGCAGCAGTGGCCGGCGACCGTGCGGGAGGAGTACGACCGGGTTATGCCGGGCGCGCCGACACCGCCCCAGATCCAGGTGCTGGCCCACTCGCCGCTGGTCTGCCGCGGCCGCCGCAGCTTCTCGGACATGGCGTACTACACGACGCCCAGCGGCGCCGGCGTGTTCAACGCCGGGACGCTGCAGTTCGAGCAGCGCCTCGGCCCGCTCGGTTCGCCGCAGGTCATCGACGCCAAGCACCCGGACCAGCAGATCCGCAAGCTGATCGCCAACGTGATCACCGAGTTCTCCCGCGGGCCCGCCGGCCGCACCCACCCGGCCAGGCCCAACCTCGAGCGGCTGCACGTCGTCCGGTAGGCCTGGGCTGGCGCTTCGGCAACCGGCCGGGGGTCGGCAAGCGTCGGGGCGTCAGCCGAGGGCGCCGAGCTGGGTCAGGAGGCCGGCCAGGTCGATGTAGTGGTGGTCCTCGGCGACCAGCCCGTCGTCGTTCATCACCGTGAACGTGGCGCCATCGACGCGGACCCTGCGTCCCGTCGGGGCCAGGCCGAGGAGCTCGCCCCCGTGCGTCCCGCTGAGGACCCAGCGGTCGGCGTGACGGGCGCCGTCCACGACCAGATCGACCCGCTCGAGCGTGAGGTCCGGGAAGGCGGCGAAGAGCCTCGCCGCCCGCTCGCGGACCGCGCCGCGGCCGATCTCGACGTCGCTGCTCCCGGCGTCGTGGACGACGGCATCCTCGGCGAAGACCGAGGCGACGGCCTCCGGGTCATGGGCGTTCCACGCCGCGTACGTGGCGTCGTTGACCTCGATCGCCCGCGCTCGATGATCGATCATCGCCTCAGATTAGGGAGGGCCTCGGCTGCGGCGGCTCCCCCGGTGCGATGTTCAACGAGCCCGTGTGACGCGTTCGATTACCCGGCCTGCGAGCGGCATGTGCCGGGCGCGCCAGACGTGTCGTTCCGCGTAGGGCCAGGCGTAGGTCGGGATGCCGCCGCGCACCAGCTCGAGCAGGCGTGGTTCGCCGAGCTCCTCGGCGGACCACTCGTACAGGCGTTGCAGCCGCGGGACGATCACCGCGTAGTCGAGCAGCCGGCCAAGGCGCTGCTCGTCGGCGATGTAGCTCTCGACGGCGAGCCCCAGCGGATAGCGGTCCGGGAGCACGCGGCTGAGCGACAGGAAGATGCCGGCCACCCCGAGCCGGGGGTCCCCGAGCACGCGGCCGAGGGGACCGAGCCGGCCGAGTGCAAGGCGGGGGGCCGCCACGACTGCGTGCGTGTAGAGGACGCGCCCGAGCGCAACGTTCATGAAGAACCGCTCCGGTGCGTTCTCGGCGTCCGCCAGCCGCCGGTGCTCCAGGTAGCCGCCCACGATGCTCGCGTTGTGGGCGCGGTACCAGTTGCGTCCGGTCGGCCGCGCGACGAACTCCAGCCAGTGGCGCACGGCCTGTGACGACGGCGCCCCGGGTAGGTCCGCGACGAGTGCCACCGCCTCGCACCCGTCCCGCAGCAGTCGCTCGTTGACCGCGCGCCACCACACGCTGCCGGGGGACGACGCGTCGGGCGGGTTGAGGACACCGCGCTGGGCCTGCCAGCGCATGAACGACACCGCCGCCCGCCGGAACGGCAGGTGTCGCGGTGCACGGCCGGTGGGCCCGTGATAGGTCCGCACGAGCAGGGCGAGACGCGCCGCCGGGTCCTCGCGCGCGGCCGCCACCTGTGTCTCCGCCCAGGCCAGCGCGCCCGCCTGATCGCTCATCGCCGGATACGAGGCGTCCCTGTCAGCCATGAGCAGCGGCCACGGTACCCGAACCTGACGGCCCGGGCCCTGGGCGTGCCGGCGCCGAGCCGCCGCAGCCCGACGCCAGGTCACGCCCCGGGGATCAGAACTTCGCTTGGCGGAATTCGGTCAGGCTGTCGTCGATGCGGTTGTCGGCGCCGTAGGACAGGATCGCGACGCCGGCGACGGTGGGCTCGCCGGCCGCGCTGAACTCCAGGGGGCCGGACTCGCCGTTGTAGTCGATGTCCTCACCGCCGGCGATGAGGTCGCGGCACTCGTCGAAGGTGGCGCAGGCTTCGCCGCCGCGGGTGACCCCGTTGATGTTCCTGGCGACCTCGGCCGGGTTGTCGGTGCCGGCCCGCTCGGCGGCCAGGGCCATGATGATCACGGCGTCATAGGTCTCGGGGCCGTAGCTGAAGTCCTGGAGGTCGGGCTCCCTCAGCAGGAGCCGGCGGCGGAACTCGTCGGTAGCGCCTGCTGTCGGCCGGGTGCCCTTGACGCCGACCGGCCCGCCCGGGTCGGTGAAGCTCTCACCCCACGCCGGGCCGACGTTGTCGATGTACACGTAGACGCCATGCTCGTCGGGCGTGAAGCCCCGCGCGGCGAGCGCGTTCAGGATGATGCTGGACTCGGCGAACCCGGTCATGACGAGGGCATCGGGATCCGCGGCCACGACCGCTTCCACCTCGGCGTCGAAGCTCGTGGCCTCGGGGTCGTACGTCCGCTCGACCACCACCTCGGCGCCCTGCTCCCCCAAGGGCCGCTTGGTGAAGTCGAGCAGGCCCTCGCTGTACGCGCCCTGGGGGGCCAGCAGCGCCACCGTGCGGTTGCCCTCGGCGACGATCAGGTCGGCAAGCGCCCGGCCCTGCAGGACGTCGGACGGTGCGGTGCGGAAGTAGAGGTCGCCGTCGTCGTGGTCGGTCAGCTCCGGCGAGGTGTTGGCCGGTGAGAACTGGATCCGGCAGGCGCTCGTGATCGTGTCGATCACGTCGAGCGAGACGCCCGAGGCCGCGGCGCCGAGGACCGCGTCGGCGCCGGCGGCGAGGTGGCTGTCGACGGTGAGGTTGGCCGCCTCCGGGTCACCGTCGCCCGAATCGCCGGGGATGTACTCAACGGGCCGGCCGAGCACGCCCCCGGCGGCGTTGATCTCCTCGACGGCCAGCGAGGCGGCGGCGATCATGGGCGCGCCGAGGGAGGCCAGGTCGCCGGTCTCGGGCAGCAGGCCGCCGATGAGCAAGCGGCCGTCTGCGTCGCCGGCACAGGTCGGGGCGGCCTCGCCAACCGGCGGGCCCGTGACGGCAGGTTGCTGGTTGACCCTGACATCGGCGTCGTCGGCGGCCCGTCTGGTCGCGGCGAGCAACGCGCCGACCAGGCTGACGACCCCCACGACGACGGCGGCCACGAGGAGGTAGCGACGGCGGGGACCACCGTGCAGCCGCACGACCACGTGGTTCGCGGGCAGCGACTCGGGAACTTCAGGCGCCTCTGCGACCAGCGCTTCGGCGATGCGACGCAGCTCGATGTCGAGGCGGTCCGTGGTGTGGCGGTCAGGCATCGAGGGCCTCCCGGAGGCGGGCACGGGCACGTGCGAGATGACGTCGGACCGATCCCTCGGAGATCCCCAGCCGCTCGGCGATCGCCGTGGGGTCGAGGTCTGCCCAGTACGTGAGCACGATGACGGCGCGCTGGCGCATGCTGAGCGCGCCGACCGCCTCGCGCACATCGGGTCGCAATGCGGGCAGCTCCCAGCGATCCGCGACCGAGGCGCGGGCCTCGCGGGCCAGCCGCTGGGCGGCGCGACGCTTCCACCTCCGGGCCTCGTTGAACACGGCCCGGTAGAGGTAGGCACGCCGGTTGGCCACCGCCGGCCAGGTCGCCGACGCCAGCGCCTTGACCACCGCGCTCGACAGCACGTCCGCGGCGTCGCTACGCCCTACGAGCGCGTTGGCGAAGCGCAGCAGTTCGGGAGCCAGCCGCCGGTAGACATCGGCGTCATCGGCCGCCAGCTCGGCCGCGTCCGTCCTCATCACCCCGTAGGACCCACCACGACGGCTCCCGGGTGACAGGCGGCCGTCGGATCGAGGCGCCGGCGGGCGCGACCCGTCAACCCGTGATGCGGTCGGTTTCGTAGGCCCACATGGCCAACTCGACGCGGTTCCGTACCCCGAGCTTGGTCATGAGGCTGGCGACGTGCGCCTTGACCGTGCTGAGGCTGATGTGCAGCTCGTCGGCGATCTCGGCGTTGGTTCGGCCGCGGGCCACCGTCACGAGCACCTGCTCCTCGCGGTCGGTGAGCGGTTCGACGGGCTGAGCCGATGGCCGTGCCGCGGGTGGCCGCGAGAAGGTGGCGAGGAGCCGGACGGTCACGCTCGGGGCGATGAGTGCGTCGCCGTTGGCGGCGGCGCGGATCGCCTGGACCAGCAGCTCGGGTCCGGCGTCCTTCAGCAGGAAGCCCCGGGCGCCGGCCTTGAGGGCACCGTGCACGTACTCGTCGAGGTCGAACGTCGTGACGACCACGATCGCGAGCGGGTCGTCGATGTCGGGCCCGGCGAGCTGCCGGGTCGCCTCGATGCCGTCGAGCGCGGGCATGCGGATGTCGAACAGGCACACGTCGGGGCGCAGCCGGCGAGCGATCGCCACCGCGTCGCGGCCGTTCGCGGCCTCGCCGACCACCTCGATGTCGGGCTGGGCGTCGAGGATCATCTTGAGCCCGGTGCGGACGAGGTCGTGATCGTCTGCGACGAGCACGCTGATGGTCATGCACCCCTGCCGCTCTTGGGCAGCTCGGCGTGCACCGTCCAGCCCCCGTCGCGGTTCGGGCCCGCCTCGAAGGCACCGCCGAGGAGCCTGGCTCGCTCGGCCATGCCCAGCAGGCCGAAGCCCGAGGAGGACTCGGCGTCGACGGGCCGGGCATCGCCGTCGTCCCAGACCGTGAGCCGCACGCAGTCGTCCTCGCCGGTGACGACGACGTTGATTCGGGTGGCGTGACGCGCGTGCCGGAGCGCGTTCGTGACCGACTCCTGGGCCAGGCGGTAGAGGGCGGCGTCGACCGACGGAGGCAGTTCGTCGAGGTCACCCGTCAAGGTGACGTCGACATGCGGCGCGTGCCCCGTGGCCCCGCGGAGGCGCTCGATGTCGGCGACCCCCGGCTGCGGTGCGAGGGCGGCCTGCTCGCCCTCGCGAAGGGCACCGACGATCGTGCGCATCTCGGTCAGCGCCCGCGACGCCTCCTTCTCGACGACGACGAGCGCGTCGAGGACGGCCTCGGGATGGGATTCGGCGACCGTGCGACCGGCTTGGGCCTGGATGGCTATGGCCGACACATGGTGGGCGACGGTGTCGTGGAGCTCGCGCGCCAGCTGCTCGCGCTCGCGAAGCTTTGCCTGGTCCCGCCCGTGCAGCCGGGCGCTGCTCCGGAACCGGACCGCCGCGCCCAGCGCAGCTGCGAACATGAGGATGAGGGCTCCGCCCACCACCTCGCCCACGGGGGCGGCGGCGGCCCCGGCCACGACCGGGGACAGCACGATCGCCAGTCCGATCGTGGCCTCGCGACCTGAGCCCCATCGAAACAGCGCGTAGGGAAACAGCAGGATGACCAGGGCCGTGGGATTCGGCCCGTCCCACGTCACTCCAACCACGGTTGCTACGAGGTCGACGACGGCGAACAACGGGAACACGATGGCGACCATCGCGAGCGGGTGCGTGCGCCGCCACAGCAGCAGGGGCGCAACCGCGACGACCAGGATGAGGTTGACGGGTCGCCAGACGACGTCCTCCCGGACGACGGCCTCGATCACCGCCGCCACCAGCACCGCAGCGACGAGCACCCAGTCCCACCACAACCGCTTCGGCGCATTGGGCACCCGGGGCTCGGCCCACAGCGAGCGCGCCGTGGCTGGTATCACGACGCAAGCGTAAATGAGCCGGGCGATCGGCGTAACGGCCGAAGGCGCGACGCTGACGTCGTTCTTTCGGTCAGCCCACAATGGCCGGACACCCGATGTGCCCAGGGGTCATCCATGGCGACGATCCCCGCATGCGTGCGACGACGAGGCCGAGCCCACCGAACCAGGGGCTCGTCAGCAAACAGGACACGGCACTCAGCCGCATCGGGGGCTGGTGCTTCGACCATCGGATCGCCGCCGTCGGCATCTGGCTGGTGGGCCTGGCCGTCGTCCTGGGTGCTGCCGGGGTCATCGGTCCGGCCTATGACGCCGTCCTCGACCTCCCCGACTCCGACAGCGCGGACGGCTTCACCGTGCTCGAAGAGAACTTCGCCGAGCTCGGGGCCGGAACCCAGTCGGGAACGATCGTCTTCCGGGCCGACCAGGGCGTCGCCGACCCCGAGGTCCGAGCGGCGATGGAAGAGCTGTTCGCGTTGGTGGACGCCGGCTTCCCCGGCAAGGAGGGCGTCCCGGAGCATCCCGGCGCCACCGTCATATCGCCCTACTCCGAGCAGGGCGCCGGTCAGGTCGCCACGGAGGGACCGTTGGCCGGCAAGCTCGCCTACGCGCAGGTCAACCTGGCGCCGGACGTCGACCTGACCGAGTCGGCGCGCATCGGGGAAGCCATCGCCGAACGCGCGCCTGCGATCGACGGCCTCGAGGTGCTGCCCGGCGGCACGGCGCTCGCGCCCTACGAGCCGCCGGAGTCTGAGCTGATCGGCCTGGCGTTCGCCATCGTCGTCCTGGTGCTCGCGTTCGGCTCGGTCCTCGCCACCGGTCTCCCCGTCGCCGTCGCGCTGGGCGGCGTCGGAGCCGGCGTCGCCGCGACGCTCCTCCTCAGCAACGTCTACGCCATCCCCGACTTCGCCCTGAGCGTCGGGGTCATGATCGGCCTCGGCGTGGGCATCGACTACGCCCTGTTCATCGTCACCCGCTATCGCCAGGGCACGCACGCCGGGATGCCACCACGCGCCGCCACGCGGGCGGCGATGGGCACGGCCGGCCGAGCGGTGATCTTCGCCGGGATCACGGTCGTCATCTCGTTGCTCGGCATGCTGCTCATGGGCATCCCGCTGGTCACCGGCGTGGGCCTGGGGGCGTCCGTCACCGTGCTGCTCACGATGATCAGCTCCCTCACCCTCCTGCCGGCCCTGCTCGGCCTGGCCGGGGAGCGGATCGAGGTCACCCGGTGGCGCGGTCTCCTCGGCGCCGGCTTCATCGCCGCCGCCCTGCTCGGGGCCGGCATCGGCTTCCCGCCCCTCGCCGCGGGCGGCGCCATCCTGGCCGCGGCGACACTGCTGGTGAGCGTGGCCGTTCGCCCCCTGCGTCGCCCGGTGCCGCGTCGCAGGGCCAAGCCCGTCCGCGACGCCGCCGCCCACCGATGGAGTCGGACCATCCAGCGCCGGCCATGGCTGTGGGTCGCCGTCGGGACGGTCGCGCTGCTCACCCTGGCGTCCCCGATCCTCGGCCTGCGGCTCGGGGTCGCCGACGAGAGCAACCACCCCGAGGGCACCTACACCCGCCGGGCGTACGACCTCCTCGCCGGGGGGTTCGGCGAGGGGTTCAACGGGCCCCTCCTGATCACGGTGGTTCCCCGCGCCGGTGCTGGCGCCGGCGGGACGGCGGGGGCGGTGCAGGCGCTGCGGCAGTCACTCGCCGCCACGCCGGGCGTAGCGGCCGTCACCGAGCCACTACCCGACGACGCGACCGCACCGAAGGCGTTCCTCATGACCGCGATCCCGACGACGGCCCCTCAGGCCGAGGCCACGAGCGGCCTCGTCACCCGGCTGCGCGACGCCGTCATCCCGGCGGCGGTCGGCGGCACCGGGCTCGACGTCAAGGTCACCGGCACCACCGCGGCCAACATCGACCTCACGAACTTCCTCGGCCGCCGGGTCCTGCTCTTCCTCGGGGTCGTGCTGAGCCTGTCGTTCGTGCTGCTGCTGGTGGTGTTCCGGTCGCTGCTGGTCCCCCTCAAGGCGGTGATCATGAACGTGCTCGCGATCACGGCGACCTACGGCGTGGTCGTCGCCGTGTTCCAGTGGGGCTGGGGCGGGGACCTGCTCGACATCGCCGGCGCTCCGATCGAGCCGTTCATACCGATGGTGCTGTTCGCCATCGTCTTCGGCCTGTCGATGGACTACGAGGTCTTCCTGCTGTCCCGGATCCGGGAGGAGTACGCCCGGACCAACGACGCGGTCGAGTCGGTGGCCGACGGCCTGGCCGCCACGGCCAGGGTGATCACGGCGGCGGCCGCGATCATGGTGGTCGTGTTCGGTTCGTTCGTCCTCGAGGACGACCGCGTCCTCAGGATGTTCGGTCTGGGCATGGCCGTTGCGGTGCTGCTCGATGCCACCTTGGTCCGGATGCTGCTGGTGCCCGCCACGATGGCGCTGCTCGGGGCCCGCAACTGGTGGATGCCCGGGTGGCTCGACCGGCTGCTCCCCCACCTGGGCGCCGAAGGCACGGGTGTGCGCGCGGGCGCGGTGCACGACGACGCGCCACCGTGCGACGAGGCCGAGACCTCCGGACCCGCCCAAGCTCCCCCACCCGTCCCGAGGCCCCAGCCGGTCGACGCCTGAGTGGGCCACTCTGCCGCGGGAAGGACCTTCGCCTCTACCACCCACAGTGGCCGAGGCGCGTCGATCACATAGGCAATGCCACTGCGCGACAACGCACTGGCCATGAGCCACGCACACTCGGGTACCGATTGGGACCTTCGGCCCTAGGCGACTCGCCCCGAGGCCCGCAGCCTGGGCGTGTGAGCTCGTATGAGACGCCGGCGACGCCTGCCGTCCCAGTCGGGCCACTGCCGGCATCCCCGGGGACGTCACGCAGGGCCGCCCCGGCGCGCGCCAGGGCGCCGTGGCGCGCCGTCGCCGTGCCCGACGAGCACGGAGGCTGGAGCCTGAGCGCGGAACCTGCGCTGCTCGGGCTCCTGGTCGCACCGTCCTCGGCGGGCGCGGCGCTGGCCGCGGCGGCGATGGTTGCGTTCGTCGCGAGGACGCCGGTCACGCTCGTGCTGGTCGACCTCCGGCGCCGCCGCTGGCTGCGGCGGACGACGCTGGCCACGCGCATCGCAGCCGCGGAGCTGGTCCTCCTGGCCGCGCTGGCGACCGTGGCGT
>DATFVX010000128.1:0-5710 GCA_035259985.1 Acidimicrobiales bacterium | reverse complement strand
TCGTCCTCGTCGTCGCCGCAGCCGCTGGCTGCGCCTTCCTCCTGCGTCCTCGCCAGCGACGAATCTGACACGGCGATACATCCACGGAACTTCCGCGAGCGCCCACTAGTCGCCGGCGTAGGTGCCGAAGCTCCAGAGGTTGCCCTCGGGGTCCCGGACCGTGAACCCGCGCGACCCGTAGTCCTCGTCGACGAGGCCGCGCACCACCTCGGCGCCGGCGTCAACGGCCCGTTCGAACAGGCCGTCGGGGTCGTCGCACACGACGTACACCGAGTCGTTGCCGGGAGTGCGTCGACCGAAGGGCGAGTCGTCCTTGCCGGCGGTCCCGAACATGACGCCGCCGCCGAGCGGCCACCGCATCTCGGCGTGCTCGATGATCGACGGATCGCCCTCGCGGGCGTACGCCGCACGCTCCTCGAACCCGAAGGCCTTGGCGAGAAAGTCGAGCGCGCCCCGTGCGTCGCGGTACGACAGCACGGGCCACACCGTTGGATTCCTGGTTGTCGTTGCCATGGCTCGACGATCACACGGCGGCCGGGGCGTCGTCTTGGAAAGTTGGAAGCTCCTCCGCCAGCCAGGTGCTGGGCGTGCAGCCCGCCAGCTCGCCGAAGTCGCGATCCAAGTGCGCCTGGTCGTAGTACCCGCACGCGGCCGCCACCTGCGCGATCGTCACGAACGAGGGCGTGGCGTGGAGCATGCGCCTCGCCCGCTCGAAGCGCACGACCCGCGCTGCCAGCTTCGGCCCGAAGCCGAACTCGTCGCGGAACCGCCGCGCCAGGTGCTGCCGGCTCCAGCCGACGGTCGCCGCGACGCTGCCGATCGGATGGGTCCCCCCGGTCCGCACCAGCGCCTGCCATGCGCCGCGGAGCTCGGGGGCCACCACGAGCTCCCGGTCGGCGATCCGGCCGAGGACGGCGTCGCACGCGGCGAACCGGTCCGCCCAACCGGCGATGCCCTGGAGGCGTTCCCACAGCTCGCTCCCCGCCGGCCCGGCGACATCGGCGCACTCGACCGAGGTGTTCCACAACGCCCGCGCCGGCATCCCGAACAGGGCGCGGCTCCCGAGCGGCGTCAGGTTGACGACCACGCCCTCCTGGTAGCCGGTGTGGGAGATCACGGCGGTGCTGGCCTGGAGGCCTCCGACCACGCAGCCGTAGCTGGCCCCGGCCTGCCGCGGGTCCGTCTGGGCCACCACGTCGATGCTCGGCCCGATGCTGACGATGAACGTCATGTGGCGGGACGGCAGGCCCCGGTGCAGGCCGGGGGCGAAGCCGCTGAGCCGGTAGCCGACGTAGCCGTCGATGAACGCCGCCAGCTGGGGCGATGGCGCAGCCGTCAGGTACTCGACTCCCTCATCCACGCCCCACCACCGTACGCCGGCCCCGGAATTTTCGTCGCGCCGTCATCTGCGCCGGCCCGCGGCGCCGAATCGTGGCTCGACGTGGGAACTCCACGACCGATGACCCAGGCAAAGGGGCAAGCATGGATCCCGTTACCCGACGTTCCTTCTTGATCAAGGGCTCGGCCGGTGCCGTAGGTGCCGCCGGTCTCGCCGCCGGCGGCCTCGCGCTGTCGTCGGCCGCGGCCGCCGACACCGAGGAACCGGACCTGCAGCCGGGCGAGGCCGCGGATGTCCCCGGCACCGTCCTGGTCGAGATCGAGGATGCCGCCACCGGCGAGGTCAAGATCCTCGTCGGCGAGCGGGAAGTCAGCTTCACCGACACGGCGCTCGTGGCCAAGGTGCTGCGGGCCGCTCGCTGAGAGGAGACGTCGCAATGTCATCCCACCGCGAGGCACCGGCGATCTCCAAGGATCCGGTTGCCGACAACACCGACACCTACGCCTGGCGCACGCCCGGCAACACCGTCACGATCATCACCAACTACCTGCCCGTCGAGGCACCCGCGGGTGGGCCGAACTTCTACGAGTTCGACGACACCTGCGCCTACAACGTCAACATCGACAACGACGGCGACGGCAAGCCGGACATCACGTACCAGTTCCGGTTCAAGACCGTCATCACGAACCCCAACACGTTCCTCTACAACACGGGCCCGATCACCTCGCTCGACAGCGCCAACTGGAACCGCCGTCAGACGTACAAGGTGACCAAGATCGAGTACCGCAGGGGACGCAAGCCGCGTACGACGGTGCTCGGCAGGGGCCTGGCGTCGCCGCCGTGCAACATCGGCCCCCGGTCCACGCCCAACTACGCGTCGCTGGCGTCGGCCGCGGTGGCCGACCTGGGCTCCGGCGTCAAGGTGTTCACCGGCCAGTGCGCCGACGCGTTCTTCGTGGACCTCGGCGCGGTGTTCGACCTAGCCACGTTGCGCCCGTTCCAGAACCTGCACCTGATCCCGACGGCTGCCGCCGACGGCCGGGATGCGCTGGCGCAGGCCAACGTGCACACGATCGCGATCCAGGTGCCGATCGCCGACCTCACGCGGGACCGCAAGGTGCCCACGGACCCGATGTCACCCGCCGCCGTCATCGGCGTGTGGGGCGCGTCGTATCGCCAGAAGGCCAGGATCCGCAGCCGCGACCGGGGCTGGAACGGCACCGGCCCGTGGATGCAGGTGTCCCGGCTCGGCAACCCGCTGTTCAACGAGGTCATCGTGCCGATGGCCCGCAAGGACGAGTGGAACGCCTCGAGCCCGGCCGACGACCGCAGCTTCGCCAAGTACGTGGCACGCCCCGAGCTGGCGGCCCTGCTGCCGGTCCTGTACCCGGGCGTGTTCCCCAACCTGGCGGCGCTCAAGAAGGACCGGGCGGACCTGCTGGCCGTTCTCCTGACCGGCATCCCCTCCGGCCTGATCCCCGGGTTCCAGAACTTCACCGGCACGACCCAGGCCGACGAGCTCCGGCTCAACGTCGCGATCCCGCCGGCGCCCACGCCCAACCGGCTCGGTTTGCTGGGCGGCGACCTTGCCGGGTTCCCCAACGGCCGTCGCCTGACGGACGACATCGTCACGATCGAGCTCCGGGCCGTCGCCGGTGCGACGTACCCCCTGGTCGATCCGACGTTCACCCCCGACGGCGCCGTCAGCGTGATCGAGGACGGCACCTTCAACAACCCGGGACGGACGTTCCGCAACGCCTTCCCGTACATCGGCCTCCCCTACGCCGGCTACGACGTGCCGGCGGCGATGTGATGGCCGAGCACAACCACCACCGGCCCGGGGCGCACAGCGCCCCGGTGCTGGACATCGGGGGCGAGGTGGGCGCGCTCGTCGTCTACCTCGCCAGCCGGCCCTCCACCGGCGAGCTCGAGGCCTGCCCGGCCGGACAGCCGGCGGCCCGGTTCCACACCGGCGTCCACCGCCGTACCACCCCCAACGGCCGGACCTGGACGGCGCTCTTCCCCGAGGTGACCGAGGGCCCCTACGAGCTGCTGGACGAGGACGGCGTGCCCATGGCCGGCGTCGATGTCACCGGCGGCAACGTGCACGAGCTCGACCTGCGCTGAGCCCAGAGCGGAGACAAGCCATGAAGGTTCCACAGTCGTTGTGGCGCGCCACGTTCCAGCGGTGGCGGTTGGCGGTCCTGATCGCGGTGGCCGTCGTCCTGCCGGGCGGCGTGGGCGCCGGCACCATGGCGCTGATGCCCACCGAGGCCGATCCCGCGTCGGTCCCGTGGCTGAACGGCACGCTGCCGTTCCAGGAGGACGAGGCACTCGAGCCCTACCTCGACGCCGAGATGCTGGCGGCGGTGCCGGTGGGCGCAGACCCCGTGTCCGAGCCCGTGCGCGCCGTCCTGTCCAGCTCCCAGGTCATCGACAGCCTCGGCAAGAGCGGGATCCCGGCGGCTGCGGTCGACGCCTACGTCCGCGCCGCCAACCGCCTAGCCTCAGAGGACCCCGCTTGCGGCATCCGCTGGACCCTGCTGGCGGCGATAGGCCGGGTCGAGTCGAACCATGGGCGCTTCGGTGGCGCCATGCTGCGCGACGACGGCTACAGCACCAAGCCGATCCGTGGCATCCCCCTGGACGGCCGGCCCAACGTGGCGCTGATCCGCGACACCGAGGGCGGCGCGCTCGACGGCGACACAGCGTACGACCGGGCCGTGGGGCCGATGCAGTTCATCCCGTCGACCTGGCGAGAGATCGGTGTCGACGGCAACGGCGACCGCCGGCGCGACCCCGACAACATCTTCGACGCCGCCTACGGCGCCGCCCGGTACCTGTGCGAGGGCGACGCCGACCTCCGCGACGCCGCCGGGCGTGCCCAGGCCGTCCGCCGCTACAACAACGCCGACGAGTACGTGCGCGTCGTGCTGAACCTGGCCGACATGTACGAGACCGGGGCGGTCGAGCGCCTGCCGGCCATCGGGCTTCCGCCCATGGAGCCACCGGCCCCGCCACGCCCGTCGCCCGGCCCCCCGCCCGCCGCGGCCCCGGACCAGTCCGGTGGCCCAACGCCCGGTGGATCGCCCGAGCCGGGCGGGCCGGTGCCTCGCGCGCCGGCGCCTCGCCCGCCCGCCCCCCGGCCCGCACCGAGCCCGACGCCGAACCCGGTCCCGCCGGCGCCCCGCCCTGCCCCGAGCACGCCGCCGACGGCCCCGAGCACGCCGCCGACCACAACGCCGCCACCATCGACGACCACGCCCGCTCCCCCGCCGCCGACGACCCCGGCGACGCCACCCCCGCCGACCACGTCGACCACGACGCCGCCGACGACCCCGCCGACGACCCCACCCGAGCCCGCCCCGTCGACCACCACGACCACGCCGCCGGCCCCTGCGGAACCACCCGCGGAGCCGCCGGGGACGCCCGAGGAGCCAACTGCGGCTGTCGGCTGGGCGCCGGCCATGCGTGAGGTCGTGGTCGAGGTCCTCGAGCAGTCCGACGGGCAGCCCCCGCCGGCGCCGGCCCCGGCGGCCCCACCAGCACCGGTCGAACCGCAGGAGCCGCCGGCACCAGACCCTGCCGCCCCGCCGGCACCAGACCCTGCCGCCCCGGCGGCGCCACCGGCTACGGAACCGGCCGGCTCGCCGCCGCCGACGGAGGCGCCGCCTGCCTAGTGGGGCGGCGCGCCCCCTAGGCGGGCGGCCGGCCTTCGGGCTCGGGGCCGTACGTCCTGGTGATCATCGGCTCTCCTCCTCGGGGGTGCTGCGTGGCCCACCGCCGGGGACCGGCGGCGCTCCGGGGGTGCCGGCGATGAAGCTCATGTGGATGCCGGCCAGCCGCCAATCACCGCCGTCGCTGACGAGTGCGAGCGTTGCCCGGAGCGATTCGGGCGTCGGGCGGCCCTGGTACGAGCCCCGCGCGTTCTGGCGGGCCGTGACGACGGCCGCATCGCCGTGGACCCGGCTCTGCACCTCGTCGAGCGCGAAGGTGTCGTACGCGAGCTCCCCCGGTTCGTGGCGGGCCAGCCAGGCAGGCTTCGGGAGGGTGAACCCGAGTGGTCCGACCCCAACGAAGTCGTCGGTGAGGAGCCGGCCCAGCGCCCCCCGGTCGCCCGTGCGCTCGGCTTCGGTCCAATCCGACAGGAACGAGTCGATCTGGTTGGTCATTCGGATCTCCTTTCCGTTCTGCGATCCGTGCTGCGGCGTCCCCTAAAAGGATAGACATCGAATCATTAGATGCCTATCACTTTGACCGGAGTTGGTGCCACCTGTCGCCTCGCCGCCTCCACTACTGTCACGCCGCGTGTCGACGCCGGTGCCGACACCCAAGGCTGGGCTGGGGAACGAGCGGGTCGAATCATTGGCC
>DATFVX010000127.1:0-13696 GCA_035259985.1 Acidimicrobiales bacterium | reverse complement strand
CCGCCGTAGGCGTTGGGCGCGCGGGCATCGGCCTCGCCGGTATGGATTCCGATCCGCAACCGACTTGTGGGCGGTGCCTGGCCGGTGGCGGCCATCAGGGCACGTTGGACATCCCGCGCGACGGCGACGGCGTCTGTGGCCGACTCGAAGACGGCGACGGCGCCTGCGCCCCGGCCCAGCTGCTCGAGGCGCGTGCCTCCGTGCGTCGTGACCGCGGCATCGATGATCCCCTCGGACCGATCCGTGCCCACGGCCGGGTGCTCGACGTCGGCGAGCAGGAACGTGACGGTCCCCGTGGGCGGATCGGCTCGTACCTCACGTCCCACGACGCGTGTCTCACCTCCTTCGGGCCCGCGTCACGACAGTCGTCTCACGGTGCGGCGCGTACATCACCCAGGTGGGCGATGAGCAACACCGAAACCGCACGGGCCGGTCCGAACCAACCATCATGGGCGATGGCGGACCGCCGCCGGCGACCGCGACCCTAATCCCTGCCTCGACCTGCGCAGACCGCCGATAGGTTCGGCGTGATGCCGGATCCGGCCGAGCCCGCCGATGCGCCGCTGATCGAGGCCAAGGCGCTCACCAAGCGCTTCGGCGACTACGTCGCGGTCGACGGCGTCGACTTCACGGTGGAGCGCGGCGAGGTCTTCGGGTTCCTGGGGCCGAACGGTGCCGGCAAGACCACGACGATGCGGATGATCGCCTGCGTCTCGCCGATCACCGACGGCGAGCTGCGGGTGCTGGGAATGAGCCCGACGAAGGACGGCCCCGCAATCCGGGGGCGGCTCGGCGTCGTCCCCCAGGACGACAACCTCGACACCGAGCTGACGGTCTGGGACAACCTCGTGATCTACGGCCGCTACTTCGGGCTGCCCATGGCGGAGATCCGGGAACGGGCCACCGAGCTGCTCCACTTCGCCCGGCTCGACGACCGCCGGACGTCCCGCGTCGACCCCCTGTCCGGCGGCATGAAGCGGCGGCTCATCATCGCCCGTGCGCTGATCAACCGGCCGGACCTGGTCCTGCTCGACGAGCCCACCACCGGCCTCGACCCCCAGGCGCGCCACATGCTCTGGGAGCGCCTCTACCGCCTCAAGCGCGAGGGCGTCACCCTCGTGCTCACGACGCATTACATGGACGAGGCCGAGCAGCTGTGCGACCGCCTGGTGATCATGGACGACGGGCGCATCGTGGCGGAGGGATCGCCGCGCCAACTGGTCGACCGCTACTGCACCCGGGAGGTCGTCGAGCTTCGCTTCTCCCTGCCCGAGCAGCAGGACGCAGCGCTCGAGCCGCTCGGTGCCCTCGGCGATCGCGTCGAGCCGCTGGGCGACCGGGTCCTGTTGTACACGCCGCACGGTGACGAGGCGCTGGCCCGCATCACCGGCGACGGCATCCGGCCGGACTCGGTGCTCGTCCGCCGCGCCTCGCTCGAGGACGTGTTCCTCACCCTCACCGGACGCACCCTCGATGAGTGACGCTGCCGGGACCCTCACGGGGTCAGCCCTCGACACGCTGGCGGCGGCGGTGCCCATGCTCCGCGTCGCGGAGCGCGAGGCGCGCCTGTGGCGCCGCTTCTGGCGCAGCTCGGCGCTGACCCAGGTCCTCATGCCGCTGATGTTCCTCGGGGCGCTGGGGCTCGGCCTCGGTGGCCTGGTCGACGAGAACTCGGGGTCGGTCGGCGGGGTCGACTACTTGGCGTTCGTCGCGCCCGGCATCCTCGCGGCCGGCGCCATGCAGGGAGCGGCCGGCCAGTCGCTGTGGCCGGTGATGGGCGGCATGAAGTGGATACGCACGTTCCACGGCGCCGCCGCGACCCCGCTGCGTCCGGGCGACGTGTTCGGCGGTTGGATCCTGTGGATCGGCGCCCGGGAGGCGATGAACGCCACCGCCTTCGTCGCCATCGCGGCGCTGCTGGGTGCGGTGCTGTCGCCTTGGGGCGTGCTCGCCGTGCCCGCCGCGGCGCTCACCGGGCTGGCGTTCGCAGCACCGCTGACCGCGTATTCCGCGGTCCAGGACAGCGATCTCGGTTTTCCGGTCATCATGCGGATCGGGATCGTGCCGCTGTTCCTGTTCTCCGGGACCTTCTTCCCCGTCGACCAGCTCCCGGCGTGGCTGCAGCCTGTCGCCTGGGTCTCGCCGCTGTGGCACGGCGTCGAGCTGTGTCGCGGCGCGACGACCGGTTCCCTCGGGCTTGCGTCCGTCGGCCACGTCGCCTACCTCGGGGCCTGCATCGCGGTGGGGTGCTGGTTCGGCGTGCGCAACTTCGCGTCGAGGCTTTCGCCGTGAGCACGGCCGTGGCCCTCCTGGGCCCGCAGCGCGCCCTGCGGGTGGTCGAGCGCAACGCCCGCGCCTACCTGCGCATGTGGGCGCCCTTCGCGACCGGCTTCTTCGAACCGGTCTTCTACCTGTTCTCGATCGGCATCGGCGTGGGCGAGCTCGTCGGCGAGGTTCCCGGCCCCAGTGGGCGGCCGATCCCCTACGAGCTGTTCGTGGCGCCGGCCATGCTGGCCACGTCCGCGATGAACGGCGCCGTCATCGACACGACGTTCGGCTTCTTCTTCAAGTTCAAGTACGCGAAGACGTTCGACGGGATGCTGGCCACGCCGCTCGGCATTGCGGACGTGGTGCGCGGCGAGGTGGCCTGGGCGCTGCTGCGCGGCCTCCTCTACTCGGGGGCCTTCCTGCTGACGATGGTGGCGATGGGCCTGGTCTCGTCGGCGTGGGCCGTTCTGGCCCTGCCGGCCGCCGGCCTGATCGGCTTCGGGTTCGCGGGTGCGGGGATGGGATGCGCGTCCTTCATGCGCTCGTACGTCGACTTCAGCTACGTCCAGCTTGCGATCGTGCCGCTGTTCCTGTTCTCGGGGACCTTCTTTCCACTCAGCCAGTACCCCGCCGGGCTGGCGTGGATCGTCCGGATCAGCCCCCTCTATCAGGGCGTGGCCCTGGAGCGGGCGCTGGTCCTCGGCGACCTGTCCCCCACGTTGCTGCTGAACGCCGCCTACCTGGCGGCCATGGGCGCGATCGGCCTTCGTGTCGCCGGCCGCCGGCTCGGCGCGCTGCTGCTGCCGTGAGCGACGGCGACCTGGTGACCCGCCGGGGGCTCCGCCTTCCGGCGGCCGCGCTCGACGAGCGGTTCGCACGCGGATCGGGCCCCGGCGGCCAGCATCGCAACGTGACCGCATCCGCCGTGGAGGTCGTGGCCGACCTGACGGCGCTCGACGGGCCCGGCGCCGACCGGGTCCGCCGGCGCCTGGGCCCGGTCGCGAGGGCGCGCGCCGACGAATCCCGGTCGCAGTGGCGCAACCGGACCATCGCCCGGGGCCGGCTCGCCGCCACTCTCGACGAGGCGGCAACCGTTGTGGCCGCCCGCCGTCCCACCCGCCCCTCACGGGCCGCACGGGAGGCCCGGCTCGAGGCCAAGCGCCGGGCCGCCGAGCGCAAGCGTTCCCGCGCCTGGCGACCCGACCACGACTGAGAAGCCCGCCGCGGAACTGGTGGTGATTGGCCACCGATCCCGCGGCGGGTTTCTCCGGGTGGGCCGGTCAGCCCACCCTCTCGGGCTCGCGCAGCTCGGGCGCCGTCCCGGCCACCACTTCCGGCTCGGCCTCGACGTGGATGACCGGCAGGATGCGATCGAGCCAGCGCGGCAGCCACCAGTTGCGGTCGCCCAGCAGCTCCATCGTCGAGGGCACGAGAATGAGCCGGACGACCGTGGCATCGATCAGCACCGCCATGGCCAACCCGAACCCGAACATCTTCAGGGACCGGTCGTCGCCGAGCACGAAGCTCATGAAGACGCAGAACATGATCGCCGCGGCCGCGGTGATGACCCTGGCCGTCACGGCCAGCCCGTTGGCGACGGCGTTGGCGTTGTCGTGCGTGCGGTCGTACTCCTCGCGGATGCGGGACAGGAGGAACACCTCGTAGTCCATCGACAGCCCGAAGATCACGGCGAAGAGAAAGATCGGGATCCAGGCCTCGATCGGGCCCTCGCGGCCGACCCCCAGGAGGCTGTCTCCCCAGCCCCACTGGAAGACCGCCACGAGGATCCCGTAGGCGGCCCCGACCGACAGCAGGTTCATGATCACGGCCTTGAGCGGCACCAGCAGGCTCCGGAACACGACCGTCAACAGGAGGAACGACAACACGAGCACGGCGCCGATGAACCACGGCAGGCGGTCGGCGATGTACCTCGAGAAGTCGACGACGGCCGCCGTCGCGCCACCCACCTTCACGTCCGCCGTCGAGCCTGCCACGGCCTCCGGCACGACGTCGTCGCGCAAGCGGTTCACCAGATGCGCGGTCTCCTTGTCCTGCGGCGACGTGGTCGGCTGCACCTGGATGATGGCGGCGTCTCCGGAGTCGTTGGGGATCGGCTCCGTGGCGAACGCAACCCCCTCGGCTTCGTTGAGGTCTCGGGACAGCCCCTCGAGCGCCTGGAGATCGGACTGGCCGCCCGGCGTCTCGGCGGCCAGCAACAGCGGCCCATTGGCCCCGGGACCGAAGCCGTCGGACATCAGGTCGTACGCCCGGCGGATGGTCTGGTCGGTCGGCTGGTTGCCGGCGTCGCCGAACCCCAGGCGGAGCCCGAAGAGCGGGATCGTCAGGAGAATCAGGACGGCGGCAGAGGCCAGCAGGGCCTGCCAGGGCCGGCGTTGGATCACCCGGCTCCAGCGGTACCAGAACGACTCGCGGCCCGTCCGCTCGGCCCGCCGACGATGGGGCAGGCCGAACTTGTCGATGTTGGCGCCGACGAACCCGAGGATGGCCGGCAGCAGCGTGAGCGAGGCGAGCAGCGTCATGAGCACGCCGATCGAGATGCCCACGGCCAGACCCCGGATCATGTCCAGGCCGATGGTGAACAGGCCCAGGATGGCGATGATCACGGTGCAGCCCGCGAAGAGAACGGCCCGGCCGGCGGTGTCGAGCGAGCGCATGATGGCGCACTCCGGCGTCATCCCTTCGGCCAGGCCCTCGCGGTAGCGGGTGACGATGAACAGTGCGTAGTCGATGCCCACGCCGATGGCGATCATCGCCACGGCCTGGTTCGAGAAGCTGGGCATGCCGATGACGTTGACCGCCAGGCCGACGATGGCGATTCCGGTGACGATGCCGAAGATGGCGGTGACGAGTGGCAAGCCGGCGGCGAGAAGCGAGCCGAACGCGATGAGCAGGATGATCAGGGCGGCGACGAAGCCGATGGCCTCGCTGGCGAACTCCGGCTGCTCGAAGGCGATGTCGCCGCCCAGCTCCACCTGAACGCCGGGTATGTCGGCGTTGGCGACCGCCTCGCGCGCCTCCGTGCCGATGTCGTACAGCACGTCGCTGTCGCGGTCCGCGAGGTTGACCTCGGCGTACGCGATCTTGCCCGCCTCGGGGCCGCGCTGGCTGATCTGGTGGGCGCCCTCCTCGCTGTAGGGGCTCACCACCTCGCTAGGGGCGGTGATCTCGGCGATCTGGTCGAACAGCGGCTCCATCTCGCGTTGGACCGTGGGGTCGGTGACGTCGTCGGCCTTGAACACGATCTGCCCCGTGGCACCGGCACGGTCGTTGAAGCCGTGCTCCTCGAGGATGTCGACGGCCTCCTGGCTGTCGGATCCCGGCAGGTCGAACTCGTCCAGGAACTTGCCGCCGACCGCCGAGTTGAGCGCGAACAGGCCGACCAGGAGGACCACCCAGCCTCCCAGGACCCGCCAGCGTCGCCGGTAACAGAGGCGGGCAAGGCGCTGCAGCATGGGGGGAACCTCCGATGACAAGACACTGGTGGGCAGACGGACGCGTATGCGGGGCGTCCGTATCTCTGTGTTGTCGCGGCGGTAGAGCGCGTTACCTTAACGACTGAGACTTTCAGCCGCAATCGATAATCTCGGGGTCAAACGAAGGTTGGCATGGCGATGCCGAGCCGTCACGAGAAGGAGTCGCGTGAACGCTCCCCCACGCCGCGCCGAGCTGTCTGACGCCGTCCTGGTCGCCGGCCGATCGCTCGGCAACTCGTCGTCGATGTTGCTCGCCGCGTGCGCCGATCGGCTGGGATTGCACTCCACCGACTGGGGATGCGTTCTGCTGCTCAACGAGGCGCTCCCCGAGCCGCTCACGGCCGGGCAGCTCGCCGAGCTCACGGGGCTGACGACGGGCGCGGTCACCGGCGTGCTGGATCGCCTGGAGGGCGCGGGCTTCGTCAGCCGGGAGCGGGACCCCGGCGACCGACGCCGGGTGGTCGTGCGCCTCGTGCCCGAGTCGATGGCGCGCGTGGGACCGATGTTCGAGGGCCTGATCGGCGACCTGCGGGCGATCCATGGCGACTACTCCGACGAGGAGCTGTCTGCATTCGCCGACATACTCATGCGCTCGAGCGAGGTCATGCGCCGCCATGTCCGCCGCATCCGCCGGGGCGCGGACTGAGGTGGCGGAGGCGGTCGCCGACCGGATTGCCGCGGCTGTCCGCGACTGGATCGGGGGCCGGAGGGTCATCCTGGCCGGCATTCCCGTGGCCGCGACTCCCGGGTGGATCGGCCAGCTCCGCACCTTGGGCGCAGGACGCGTCCTGGTGGTGGGCACCACCCTCGGGACGGGCGACCTGCCCGACCCCGATCACGCCGAGTGGATCGACCTGGACATCCGGTCCTCCGACCCCATCGACGAGTTCCGCCAGTTCGAGCGCGTGGCGGCCGATCCCCCCACCGCGCTGGCGGAGGCGCTCGACCGGTTCGACCCGCAGGGCGACGCACTGGTCCTCGTCGCACCGTTCCAGGCCGTCACGTCGATCGGCGGCCGGCCAGTGGCGGGCGGCCGCCGCCCGGAGTGGGTGGCCCTCGAGGACAAGACGACGAACGACGCGCTGTTCGATCGGGCCGGCGTCGACCGTCCGCCGTGTGAGGTGGTGGCCGCCGGCGACCGCAGCGCCCTCGACGCCGCCGCATCCCGACTCGACGGGGGCCAGGGCACGGTGTGGGCGGGTGACGCCCGCGAGGGCTTCAACGGCGGCGGCACGTTCGTGCGCTGGGTCACCAACGAGACGCAGGCGGACGCCGCGCACCAGTGGTTCGCCGACCGGTGCCGGTCGGTCCGGGTCACGCCGTTCCTCGACGGAACGCCATGCAACATCCACGGCTTCGCCACCGAGGATGGGCTGGCGGTGTTCCGGCCCGTCGAGGCGATCACACTCCGCTCGGCGGACCCGCCGGCGTTGCACTACGGGGGTTCGGCCACCTTCTTCGACCCGCCCGAGGCCGACCGAGCCAGGATGCGGATCGTGGCCCGCCGGGTGGGCTCACTGCTGCGGGACGAGGTGGGGTTCCTCGGCTGCTACACGGTCGATGGGGTTCTGACCGAGGACGGCTACAGGCCCACCGAGCTGAACCCGCGCCTGGGCGCGGGCATCGCGCCGCTGGTCGGCGGCGTGCCCGAGCTGCCGTTCGTCGCACTCCATTGGGCCGTGACGGCCGGATGGCCGTGTCCCGTGGCGCCCGACGAACTGGAGACGACCATCGTGGCCGCGGCCGACGCCCACCGGGCGGGGGGCGGATGGGTGTCCGGCCAGGTGCGCTGGCGCGAAAGCCGCGACCATCCGGTCGTGGCAACCGCCGACGGCTGCGAGGCGGCAACCGACCCCGACGAGGCCAACGGGGTCGTCAGCACCGGGCCGTCGAGCCACGGCGGCTTCATCCGCTTCACGGCCAAGCCGGAGGCCACCCCGGTGGGGCCGCCCCTGGCGCCGCGGGCGGCCGCCGCCTATGCCTGGGCCGATCGCGAGCTGGGCGCCGGCATCGGCATCGAGTTCCACGCCGCCCCCGGCCGGCCCGTGGCTCGGGCCCCCGGTGCCGCGCGCGGCTCCCCACCGGAACGCCTGCCGACGGCCAGTGGCGCCGTGCTGCGCCGGGCTCGCCCCAGCGACGCCGAGGCGTTCGCCGAGGCGGTGGCCGACAGCCTCAACCACCTTCGCCGCTGGATGCCGTGGGCGGTGCCGGTCGCCACCGAGGTCACGGTGCAGCGGGACCGGTTGGTGATGGCGGATGCCAGCTGGGGCGACGGCAGCGACTACGAGTTCGCGATCCTCCCACCCGACGAGGGGCGGATCATCGGCGGATGCGGGCTCATGCGCCGCATCGGTCCGGGCGCGATCGAGATCGGCTACTGGGTCCACGTCGACCACACGCGACGCGGCCACGCCACGGCGGCCGCCGGGGCGCTCACCGAGGCGGCGTGGGCGCTGCCCGACGTCGAGCGGGTGGAGATCCACTGCGACGAGGCGAACGTCGCCAGCGCCGCGGTGCCGGCCCGGCTGGGCTACCGGCTCGACCGCATCGAGGCCGACGAGCCCACGGCGCCCGCGGTGTCGGGTCGCAGCATGATCTGGATCGCCGAGCGTCCGCGGCGTCCCGGGGGTCAGGACAGCATCGGGCCCAGGTAGTCGAGCAGCCCGTCGATCGCCACCCGGTCCTGCGCCATCGAGTCACGGTGCCGCACGGTCACGGCCCGGTCCTCGAGCGTCTCGAAGTCGATGGTCACGCAGTAGGGGGTCCCGAGCTCGTCCTGTCGGCGATAGCGGCGCCCGATGGCCTGCGTCTCGTCGTAGTCGCACATGTAGTGCGGCTGGAGCAGGCCGAGCACCTCGTTCGCCGGCTCCTGCAGCTCCGGCTTCTTCGACAGTGGGAGCACCGCCACCTTGTACGGCGCGATGCGATGGTGGAAGCGCAGCACCGTCCGGGCCTCGCCCTGGCCCTGGCCCTCCCGGGCGACCTCCTCCTCGTCGTACGCCGCCATCAGGAACGCCATGGCCGTGCGGGTGGCGCCGGCCGCCGGCTCGATGACGTAGGGGACATAGCGCTCGCCGAGGGCCTGGTCGAAGTAGTCGAGGCTCTCGCCCGAGGCCTGCGCGTGCTGGCGCAGGTCGTAGTCCGTGCGGTTGGCGATGCCCTCGAGCTCGTCCCACCCCCAGGGGAACAGGAACTCGACGTCCGACGTGGCCGACGAGTAGTGCGACAGCTCCTCCTCGTCGTGCGCCCGCAGCCGCAACTGGTCCTCCGGGATCCCGAGGTCGACGTACCACCGGAGCCGCTCGTGGGTCCAGTAGCCGAACCACTTGTCCGCCTCGTCGGGCAGCACGAAGTACTCCATTTCCATCTGCTCGAACTCACGGGTCCGGAACACGAAGTTCCCGGGCGTGATCTCGTTGCGGAACGACTTGCCGATCTGGGCGATGCCGAACGGCGGCCGCTTGCGCGACGTCTCCAGCACGTTCTTGAAGTTCACGAACATGCCCTGGGCGGTCTCGGGCCGCAGGTAGACCTCGGCGCCGGTCCCCTCGACCGGGCCGGCATAGGTCTTGAACATGAGGTTGAACTGGCGCGCCTCGGTGAAGCTGCCCTTCGCGTGGCAGTTGGGGCACTCGTTGGGATCGTCGAGCTTGTCGAGGCGGAACCGCTCGCGGCAGTTGCGGCAGTCCACCATGGGGTCGGTGAAGTTCTTGAGGTGGCCCGACGCCTCCCAGATGGCGGGCGGCGACAGGATGGCGGCGTCGAGCCCGACGATGTCGTGGCGCAGCTGCACCATCGAGCGCCACCACTCCTCCTTGACGTTGCGCAGCAGCAGCACCCCCACCGGCCCGTAGTCGTAGGTGGAGCGGAAGCCCCCGTAGATCTCGGCGGATGGGAAGACGAAGCCCCGCCGCTTGCAGAGGTTGACGACCTTGTCGAACAGCGCGGGATCGGCGGTCGGGGACATGGCGCCCAAGTGTACGGACCGCCGCGTGAGCGCCGTCGATCACGACGAGCGTCGGCCGAGGGGGTGGTAGACACGCGGCGTGACGTCCTCGTACCCGTATCCGGCGACCGAGCCGTCGTACCGTCCGACGCTCCCGGCGGACGACCCGACGGCGGTGATGGGACGCCGGGTGGCGGCCTGGCTCGTCGACTCGATCATCGTGCTGGCGCCCTCGGTGGTGCTGTTGACGAGCCAGCTCGAGTACCTCGAGGAATCGGAGCTCGACCAGTCGGGCGTCGACTTCTGCGAGGAGTTCATGGACCGGGAGGAGGGGATCTGCGTCGACGCCGGCGATCGGGTCTACTTCAGCGAGGGCGTCCCGGTCGCGCCGTGGGCCCTCGGCCTCGGCCTGGCAATCCTGATCAACGTCCTGATCCAGGGGCTCAGGGGCTGGACGCCCGGCAAGCTGCTCTTCGGGGTCCGGACCGTCGCCGAGGATGGGCACGCGCCGGGGATCGGCCGCGCGATCATCCGCTGGCTGCTGTTGCTCGTCGACGACCTCTGCGCCGGTCTTGTCGGGCTCATCGTCGCCCTGACCAGCAGGGGCCACCGCCGAGTCGGCGACATGGCGGCCAAGACCTTCGTCGTGGGCCGGGAGTACATGGGAAGCCCGATCGTCGTGCCCGGCATGACGACCGGCTACTCGGCCTACCCCGGGTATCCCGGGTATCCCGGTCGTCCCCCGCCGTCCGGTGGACCGGCCGGTGGGCCCTCGGGCCCTGGGTCGGGTGAGCCCGCAGGGGCGGGTGGGCCCGGAGGCGCCTGGGGCGGACAGCCGGGTCAGCCGGCAGAGCCGGCGCAGGCCTGGGCGCCGCCGCCGGCGTGGGGACCCACGCCGCAGCCGGCGGAGCAGGCGGGCGCAACCACCGAAGCCCGGCAGCCCGGCGGGGAGCCCGCGCCAGGGACCCCTGCCCGGGACCCTGCCGCCACCGAACAGCCCCGAGCCGAAACGCCGACGGCCGCCCAGACGGGGACGCCGGGCTACAACCCGCAGTGGGATCCGGCGAGGGGCACGTACATCGTGTGGTCCGCCGAGCGCGGACACTGGCTCGGGTGGGACGACACCGCCAAGGAGTGGAAGCGGCTCTGACGGCCCCGACGCCCGCTTCCTGGCGCAGTCCTGGTTGCTGAGCAACCAGTTGGGCGCCAGGAACGGCGGTGCCCGGATCAGGCGCGGTGGAGCGCGGAGACCGAGCGCAGCCGGCGCTCCAGCTGGTGCTCCAGCGCCCGGGTGGCCAGGTGGTCCACCTCCGACACCACCGGCGGCCGGGTCTCGTTGAGGGCGGTCCCCAGGCGCCCCCCGAGGACCTGCTGGAGCACCTCGACGGCCTCCGGGCTCACCGCCGGCCCCTGGCGGTGGGCGCTGCAGCGCAGGCCCCCCTCCTCGATCGCCCACGACACGAGGGGCCCGGGCGAACCGCAGACCACGCAGCCCGCGACCTGGGGTCCGAAGCCCTCGAGCGCGAGGACCTTCAGGAAGAAACCGGCCACGACCAGCGGCGCGTCCTGCCCCGCCAGCGCGCGCAGGGCGCCGACGAGCATGTCGTAGAGCCGGGCGTTCGGCTGCCGCTCCAGCGCCAGCTGATCCGCCGCCTCGAGCATCGTCACCGCCCGGCCCAACCGGTCGAGGTCGTCGCGCACGGTCCGGAAGTTGTCGACGGTCTCCGCCTGGCTCACGATGTCGAGCTCGCGGCCCTCATAGACCAGCAGGTCGACGTGGCACGGCGGCTCCAGCCGGCCGCCGAACCGGCTCTTGGTCTTGCGGATCCCCTTGGCCACCGCCCGCACCTTGCCGTGCCCGCGGGTGAGCAGGACGACGATGCGGTCGGCCTCGCCCAACTTGTGGGTCCGCAGCACGACCCCACGGTCGTGGTAGAGGGCCACTAGTGGACACTCACTGGCCCGCCCGCACGCCCCCGAAGCGGCGCTCGCGGCTCTGGTACTCGCGGATCGCGTCGAACAGATGCTCCCGGCGGAAGTCGGGCCACAGGACGTCGGTGAAGACCAGTTCGCTGTACGCCAGCTCCCAGAGCATGAAGTTGGAGAGCCGGAACTCGCCGGACGTGCGCACCACCAGGTCGGGGTCGGGCATGCCGGGGGCGTACAGGTGGTCGCGCACCCGCTTCTCGGTGATCTTGTCGGCCGGTGTGCCCGACGCCACCAGCGATCGCACGGCGTCGACGATCTCGGCCCGGCCGCCGTAGTTGAACGCCATCGTGAGGGTCAGCCCGGTGTTGCGGCGCGTCAGCTCGACCGTCTCGTCCATGCGGCGCAGCACCCGCCGGGGGACGCGCCAGTCGCGTCGCCCGATGAACCGCACCCGCACGTTCTTGTCGTGCAGCTCGTCCCTCCGCCGCACGAGGAGGGCCTCGTTGAAGCCCATCAGGTAGCGGACCTCGTCCGGCGGTCGCCGCCAGTTCTCGGTCGAGAACGCCCATGCGGTCAGCCACCGCAGCCCGATGTCGAGGGCGCCCTCGACGGTGTCGAACAGCGCCTGCTCGCCGGCGGCGTGACCCTCGGTGCGGGGCAGGCCCCGACGCTGCGCCCAGCGGCCGTTGCCGTCCATCACGCATGCGATGTGGGTCGGGACGCGCGCGAGATCGATGTCAGCGGCCACGGTTGCGCCCGTCGTGGAGCCGTCGGGGGTCACTCGCGCAACCTACCTCTTGCAACGCGGGTACCGGCCGACCCCTTCTGGGGGTACCACATAGGATGTGCAACGCCTTCGGCGGCTCCCCGTCGTCCGGTCCATCCTGCCCGTGCACGAGCGCGTGTCGGCGGTGGGCGGGGGCCCGTTGTCGTCCTCGATCGCGCTCGCAGGGTTCCTGTCGCTGTTCCCCTTGCTGCTCGTCGGCGTCGCCGTCCTCGGCTTCGCCTCCGCCGGGAACACCGACTTCGCGTCCGAGGTCGTCGACCAGCTCGGGCTCGAGGGGCGTGCCGCCCGCGAGGTCACCAACGCGATCGACACCGCGGAGGGCAGCCGGCGGGCGGCCTCGGTGGTCGGGCTGGTCGGACTGGTGTGGGCGGGCCTCGGGGTCGCGGGCGCGCTCGAGAACGCCGTGAACGCCACCTGGCAGGTGACCGGCCGCGGGTTCGCCTCCCGGCTGGCGGCCGTGGTCTGGCTGGCGGGCGCCGGCCTGCTGTTCCTGGGGTCGATGGCCCTCGGGCCGCTGATAAACGAGCTTCCGGGGCCGGCGGTGGTGCCCACCGTTCTGGCCGGGCTCGTCGTCGACGTCCTGCTGTTCATATGGATGTTCGTGGCGCTCACCAACGTGGACGTCCCGTGGACAGCGCACGTGCCCGGGGCCCTGCTGGGCGGGGTGGGCCTCGAGGTGCTGAAGATCATCGGGTCGGTGTACGTGCCGCGCGCGGTGGCCTCGTCGTCGGCGCTGTACGGGTCGCTGGGCGTGGTGTTCGCGATCCTGGCCTGGTTCGCCCTGACGGCGAGGCTGATCGTCTATGCGGCCGCGCTCAACGTGGTGCGCTACGAGCGCGAGCACGGCACGGTCACCGTCGAGATCGAGGTCCCGCACATCCGCGGGCAGGTTCCGCTCGAGACCACCCGGGGCGGCGCCGTGTCCGAGTCGGCCTCGGACGATCGCCGCTGACGGTACGAGCCACCTTCCTGTCACACCCCGTGCATAGCCTGGCGACATGGTCCCTGACGTCGTGGCCACCGCCTACGGACGCCCCGCCCTCGTGGCGTTGCGGCAGGCGATCGCGGCCGCGAAGCGGGGCGATCCGCTGGCGCCCGTCACGGTGGTCGTGCCCGCCAACCACGTCGGCGTGACGGCTCGGCGGGCGCTGGCCGGCGGAACGCTCGGAGCGCTGACCGACGGCGGGGCGGGCGTGGCCGCGGTGACGTTCCTCACCGTCTATCGGCTGGCCGAGCTGCTGGGGGCGGCCCGGCTGGCGGCCCGACGCCGCC
>DATFVX010000126.1:0-4863 GCA_035259985.1 Acidimicrobiales bacterium | reverse complement strand
AGGAACACCGTGTCGGTCTCGCGGGCGGCGAGGACCGCCTGCTTCCAGTTGTCGTGGATCGGGCTCTCGGCCGCGGACACCATCCGGGTCCCCATCTGGATGCCCTCCGCGCCGAGCGCGAAGGCCGCCGCCATCGTCGGGCCGTCGACGAAGCCGCCCGCGGCGATGATCGGCACGTCGACCTTCGAGGCGATCAGCGGCAGCAGCACCATCGTCGACACCGGAGTCGGGCTCTTGAAGCCGCCCCCCTCCCCGCCCTCGACCACCAGGCCGTCGACCCCGGCGTCGACCGCCTTCAGGGCCCCGGCCAGATCGGGCACCACGTGGAACACCGTGAGCCCCCTCTCCTTGAGGGCCGCCGTGTAGCGCATCGGGCTGCCGGCCGAGGTCGTCACGAACTTCACGCCCTGGCCGGCCACGAACTCCACGATGTTCGGGTCCCGTACGAAGGCCTGGGCGATGTTCACGCCGAACGGCCGGTCGGTGAGATCCCGCATCTTGCGGATCTCCTCCCGTACGACATCCAGCTCCCCCGACGACGTCTCGATGATCCCGAACGCCCCGGCGTTGCTCACCGCGCTCGCCAACTGGGCCCGAGCGATCCACCCCATCGGCGCCTGCACGATCGGGATGTCCACCCCCAACGCCCTCGTCACCCGATTCTCGAACTCCATCCTGGCAACCTACGAAGACCTGGATGCGCCCTCAAGTTCCCGAAGGAGAACCGATGGACCTGACCATGACCGATGCGGAGCGCCAGGCGTTCCTGGCCGACCGGCACGTGGGCGTGATCTCGGTCGAGCGGCCCGACGGCCCGCCGCTGACCGTGCCCATCTGGTACTTCTACGAGCCCGGCGGCGAGCTGTGGGTGCTCACCGACCCGACGTCCCGCAAGGGCCGCCTGCTGGAGCGGGCGCGGCGGTTCAGCCTGTGCGCCCAGAGCGAGGACCCCACGGGCTACGCGTACGTGACGGTCGAGGGCCCGGTGACGACGGCCGAGCCGGCCGACCTCGAGACCCACCGGCGGCCCATCGCCCACCGCTACCTCGGCCGAGGGCTGGGCGACATCTACATCGAGCGCGCCGACGCGGCGACGACGCGCTACGCCATGCGGCCCGAGCGGTGGTGGTCCGCCGACTACGCGAAATTCAGCCCGTAGGGGCCACGCCTCTGGCGCCGCTCCCCAGCCGGCATCGGGTCGTTCATCGTCGATGTGTGTGCGGTAGACATGGCCAACGTGGTCGCGTCTCGTGCATCGTGGACCCGGCGACGGGTGCTGGCGGTCGTCGCGGCCGTGGCGGTGGTCGTCGCCGTGGCGGTCGGTGCCGTCCTCGTCGCGAACGGCGGCGGCGACGAGCAGACCGAGCCGGCGCCGACAACGGAGCCGGTGTCGATCCTCCCTCTGTTGGGCACCCCGGGCCGCGTGCCCGATCGCGCCGCGCTCGCGGTCAAGCTCGACAACACCGACCGCGGGCGGCCGCAGGTCGGGCTGACCCAGGCCGACGTGGTCTTCGAGGAGATGGTGGAGGGCGGGCTGACCCGCCTGCTCGCGGTGTACCACTCGCAGGACCCCGACACCCTCGGCCCCGTGCGCTCGGCCCGGTCCTCCGACCTGCCGATCCTCGCCGAGCTGGGACGTCCGCTGTTCGCCTGGTCCGGCGCCAACCCCACCTTCGCCGCCGCGGTGCGCGCGGCGGACATAGTCGACGTCGGCTTCTCGGCGGCGCCCGACGCCTACCGGCGGGCGGACGATCGGCGGGCCCCCTACAACCTCTTCGCCGCCCCGGAGCGGCTCCGCGAGGCCGGGGCTCATGACGAGGCGTCGGTGACTCCGCCGCCCGCGCTGTTCTCCTACCGCGCCGCGGACGCCGCCCTGTCCGGGCCCGGCGTCGCGCCGGCCGCCGGGTTCCGCACCACGGGTGCCGGCCCGGTCCGCACCGGGATCGAATGGTCGTGGAACGCGGACCAAGCCGGCTGGGACCGCAACCAGAACGGGACGCCGCACGTCGACGCTGACGGCGAGCAGGTGCGGGCCACCAACGTGATCATCCGGTTCACGCCCTACGGCGACAGCGGCGTCCGCGACTCGACGGGCGCCGTCGTGCCCGAGGCCCTGTCGGTCGGCGAAGGCGACGCCTGGCTGCTCAGCGGCGGCCAGGCCCTACAGGGACGCTGGCTCAAGCCGGCCGCCGACGCTCCCACCACCTACACCGACGCGGCCGGGACGCCGTTGCAACTCGCGCCCGGGCCCACCTGGGTGGAGGTCCTGCCCCCGGCCACCGGCGAGCTGTTCTGAAGGCCACCGTCCAACGGTGCCGAGCAAGATTGCTCGCCCGGGCGATGAGACTGCATGCCGCGTAGCGTCGTAGTGGCATGGCCTACGAGAAGATCGACGGCGTCCCCATCTGGTACGAGGAGCGCGGCGACCGGGAAGGGCCACCGCTCGTGGCCCTCCACGGCGGCATCCTCACGTTCGAGGGGAGCTTCAGCGATGTGCTCCCGTGGCTGGAAGGGGGGCGTCGGGTCATCGGCGTCGAGCTCCAGGGCCACGGCCACACACCCGACCCGGGCCGGCCGATGTCGATCGACCGCTTCGCCGACGACGTCGCGGAGCTGCTCGAACGCCTCGGGGTCGGGCAGGCCGACTTGTGGGGCTTCAGCCTCGGCGCCTTGACCGCGACCGCCGTCGCCCTCCGCCACCCGTCGAAGGTCCGCCGTCTCGTCCTCGCGGCCGTCAACATCCGGCCCGACGGCTATCACCCGGAGATCACGGCGCCGGAGCAGAACGATCCCCGGCTCCCGACGGAGCAGGAGTTCGCGGCCTGGCAGGCGGCCTACGAGGTCGTGGCCCCGAATCCCGACGACTTCTTTCCCTTCCTCGAGCGCATGCAGCCCGTCGTCCACGACTGGCCCGGCTGGACCGCCGACGAGATCCGCTCGATCACGGCCCCGACCTTCCTCATCGTCGGCGACCAGGACTTCGTCCGCCTGGACCACGCCGCGGAGATGCTCGACCTCTTCCCCGACAGCCGTCTCGCCGTCTTGCCGCGCACGAAGCACACCGAGGTGATGCAGCGGTCTGAGCAGCTCCGTGCGCTCGTCGGCCCGTTCCTGGCCTCGACATAGGGACCCAGCTCCCCGACCACCACCCCGCCGGCAGCCGCCTCCTCCCGGATACGATCCGCGGTAGCGGTACCCAGCCGAGAACCGGCCGAGCTCGAGGGGGCCCGATGGCTCGTATGCGCTTCGGTATCTTCATGGCACCGTTCCACCCGGCGGGTGAGAACCCAACGGTGCTGCTGCACAACGACTTGGAGCTCGTCGAGCACCTCGATCGGCTGGGGTTCGACGAGGCCTGGATCGGCGAGCACCACTCGGCGGGGACCGAGATCATCGCCTCGCCGGAGATCTTCATCGCCGCTGCCGCCGAGCGCACCAGCCACATCAAGCTCGGCACTGGGGTCGTGAGCGCCAGCTACCACAACCCACTGTGGGTGGCGGAGCGTGCGGTACAGCTCGACCACATGACACGAGGGCGGTTCATGCTCGGGCTGGGGCCCGGGGCGCTGCCCAGCGATGCGGAGATGATCGGGCTGGACATGCCGCAGACTCGCGAGCTGCTCGAAGACGCCGTCGACGTCATCGTCAGGCTCATGCGCAGCGACGATCCTGTCTCGATCGACAACGGTCGCTGGACGCTACGAGACGCCCGGCTCCACCTCCGGCCCTACACCCATCCTCACCCCGAGATCGCCATCGCCGCCGTCGCGTCGCCGTCAGGACCAAGGCTCGCCGGCCGTTACGGACTCGGCCTGCTGTCGGTCGGCGCGACGATCGCCGCGGGCTTCGACGTGCTCGCGCTGCACTGGGAGGTGATGGAGGAGCGGGCTGCCCACTACGGCGTCTCCGTGGACCGGAACGCGTGGCGGCTCGTAGGGCTCATGCACCTCGCGGACACGCGCGAGCAGGCCTACCGCGACGTCGAGCACGGGATCGCCGCGTGGTTCGACTACTTCCAGCACACAGCCGCCTTCCCTCAGATGTCCGTCGGCGATGGCACGAACGTCCGCGAGTTCATCGACTTCGTGAACGAGTCGGGACTGGGCACGATCGGCACTCCCGACGAAGCGGTCGAGCAGATCGAGCGACTGGTCAAGCAGTCGAACGGTGGCTTCGGCTCGTACCTGCAGTTGGCCCACGACTGGGCGCCGCCCGCCGCGAAGTGGCGCAGCTACGAGCTGTTCGCCCGCCATGTCGCGCCGAGATTCCAGGGACAGGCGACGCCGACCCTCGACGCCAAGGCGAGGGCCCGGGCCCGCCGGCCCGAGCTCGCCGAGAGCAACCTCAAGGCGGTCGAGCTGTCGGCGGCGAAGTACGAGACCGAGCGCGACGCGGCCGCGAGGGAGCGCGAGTAGCGGTCGGCACGCGCGCCGTCGGACGCGAGGTCCAGGCCGGGGAGGGGTGACAACGACCTCGTGCTCGCGTGACTCCGGGCCCCCGCGGCCGGGGTTGCCTCACGGCTCCAGGCTGGTCAAACCGCTAGCGTGCCCGCCCACGAGGATGAGCCGGGGGGATCGTCGATGCCGATCGTTCAGCGGATGGCCGTCGCCGCCATCGCGGCGGTAGCCCTGCTACCTGCGTGCCAGCCGCGACCGCCCGGGCCCGGCACTCAGAGCCGGCCCGCCGGCCCGCCGGTCCACGCCGAGGGCTGCGAGCCGATCGCGGTCGACGGCGAGAGTCCGGCGACCCTCCGCCCGACGCCCCAGCCGGAGGCAACCGCCCCGGATGCGACCCCGGATGACATGGTGGGCGTCGGACTCGACGAGCCCCTCGGGCCCGCCAACCCCGACCTCACCCGCGCCG
>DATFVX010000125.1:0-3069 GCA_035259985.1 Acidimicrobiales bacterium | reverse complement strand
CGAGGAGGTCGACGTCCCCGGCCCGCCGACGTCGGCGGCGCCGCGGGCCGCCGGGTGGGCGGAGGCGCTTGCGCTCCTGGCCGGCGCCGGCGTGCGGGTCGGCGCCGACGTCGGGGTGGCCGGCGTGCTCGACGCCCTGTCGGAGGGCGACCGGGGCCGCGTCGCCATCCGGTCACCGGACGGAGCCGTCGCCCGCGCCGACGTCGTGCTCGGTGCCGACGCCCGGGTCGGCGTGGCCGTCGGGTGTGGCGATCCGCTCGACGAAGTCACCGTGCGGTCGTACTGCGTCGGGGCTGCGCACATGGCCCTCGGATGGGTGTGCCGCGAGGGGCTTGCCGTCGATGATGCGGGCGAGGTCCATGACCTGACGATCCGCAGCTTCGGGGTGCTGCGCGCGGTCGACACGCCGGCCATCGAGGTAGACGTCGAACCCTCGGATGGCCCGCCCGTCAACGGCTCGGACGCCGCCTTCGCCGCCGTGGCCGCGGCCGCCTGGCTGGCACAGGGCTGCCCGCCGGCATGGCCCACCGGGCATCGTCCCCGTCGGTGAAGCTACGCGTTCTCGCGCCCGGATTGGTCGTTGGAGCGGCCAATCCGGGCGCGAGAACGGAGACTTCCGCGAGGGTCCACTAGCGTCCGGCGCATGAGCGAGCCCGCGCCCGCCAAGCCCGTCGGTCCCTACACCCCCATCGTGCGAGCCGGCGAGTGGCTCGTCGTGTCGGGGCAGGTCGGGGTGGCCGACGGCCAGATCGTCACGGGCGGCACGGCCGCCGAGCTCCGGCAGGCGATCTCCAACCTCGAACGCCAGCTCGCCACCAAGGGGGCCGGCCTCGCCGACGTCGTCAAGACCACCGTCTTCCTCCGCCACATGAGCGACTACGCGGCGATGAACGAGGTCTACATCGACTGCTTCGGCGACCACCGCCCCGCCCGGTCGGCGATCGGAGTGGCCGAGCTACCGCTGGGGGCCCTGGTCGAGGTGGAGGCCTGGGCCCACGTGGGAGGGGGATGACGGCATGGCGGGCGCGATCCTGATGGTCATCGTCCTCGTGCTGGTGATCCCCATCGCGGTGCTCGTGTCGGGCGCCGTCGCGGCTGCGCTGCTCGGCTGGTCCCTCAAGGGGGACGCCGAGGCCCGCAACCAGGGCAGCGAGCTCATCGCCCTCAACAAGTAGCGAGGGCGCCTATGAAGTCCAACGGGACTGGCCGAAGCGGTAGCCGACCGAGCGGACGGTCTGGATGAGGTTGGCGTGCTCCTCGCCGAGCTTGGCGCGGAGCCTGCGGATGTGGACGTCGACGGTGCGGGCGCCGCCGTAGTACTCGTACCCCCACACCCGGCTGAGCAGGGTCTCGCGGGTGAACACCCGCCCGGGATGAGATGCCAGGAACTTCAGCAGCTCGTATTCCATGTACGTCAGGTCGAGCGGATGGCCTTCGATCCCCGCCTGGTACGTCTCGAGGTTGAGCGCCAGCGGGCCGTACTCGACCAACTCCGGCCGGGTCCCCCGCCCGGCCCGCCAGAACAGGTGCTTGAGCCGGGCCTCGAGCTCCAGCGGCTGGAAGGGGTAGAGGCAGAAGTCGTCGAACAGGTCCTCACGCAGCTCGAGGTCGGCCAGCTGCCCGCCGGAGACCAGCAGGAGGAGCGGCTCGAGCGGCACGTCGCGCTTCCGTAGCGCCCGGCACAGCGCGAACGCCCCGTCGGGATCGACGGCGGCAACGACGACCGCGCCGGCCCAGCCGGCGTCGGGCTCCGCGCGTGCGGCGGAGCGCTCGTCGGTCACGCCCTTCCACGGGTACCCCACGAGGTCGAGGGCCTGCGCCAGCTCCGGTGGCGCCGGGTCCGGGAACAGCAGCAGTGGCTCCATCGGCGGTCGGGGCGCGTTCACAGGCGGGTGAGGTATCGGTCGAGCTCGAACTGCGTGACCTGCGTCTTGTAGTCCATCCACTCCTTGCGCTTGTTGCGGATGAACCATTCGAAGACGTGCTCGCCGAGCGCCCCGGCCACCAGCTCCGAGCGCTCCATGGCGTCGAGGGCGTCGGACAGGGACTGTGGCACCGTGTCGATGTCCTCGGCCATGAGCTCCTCGGCCGTGAGCTCGTAGAGGTTGACCGCCGTCTCGCGCGGCAACTCGTAGCTCTCCTCGACGCCCTTGAGCCCGGCGGCCAGGATCACCGCGAAGGCCAGGTACGGGTTGCAGGCCGGGTCGGGCGCCCGGTACTCGAGCCGGGTGCTCTCGCTCTTGCCCCGCTTGATGGGCGGGAGGTTGACGATCACCGAGCGGTTATTGCGGGCCCAGGACGTGTAGATGGGCGCCTCGTAGCCGACCACCAGCCGCTTGTAGGAGTTGACCCACTGGTTCGTGACGGCCGTGATCTCCTTGGCGTGCGCGAGCAGGCCGGCGATGAAGCCGCGGCCGACCTTGGAGAGGTTGCGCTCGTCGCCTGCGTCGTAGAAGGCGTTGGTGTCGCCCTCGAACAGCGAGAAGTGGGTGTGCATCCCCGAGCCCTGCACCCCCGCGAGGGGCTTGGGCATGAAGGTGGCGTGGACCCCGGCCTCCAGCGCCACCTCCTTCACCACGAGACGGAACGTCATCACGTTGTCGGCCATGGTGAGCGCGTCGGTGTAGCGCAGGTCGATCTCGTGCTGGCTGGGGGCGTCCTCGTGGTGGCTGTACTCGACCGGGATCCCCATCGCCTCGAGCGTGTGGATCGTGCGCTGCCGCAGGTCGGTGGCCACGTCGGCGGTGGTGAGGTCGAAGTAGGACGCCTGGTCGAGCGGCTTGGGCGGCCGGGACGAGTCGCCATCGGCGAAGTAGAAGAACTCCATCTCGGGGGCGGCGTAGAAGCTGAAGCCCAGCTCCCGGGCGGCATCGAGGTTGCGGCGCAGCACCTGCCGGGGATCGCCCTCGAAGGCCGTGCCGTCGATGTTGACGATGTCGCAGAACATGCGAGCCGACGTGCCCACGCCGTCGGCCCAGGGGAGGAGCTCGAAGCTGTTGGGATCGGGCCGGGCGAGCACGTCGGACTCCTGCACGCGGCTGAAGCCGTCGATCGACGACCCGTCGAACC
>DATFVX010000124.1:0-23232 GCA_035259985.1 Acidimicrobiales bacterium | reverse complement strand
GACGGCGGCCGGCGCTTCACGGTCCTCGTCGACTACGCGCACAAGCCCGATGCCCTCGAGCAGGCCCTGCGCGCCGCACGCGAGCTGGTGGCCGCAGGCGGGCGGCTGCGGGTCGTGTTCGGCTGTGGCGGTGATCGCGATGCGGCCAAGCGGCCGCTGATGGGCGAGGTCGCCACCCGCTTGGCCGACGACGTGATCCTGACCTCGGACAACCCCCGCTCCGAGGACCCGGAGGCGATCATCGAGGACATCCGGGCCGGGATCCCTCCCGGCGCGGGCGCCACGGTCGCCGTCGAGCCCGAGCGGCGCGAGGCGATCGGGCGGGCCGTGGCCGACGCCCGGCCGGGCGACGTCGTCGTGCTCGCCGGGAAGGGCCACGAGACCACCCAGACCGCCGGCGACACGGTCCGCCCGTTCGACGACCGTGAGGTGGCCCGCGCCGCCCTGGCGGCGGTGGGCGCACGGGGGCCTGGGGGTGGCGGGTGATCTCACTCCTGCTCGCCGGGGGCATCGCCCTGGGGCTGTCGCTCCTCGGCACGCGCTACCTGATCGACTGGCTGCGCGCGCACCAGGTCGGCCAGCCCATCCACGCCGACGTGCCGGACGGACACACGCCGAAGGCGGGCACGCCCACGATGGGCGGCGTCGCCATCGTCGTCGCCGCCGTGCTCGGCTACGCGATCGCCCACATCCGCGGGGGGTTGGCCTTCACCCGGAGCGGGGTGCTGGTCATGCTGGCCATCGCCGGCGCCGCCGTGGTCGGGGCGATCGACGACTGGATCAAGGTCAGCAACGAGCGCAACCTCGGCCTGTCGATGCGGGCCAAGATGGGCGGCCTGCTCGTCGTCGCGGTCGGGTTCGCGATCGCGTGCGTCAGGTGGACGGACGTGGAGACCACGCTCAGCTTCACGCGCGCCACCGAGCCCGGCTGGCAGCTCGGCGAGGTGGGCTGGATCGTGCTGGCCGTGCTGCTGATCCTCGGCACCACCAACGCGGTCAACCTCACCGACGGGCTCGACGGCCTGGCGGCGGGGTCGTCGATCTACGCGTTCCTGACCATGACGGTGGTGGCGTTCTGGGCGTTCCGCCACCCGGAGGTCTACGGGATCAACCACGCCCTCGACCTCGCGGTCGTCGCCGCCGCCATGACCGGCGGCATCACGGGCTTCCTGTGGTGGAACGCGCCGCCGGCACAGGTGTTCATGGGGGACACGGGTGCGCTCGCCATCGGTGCCGGGCTGGCGGTGCTGGCCCTCACGCTCAACGTGCAGCTGCTGCTCCCGATCGTCGGCGCGCTCTTCGTGTTCGAGACGCTCTCCGTGATCGTGCAGGTCGGCAGCTTCCGACTCCTCGGGCGCCGGGTGCTGCGCATGGCGCCCGTGCATCACCACTTCGAGCTCGGGGGATGGCCGGAGACGACCGTGATCGTGCGGTTCTGGATCCTGGCCATCATGTCCATGGCCGTTGCGCTCGGCATCTACTACGCCGACTTCGTATCCATCGGAGTTCCGGACTGATGGTTCGTTTCGCAACCGGAGGTTGCGAAACGAGGGTTGGGCCGACGCCTGCCGGCGGCGTCGATCTCCCGTCGGTCGACCGGCGGAGCCGGACCGAGCGACGGTGGGGGGCGCCGCCAGGAGGCTCTGCCCCCCACACCCCCCGCCGGCGTTCTGACAGAACGTCAGCCGTTAAGAACGCCCCGCGGCACGAGGCACTTCCGTGAAGGCCCTCGTGGTCGGGCTGGGTGTCACCGGTGCGGCCGTCGCGCGGGCTCTGCTCGCACACGGCCACGACGTGGTGGCGGCCGACGACGCCCCCGGGGCGGCGGCCCGCACCGCAGCGCAGGACCTGGGGCTCGACCTGGCCGGGGCCCCGGCCGCGGACGAGCTGGCCGCGCTGGTGGCCGGGGCAGACGCCGTCCTGCCGGCCCCGGGGCTGCCGGCGCGCCATCCCGTGTTCGCGGCGGCGCGGGCGGCCGGCGTGCCGATCATGTCCGAGTTCGACCTGGCCGGGTGGTGGGACGACCGGCCACTGCTCGCCATCACCGGCACCGACGGCAAGACCACCGTGACCACCCTGGTGCGAGACATGCTGGTTGCGTCGGGGCTGGCCGCGGTCGCGGTCGGCAACACGCCGGTGCCGCTGGTGGCTGCCATCGACGATCCGGGCCCGGACGTGTTCGTGGTGGAGGCGTCGTCCTTCCGCCTCGAGCACTCGCAGCGCTTCGCTCCCGCCGTGGGGACGTGGCTGAACTTCGCCCCCGACCACCTCGACAGCCATCCCGACATGGCGTCGTACGAGGCGGCCAAGGCGGGCATCTGGCGCGACCAGTCGGCGGACCAGGTGGCCGTGGGCAATGCCGACGACCCCGTCGTGGCCAGGCACCTGGCAGTGGCCCGGGGGCGGCGGGTGACGTTCGCGCTGGCGTCGGACGCCGACTTCCGGCTCGCCGGTCCTGCGGCGCCGGGCGGGCGGCTGATCGGTCCGGTGCCCGACCAAGGCGAGGCCGAGATCGCCCGCGTCGAGGACCTGGCGCGGGCCCTCCCCCACGACATCGCCAACGGGCTCGCGGCGGCGGCGACGGCGCTGGCCGGCGGCGCCAGCCTCGACGGCGTCCGCCGGGGCCTGCGGGAGTTCCGGGGCCTCCCCCACCGAGTGGCGCTGGTGGGCGAGGCTGGAGGGGTGCGGTTCTACGACGACTCGAAGGCGACGACACCGCACGCGGCGGCGGCGGCCATCGCCGGTTTCGACTCGGTCGTGCTGATCGCCGGTGGCCGCAACAAGGGCCTCGACCTCGGGCCGCTGGCCGCGTCTGCCGGACCGATCCGGGCCGTGGTGGCCATCGGGGAGGCGGCGCCCGAGGTGGCGGCGGCATTCGCCGGCGTTTGCCCGGTGACCCGCGCCGCGTCGATGGACGAGGCGGTCCGGGCGGCCGTCGACCTGGCCCGGCCCGGCGACGCCGTGCTGCTCTCCCCCGGCTGCGCCAGCTTCGACTGGTACGTGTCCTACGGGGAGCGCGGCGACGACTTCGCGCGTGCGGTCGGCGAGGTGGGAGGGCCCGCCGGCACCCGAAGCCGGGGGCCGGCATGAGCACCACGGTCGGCGAGCGGGGCCCCGACGGCGCAGGGGCGCGGCGGCGCCACCCGGCGACCCGGCCGCCGCGCGTGAGCGCCACGGGCTCGGGGATGTTCCTCGCCCTGGCCTTCCTGATCGCCGTGTTCAACCTGCTGGGCCTCGTGATGGTGATGTCGGCGTCGTCGGTCATCGCCCTCGACGAGTACGGGTCCTCCTGGTACTTCGTCACCCGCCAGGCGGCCTGGGCGGGTGTGGGCGCCGTCGCCCTGGTGGTGGTCGCCCGCACCGACTACCACCGCTGGCGCCGGCATGCCACGCCGCTGATGCTGGTGGCACTCGGCTTCCTGCTCCTCGTCCTGGTTCCCGGCGTGGGGGTCGGCGCCAACGGCGCAACCCGCTGGATCGGCGTGGGCTCGCTCACCTTCCAGCCCGCCGAGCTCGCCAAGTTCGCGCTGCTGGTCTGGGTGGCCGACCTGCTGGCGCGCCGCGCCGCGCTCATGCGCAACTCGCGGGCGACGCTACGACCGGTCATCGTCGTGCTGGCCGTCATGGCGACGCTGCTGATGCTGCAGCCCAACCTCGGCACGACCATCGTGCTGGCCGCCATCGCCCTGACGCTGTGCTTCGTCGCGGGGTCACCCGTCGCCCCCCTGACGACGTGGGCCACGCTGGGCATAGGCGCCGCCACCGCGCTCGCCCTCGCCGCGCCCTACCGGCGGACCCGGATCCTCACGTTCCTCGACCCGTGGGCCGACCCGATGGACAAGGGCTACCAGAACATCCAGGCGCTCGTGGGGGTGGCGTCCGGGGGCTTCTTCGGTCGCGGGCTGGGCGCCAGCCGGGCGAAGTGGGGGTTCCTGCCCTACGCCCACACCGACTTCATCTTCGCCATCATCGGCGAGGAGCTCGGCCTGGTCGGCGCCGCTGTCGTCGTCGGGCTGTTCGTGCTGCTCGTGATCATCGGCGTCCGCGTCGCGCTGCACGCGCCCGACCGGTTCGGGCTGCTGCTGGCGATGGGCGTGACGGCTTGGTTCGGTGTGCAGGCCTTCGTCAACATCGGTGCCGTGATCGGCATCCTCCCCATCACCGGCGTCCCGCTCCCGTTCGTCAGCGCCGGCGGCTCGTCGCTCCTGTTCACGATGGCCGCGGGCGGGCTGCTGCTCTCGGTCGCGCGCCAGGCGCGCGCCGCCAGCCTGCCGCCCCGCGCCCCGGCCACGGGTCATCGCTGATGCGACGCGGCCGCCATGTCCAGGGGTGCTTCTCGCTGATCGCAGGGGGCGGCACCGCCGGCCACGTGCAGCCCGCGGTCGCCATCGCCCGGGCGCTGGTCGACCGGGGACATCCCCCGGCCTCGATCCAGCTCGTGGGCAGCGAGCGCGGCATCGAGACCCGGCTGGTGCCGGCGGCAGGGTTCGAGCTGACCACCCTCCCCGGCCGGGGTTTCGAGCGCCGGCTGAGCCTCAGGAACGTGCGCTCCGCCCTCTCGCTGCTGGTGGCCTTCGGCCGCGCGTGGCGCCTCGTGGGCCGCCGCAAGCCCCGCGTGGTCGTGTCGGTCGGCGGATACGCCAGCGTTCCCTGCGCGCTCGCCGCCGTCCTGCGGCGGGTGCCGATCGTGGTCGCCGAGCAGAACGCCGCCCCGGGCGCGGCCAACCGGCTCGTCGCCCGGTTCGCCAAGGCCTGTGCGGTCTCGTTCGAGGGCACGCCGCTCCCCCGGGCGGTGGTGACCGGCAACCCGGTGCGACCCGAGGTCCTGGCCATCGACCGGGGACGCGACGCGGCGTCCGCGCGGACCAAGCTCGACGTCGACCCCGACCGGCGGATGGTGCTCGTCTTCGGCGGATCGCTGGGCGCCCTGCGGATCAACCGGGCCACCCTCGACGCCGCTCGGCTGTGGGCGGCGCGCGCCGACCTCCACCTGCGCCACGTGATCGGGACGCGCGACTGGGCAGAGATCACCGCGGGCGGCCCACCCGTCCCGCTGGACGGCCCGCTTCGGTATCAGGCCGTGGAGTACGACGACGACATGCCGACGTCGCTGGCTGCGGCCGACATCGCGGTGTGCCGCTCGGGGGCGAGCACGAGCTTCGAGCTGCTGGCCGTCGGCCTGCCGGCCGTCCTGGTGCCGTCGCCGTTCGTGACCGCCGACCACCAGACGGCCAACGCCCGTCACATCGAACGCGCCGGCGCAGCGGTCGTGGTGCCCGATGCCGAGCTCGACGGCGAGCGCCTGGCGGCCGAGGTCGACGCCTTGCTGGCCGATCCCGCCCGACTCGAGCGGATGGCGTCGGCGGGCCGGGCGGCGGCGCGGCCAGACGCCGCCGACGCCATCGCCGCGCTCGTCGAGGAGCACGCCCGTGCCTGAGCGGCCGGCGTGCTCCTCGAAGGAGCCGGACCGCTCCGAGCTCGACCTCGGCCGGCCCCGCCGCCTCCACGTCTGCAACGTCGGCGGCGCGGGGATGAGCGCCGTCGCCACGCTGCTGGTGGAGATGGGGCATCGCGTCAGCGGGCACGACCCGGCGGAGGCGACGCCGTTCCTGCCGATGCTGGTCGATCGCGGCGTCTCCGTGACCACCGGTCCGCACGCGCCGGCGCTGGACGAGGACGTCGAGGCGGTGATCGTGTCCACCGCCACGCCGCCCGACGACCCCGATGTCGTCACCGCCCGGGCCCGCGGCGTCCCGGTGGTCCACCGCTCGGCCGCCCTCGGTGCGATCTGCGCGCAGCGGACCACCGTCGCCGTGGCCGGCACCCACGGCAAGACCACCACGTCGGCGCTGCTGGCCACGATCCTCGCCGGCTCGGGTCGGGAGCCGGGCTACGTGGTGGGTGCGACGATCCCACAATTCGGTCGCAGCGCCGCGTGGGGCGGCGGTGGCCCGCTGGTGGTCGAGGCCGACGAGAGCGACGGCACCTTCCTCGCCCTCGGGGCCCACGCCGGCATCGTGAGCAACGTGGAGCCCGACCACCTGGAGAACTGGGGTGGCGAGCCCGCGCTCCGCCAGGGCTTCGAGCGGTTCGTGGCCGGGCTCGACGGCCCGGCCGTGCTCTGCATCGACGACCCGGGCTCGGCGGCGCTCGTGCCGCACGCCCGGGAGCCGGTCACCTACGGGAGCGCCGCCGACGCCGAGTACCGGGTCGGGGCGGTCGAGCCCGAGGGATCCGGCGTCCGCTTCGTCCTCGACCATGCGCCGTCCGGCGAGAGCGTCGGCGTCGCCGTTCCCGCCGCGCCGGGGGTGCACAACGCGGCCAACGCTGCCGGGGCACTGGCCGCCGCCCATCGGCTCGGGGTCCCGCTCGCCGAGGGGTCGGCGGCGCTGGCCGGGTTCCAGGGCGTGGCACGGCGCTTCGAGCACCGTGGCGAGGCGAAGGGCGTGACCGTCGTGGACGACTACGCCCACCTGCCGACGGAGGTCGCTGCGGCGCTCGCGGCCGCTGCGGCCGGCGGCTGGCGGCGCATCGTGGCCGTGTTCCAGCCCCACCGCTACAGCCGGACCGAGGCCCTGTGGCGGGACTTCGCGCATGCGTTCCGGGACGCCGACCTGCTGGCGATCACGGACGTCTACGCCGCAGGCGAGGCGCCTCGCTCCGGCGTCTCGGGCAAGCTCGTGGTCGACGCCGTGCTGGAGGCCGACCCGTGGGCCGTCGTGGCGTGGCTGCCCCGGCTCGACGACGTGTTGGCCTGGCTGCGGGGGGTCCTGCGCCCGGGCGACCTGTGCCTCACCCTCGGGGCTGGCGACCTGACGTCGCTCGCGCCCCGCATCCTGGCGATGCTCGAGGACCGCCGGTGATCCGCGCTCGCCGCCGCGGCAGGGCCCGCCGCCCCACCGGTCCCGGGGAGCCGGGGCGGTGACGCGGTCGGACGCCGCGGTGGCGGTGGCCGCGGAGCTGCTCGCTGGCCTCGCGCGGCGGGACGTGCCGCTGGGGCCGCTCACCACCTACCGCGTCGGCGGTGCGGCGACCCTCTTCGTGGAGGCGTCGTCCCTCGAGGACCTTGACCGGGTAGCCGGCGCCGTTGCCGCCACCGGCCTGCCCACGCTCGTGGTGGGCAAGGGCTCGAACCTGCTGGTCGCCGACGCCGGGTTCCGGGGCGTCGCCGTTGTGCTCGGGTCCGCGTTTGCCGAGGTCGCCGTCGACGGAACCCGGGTCGAGGCGGGCGGGGCGGTGGCGCTCCCGGTGGCGGCGCGGCGCACGGTGCGTGCCGGGCTCACCGGCTTCGAGTGGGCCGTCGGGGTGCCGGGGTCGATCGGCGGCGCGGTGCGCATGAACGCCGGCGGCCACGGGTCGGACATGGCGGCGTCGCTGGTTGCGGCCCGCATCGTCGACCTGACGGAGCCGGGATCCGACATGCTGGTGCCCGTGGCCCGGCTCGAGCTCGGCTACCGGCGCTCCGCGGTGGCGCCGAGCCAGGTGGTCGTGTCGGCGACCCTGGGGCTGCGGCCGGGCGACCGGGCCGCAGGGGAGCGCGAGATCGCCGAGATCGTGGCCTGGCGGCGCGCGAACCAACCCGGCGGCCAGAACGCCGGATCGGTCTTCACCAACCCCCCCGGCGGCTCGGCCGGCCGCCTGATCGATGCCGCCGGGTGCAAGGGCCTGCGCCTGGGCTCCGCCGAGGTGTCGACCAAGCACGCCAACTTCTTTCAGGCCGACGCCGGGGGCTCGGCGGACGACGTCCGCGCGCTGATGGAAATCGTGCGCCGTCGCGTGCGGGAGCACTCCGGGGTCGACCTCCAGCCCGAGACCCGCATCGTGGGCGTCGACAACCCTCAACCTCGACCTGAACCTCGAGTAGAGGTCGAGGGTTAAGTGGGGACGGCGAAGGCGGGCTCGCCGGCCAGGCTGCATCCCCGTATGCGGTCGCGCCGCATCGCCGTGCGCCGTGACCAGGGCAAACGCCGGCTCAAGCGGGTCGCGATAGCGCTCGGCGCCGTCGCCGTGTTGGTGGTCGCCGCGGCCGCCACCCAGACGGAGCTGCTCGACGTCGACCGAGTGCGGATCGACGGGGGGGCCCACACGTCTGCGGCCGATGTGGGACGCGTCGCCCGGATCGGGGTCGGCGACGCCATGATCGCCGTCGACGCCGACCGGGTGGCCGGCCGGATCGAGGATCTGCCCTGGGTGGCGCAGGCGACGGTCGCCCGGCGCTGGCCGGGGACGATCGAGATCCATGTGACCGAGCGCCGGCCCCTGGCGACGGTCGGCCTCAGCGAGGGCCGGGTCGCCCTGGTCGACGGCGAGGGGCGGGTACTCGAGGTAACCGACAGTCCACCCTCCGGACTCCCGGAGGTCACCGGCGTCCGCGGCCGCGTGGCGGCGGGCCAGCGGCTGGGGCGCGCGGCACGGGACGCCCTGGCGGTCCTGCGCGCGCTGAGTGAGCGCGTGCCCGGCGTGGTGACCGCCGTCTCCTCGGACCTCGACGCGGTCCTGGCCTCCGGCGGGGAGGTCCGCTTCGGGAGCACCGCCGACCTGGACGACAAGATCGTGGCCGTCGAGACCGTCCTCACCCAGGTCGACACGGCCTGCCTCGAGCTGCTCGATGTCAGAGTTCCGGGAAGTCCGGCCTTGACCCGTCACCAGAGGTGTTCGTAGGCTGCGAGAACAACCAGAGGTTTAGGAAAAGTATCGACCTCCACTCGAGGCTGAGGCTGGTGCCGGTGGGGCTGCGGGCCTTTGGTACTTTCTCTAACCCTGCTCGGGAGCAATGGCGGTCTCGAGCCGGACAATTCTCCCCGGTGACCCTCGAAGGTGGAGGTGGGACGACCCATGGCCGGCAATCCGCAGAACTACTTGGCCGTGATCAAAGTGGTCGGGATCGGGGGTGGCGGCGTCAATGCGGTGAACCGGATGATCGATGCCGGGCTGAAGGGCGTGGAGTTCATCGCCATCAACACCGACGCGCAGGCGCTGCTGATGAGCGATGCCGACGCCAAGCTCGACATCGGTCGGGAGCTGACGCGGGGCCTCGGGGCGGGCAGCGACCCCGACGTCGGCCGGCAGGCTGCGGAGGAGCACAGCGACGAGATCGAGGAGATCCTCAAGGGCGCCGACATGGTGTTCATCACCGCCGGCAAGGGGGGTGGCACCGGCACGGGGGGCGCACCGGTGGTGGCCGAGATCGCGAAGAGCATCGGGGCGCTCACGATCGGCGTGGTGACCCGGCCCTTCTCCTTCGAGGGCCGGCGCCGCGCGGTCCAGGCGGAGCAGGGGATCCAGCACCTCAAGGAGAAGGTCGACACCCTCATCGTGATCCCCAACGACCGGCTGCTGACCGTGTCCAACGAGAAGACCTCGATGGTCAACGCCTTCAAGATGGCCGACGAGGTGCTGCTGCAGGGCGTGCAGGGCATCACCGACCTCATCACCACGCCGGGGCTCATCAACACCGACTTCGCCGACGTCAAGATGATCATGAGCAACGCCGGCTCGGCGCTCATGGGCATCGGCTACGGCTCGGGCGAGGGCCGCGCCCTGCAGGCGTCGCGCAACGCCATCTCGAGCCCGCTGCTGGAGGCCTCGATCGAGGGCGCCCGCGGCATCCTGCTCACCATCGCCGGCGGCAGCGACCTGGGCCTGTTCGAGGTCAACGAGGCGGCCGAGGTGATCCACGGCGTCGCCCACCCGGACGCCAACATCATCTTCGGCTCGATCATCGACGACGAGATGGGCGACGAGGTGCGCGTCACCGTCATCGCCGCCGGGTTCGACCGCTGGGACGACACCACCGGCAAGGGCGCGGTGCGAGCGCGGGGCGCCAACGGATCGGACACGTCGAGGGCGACGTCGTTCGACGACACCACCGGGCCGCTGGGCTCGTCGTCGCTCGACGGTCTCGACCTCGACAGCGAAGACGAGTTCGACGTCCCGTCGTTCCTCAAGTAGCCGGGGGAGATCCGTCGGTGGGTGCGCGGGCGCCGACAGCAGTGGCGCAGATGTCCCTGGCGTGGGCGCTGCCGGCGGGGGCCACCGCCCGCGTCCGGTTCACCGGCGCCGCCGACGGCGACTTCGCCGTCGGTCAGCCGGCGGGCCCCCTCGCCGCGCGCCGGCAGGCGCTGGTCCCCCTGCCTTGGACGTGGCTCCACCAGGTCCACGGCGACGGGGTCGTGGTCGTCGAGGAGCCCGGCGCGCACGCGGGGGCCGACGCCGATGCCGCGGTGACCGCCCGCACGGGCGCGGCGCTGTCCATCCAGACCGCCGACTGCGCGCCGGTGGCGCTCGTCGCCGACGAGGGCGTGGTGGCCGCCGTCCACGTCGGCTGGCGGGGCCTCGTGTCCGGCGTCGTCGAGCGGGCCGTCGAGGCGGTCCACGATGCGGGCGGCCGCCACCTGCGGGCGGTCGTCGGCCCGTGCATCCATGCGTGTTGCTACGAGTTCGGCGCCGGCGACCTCGACCGGGTCGCGGACCGCTACGGCGGCGGCGTGCGGGCGACGACGCGAACGGGCCGGCCCGCCCTCGACCTGCCCGCCGCGGTCGCCGTTGCGCTGTCGTCACGGTCGGTGATCCCGCGGGCGGCCACGCCCACCGGCACGACGTGCACGGGCTGCGGCAGCCCGGCGATGTTCTCGCACCGGGCCCGGGGCGACACCGCCCGCCAGGCCATGGTGGTGTGGCTCGAGGACCCGACCGGATGGCCGGCGACGCGGTGAGCACAGCCCCGGCGATCGACCTCCCCGGCCGGGTGGCGGCCGTGCGGGACCGCATCGCCGCTGCGGGCGGTGACCCGGCGGCCGTGCGCCTGGTTGCCGTCACCAAGGGCTTCGGCGCCGATGTCGTGCGAGAGGCCCTGGACGCCGGGCTCCAGGACATCGGCGAGAGCTACGTGCAGGAACTGGTGGCCAAGGCCAAGGAGCTCGGCACGCACGACCGCGACGGGGACCTGCGCTGGCACTTCGTCGGCCGCCTCCAGCGCAACAAGGTGCGCAAGGCCACCCCCCTGGTGTCGCTCTGGCACAGCGTCGACCGCCTCGCGGTGGGGGCGGAGATTGCGCGCTGGGCGCCCGGCGCCGCCGTGCTGGCGCAGGTCAACGCCTCCGGCGAGGCCAGCAAGGCCGGCTGCGAGCCGTCGATGGCGCCGGCGCTGGTCGACGGCCTGGTCGACCTCGGCCTGGACGTGCGCGGGCTGATGACGATCGCCCCCGCCGGACCCGCCGACACCGCCCGCCCGGCGTTCCGCGCCGTGCGCGAGCTCGCGCAGCGGCTGGGCCTGGGGGAGTTGTCGATGGGGATGTCCGACGATCTGGAGGTCGCGGTGCAGGAGGGGGCCACGATGGTCCGCGTCGGCCGTGACCTCTTCGGTCCGCGTCCCGATCAGGCGGGGGCGCGAGACTAGTCAGCAGATACGGCCGTGGAGGACTCATGGCATCGATGTGGCGCAAGGCGATGCTCTACCTGGGGCTCGGCCCCGACGACGAGTACGACGACTTCGACGTGACGGGTGAGCACCAGGGGGCGTCGCACTCGTCCCCGTCCCGTGCGTCAGGGCGGCGCGCCGGTTCGGTGCAGCGGGACCCGGAGCCCTCGGGATCGGTGCGCACACTCGCTCCCGGCCGCCACGACGACCGCAACGGCAACGGCCACACCCACGCGGGCGGTGAGGATGCGACGGGCGACGCCTCGTCCGGACGCGAGCACGGCGCAGCCCGCCGCGCGCATGACGGCGACCGCACGGGACGCGGTCGCGCCGGGATCGTGAGGTCGATGGCAGGCGCCACGACCAAGCCCTTCGTGGTCGGGCCGACCTCGTTCAACGACGCGCAGGACGTGGCCGACAAGTTCAAGATCAACGTGCCGGTGATCCTCAACCTGCAGGGCGTCGACCGCGACCTCTCGCGTCGCATCATCGACTTCGCCAGCGGTCTCTGCTACGGCCTCGGGGGCCAGATGGAGCGGGTAGCGAACCACGTCTATCTTCTGACGCCGAACGACGTCGAAGTCTCGCTCGAGGAGAGGCGCCGCCTCCGCGAGCGGGGCTACGAAGCCTGATCCGCCAGCCGCTAACCGCCCGTCGCCAGCACCGCCGGAGCCACCCGACCCGTGATCATCGTCTGCATCGCGATCCAGCTCTACATGCTGGTCATCTTCGTCCGGATCATCATGAGCTGGTTCCTGCCCACGCCCGGCACGACCTACGCCCAGATCTACGACGTGTTCTACCGGCTGACCGAGCCGGTGCTCGCGCCCATTCGCTCGATGCTGCCGCCGATCCGCATGGGCGTGGCGGCGCTCGACCTGTCGCCGATCATCGTCTTCCTGGTGGGCCAGATCGTGTACCGGGCGATCTGCTAGCGGGCGCTCGCGGAATTTCCGCACTTCAGTTGGCCTTGATCGGGTTCGTTACTCTGTCGCGCCATGGAACTGACCCCTCAGACGCTTCACGCTGTCGAGTTCCGGGAGGCACGGCGCGGTGGCTACAACACCCGCGACGTCGACGACTTCCTGGAGCGGGTGGCCGCAGGCGTCGGTCATCTGCACGAGCGCCTGCGTGAGGTCGGCGCCAGGGCCGAGACCGCCGAGGCCCGGCTGCTCGATGCCCAACGGCAGATCGAGGAGGTCCAGCGCCGCGGGCCGTCCGCAGCGCCCGTGGCGACGGCCGGTGTCCAAGCGGTCGGCGCCAGCGAGACCGACGACACGCTCCGGCGCACGCTGGTGCTCGCGCAGCGCACCGCCGACGCCACCATCAAGGAGGCGAAGCAGGAGGCCAACCGCCTGATAGACGAGGCCCGGGCCGAAGCCGGCCGCACGCGGATGACCGCCGAGGACGACGCACGGCGCGGCGCCGACCAGGCGCGGGCGTCCGTCGAGGCCGAGCTCGACAGCCTGATCGACCAGCGCGACACGCTCCGGACGGACGTCGACGTGCTCACCCGCCACGTCGACGAGCAGCGGGAGCGCATCCGCGCCGGCATCGCCGAGCTGCACAGGATCGTCGAGGCCGAGGGCCAGCTGTCCACGGACCCGGTCCCCGGCCTCGCGGACATCGACCGCGCCGGGCCCCCGCCGCTGCCGAGCCGGGCGGCGTACGGGTCCGGCGGCTTGGCGCCGCCCGACCCCGCCGACGACCCGGGATCGCCCTACGGGGCCGGCGCCCCGAGCTCCCCCGTGGCGGCCCTCCAGGAGGCCCCCGCGTCCGACAACGGCCCGTGGAACCAGCCGATGCCATTCATGTCGCCGGGCGACGCGCACCGCCTGGGCGGCGGGGCCGGGGAACGTGCGGGGTGGCTGCCGTCCGAGCTGCGGACGTCGCCGGGCGATGAGCCACTGCCCCCGCCGGCACCGGCGGCGACGCCTGCGGCCGACGAGCCGCCGGCCACCGGCGCCGAGCCCGGGGCCAACGGCGCCGGCCAGCCGGACGAGCCCGAGTCCCGGCCCAGCGAATGGGGCCGGGCGGTGTTCGACCCCGAGCCGACCGACCGGCCGGAGGGCTGACCGCCCGGGAGCCCGCCCGCCCGGCGCCACGTCGACGCCGCCGAGTCGCTCGGCCTCTACGCCACGGCGATGTCGACGGCGACGTCGTGGCTATCGACATCGAGCGCATGGGTGCCGCCGGTGGCCCGGATGAGCTCGACCGCCAGGACCTCGTTCATCACGTAGTCGCGGTGGGCGTCGAGCGCGGCCCACAGCACGTCGTCGGCGGCGATCGCCAGGGTGACCCGGTCGGCGATGTCGAGGCCGACCTCCTTGCGCAGGTCGTTGAGGCTGCGGACCAGCTCGCGCGCCAGGCCCTCGCGCCGTAGCCCGTCGTCGAGCTCGAGATCGAGCGCCACCGCCCAGCCGCCGTCCTCGGCCAGGGCGTAGTCCTCGTGGCGGTCGGCCCGGACCTCGACCTCGTCGGGCGTCAGCCGCTCGCCCGCCACCTCGATGAAGCCCTCGGACTCGAGGCGCCGCTGCAGGGCCGACCCGTCCGCCTCGGCCAGCGCGCGCTTCACGTCATTGACCCGCGGTCCCAGGCGAGGCCCGAGCGCGCGGAAGTTGGGCACGATCGTCCACGACATCAGCCCCGACAGGGTGTCGACGTCGTCCAGCGCCTTGACGTTGAGCTCCGATGCGATCTCGTCGAGCGCCTCGCGGCCGAGGCTGGCGCCGGGATGCAGGAGCAGCGCCCGCCGCAGCGGCTGGCGCACCCTGACCCTGGCATCGGTGCGGGCCGCTCGGCCGAGGGCGACGAGCCGCCGCGCCGCCCTCATCTGCTCGGCCAGCGCCTCGTCGGTGGCACCGCTCGGCTGCGGCCAGTCCGACAGGTGCACCGAGACGTCGCCCGTGAGCCCGACGTAGAGCTCGTCGGCCAGGAAGGGGCAGAACGGCGCGAGCAGTTGGCTCGTCACCACCAGGGCGTGGTGCAGGGTGGCGTGGGCGTCGGGGTCGTCGGCCCGCCAGAACCGTGGCCGGCTGCGGCGCACGTACCAGTTCGACAGGTCGTCGACGAACCGGGCCAGCCGCCCGGCGCCGCCGAATGCGTCGAACCCCTCCAGCGCGTCGGTGACACCGGACACCGTGGCGTCGAGCTCGCTCAGCAGCCAGCGGTCGAGCGGATGGTTCGGCTCCGCGCGATCCCCGCCCGGGGCCGGCCGCCAGCCGTCGAGATCGGCGTAGGTGACGAAGAAGCTGAAGACGTTCCACAGCGTCAGCAGCGTCTGCCGGGTGGACTCGCGGATGCCTTCCTCGTACACGCGCCGCGTGGTCCATGGCTGGCCGCCCGAGAAGAAGTACCAGCGCAGGGCGTCGGCCCCGAAGCCGGCGAAGATCTGCCACGGATCGATGACGTTGCCGCGCGACTTCGACATCTTCTGCCCCTGCTCGTCGACGAGCAGACCCAGGCAGACGACGTTGCGGTAGGGGGTGGAGTCGAACACCAACGTGTTGACGGCGAGCAGGGAGTAGAACCAGCCGCGCGTCTGGTCGATGGCCTCGCAGATGAAGTGGGCGGGAAAGCTGGCCTCGAACTGCCCGTCGTCGACGAAGGGGTGGTGGAACTGCGCCGACGGCATCGACCCGGAGTCGAACCACGCGTCGAGCACGGGCGGCAGGCGGCGGACGGTGCCGCGGCAGCCGGGCTGGGTGCAGGTCCACGTGACGTCATCGACGTAGGGACGATGCAGGTCGAGGTCGGACAGGTCGCGCCCCGCGAGCTCCGACAGCTCCGCCGCCGACCCGACGCAGGTGTCCGAGCCGCAGCCGCGGCAGCGCCAGATCGGCAGCGGCGTGCCCCAGTAGCGGTCGCGGGATAGGGCCCAGTCGATGTTGGACTCGAGCCAGCGCCCGAAGCGCCCGTGCTTGATGTGGTCGGGGACCCAGTTGATCGTCTCGTTCTGGGCGAGGAGGTCTGCGCGCCGCGCCTCGGTGCGCACGAACCATGAGGTCTTGGCCCAATAGATGAGCGGCGTGCCACAGCGCCAGCAGTGGGGGTAGCTGTGCTCGTACGGCTGCTCGGCGACCAGCAGCCCGCGCGCCCGGAGGTCGGCGATGATCTCGGGGTCCGCGTCCTTCACGAAGCGCCCCTGCCACGGCGGCACGGTGTGGTCGAACGTGGCGTCGGCGTCCACCGGGTTGAGGACGGGGAGCCCCTCGGCGCGGCCGACCTGGGCGTCGTCCTCGCCGAAAGCGGGCGCCAGGTGCACGATGCCGGAGCCGTCGTCGTCGCTCACGTAGTCGGCGACGACGACCCGCCACCCGTGCTTGCCGGGCGGGGGTTCGATGAAGTCGAACGGGCGCCGGTAGCGCCAGCCGGCCATCTCGGCGCCGCGCCACCGCTCCCGCACCTCGGCGTCGGGGAACAGGCGGGCCGCGGCGCGCTCGCCCAGCACCAGGTCGCGGCCGCCGTCGGTGGCCGCGACCCGGACGTAGGTGAAGGCGGGGCCGACCGCCGCCGCCACGTTGGAGATCAGGGTCCAGGGCGTCGTGGTCCACACCAGGAGGTCGGCATCGGGCACGGCCGCCCCGGCGTGCCCGGCCGCCAGCGGGAAGCGCACGTAGATGGACGGGTCGACGACGTCCTCGTAGCCCTGCGCCACCTCGTGCGAGCTCAGCGCGGTGCCGCACCGGCCGCAGTAGGGCGTGACCCGGTGCCCCTCGTAGAGCAGCCCCTTGTCCCAGAGCCGGCGCATGAGCCACCAGACCGACTCGATGTAGTCGTTGTCCAGCGTCCAGTAGGCATCGGCGGTGTCGATCCACACGCCCGACCGCTCCGTGAGCGCCGACCAGTCCTCGACGTAGCGCTGCACGGATTCCCGGCAGCGCAGGTTGAACGCCTCGATGCCATAGGCCTCGATGTCGGCCTTGGTCGCGAGCCCGAGCTCCTTCTCGACCTCGAGCTCCACCGGCAGGCCGTGGCAGTCCCAGCCGCCCTTGCGGGGGACGTCGCGGCCGCGCATCGTCTGGAAGCGGGGGAACAGGTCCTTGAACGCCCGGGCCCACACGTGGTGGAGCCCGGGGCGGCCGTTGGCGGTGGGCGGGCCCTCGTAGAAGATCCAGGACTCGGCGCCCTTGCGCAGCCGCGCCACCTCCTCGACGACCTCCCGCTTGCGCCAGCGTGCGAGCACCCGCTCTTCGAGAGCGGGCAGGTCCAGGCCGGGGTCGACGGGGCCAAAGGGCATATCCGTCAGCGTAGGCCGCGGTGGGATTCGGTCCCCTCACACGTATCCTGCACGCCTTCCCTTGACCCCCTGCGGGTGTCGGCGTACCATCCGGCACCCTTTTTCCCGAGGACGGCGAGATCCCCCATGCCCAGAGCCACGAAAGCCGCTCCTGTCCGCAAGTCCGCCTCCCGGTCCAGGGCCACCAAGCGCTCGAGCAAGGCCCCTGCGCTCGACAAGTTCCTCGAGGGTCAGCTCCAAGCGCTGACCGAGGAGCGGGCGACGTACCTGCACCAGGCCGAGAGCCTGCAGGCCGAGGCCGACTCGCTCACCGAGGACCGCGAGCCGGGCGACGTCCAGTTCGACGAGGAGTCGGGCGAGGGTGACACACTGGCCGTCGAGCGCGAACGTGACCTGGCGCTCTCCGCACAGGCCCGGGCGGCCATCGAGCAGATCGACCGGGCGATCGAGAAGATCCACGACGGTTCCTACGGGAAGTGCGACTCATGCGGCACCGCGATCCCCAAGGAGCGCCTTCGGGCCCTGCCGTACGCCGCACTGTGCGTGAAGTGCAAGAGCGGGGGTCTGGGCCTGGGTCGTTGACGGGCGAGGCGGCCCCACCGGCCACCGCCCAACGGGCGCGGTGGTCGCTGCTCCTGGGGACCGCAGCCGCCGTCCTCGCCGTCGACCAGCTCACCAAGTGGTGGGCGGTCGAGACTCTGGACACGCGCACGATCGACGTCGTGTGGACGCTGCGGCTCCACCTCATCGTCAACCACGGGTCCGCGTTCAGCTTGGCGCCGGGCCGCGGCGCCATCATCTCGGTGCTGGCGCTGGTGGTGGTGGGCATCCTGCTGCGCTCCGGGCGCTACGCGACCAGGCCGGGCATGGCGGTCGCCATCGGCCTGGTCGCCGGCGGTGCGCTGGGCAACCTGACCGATCGCGCCTTCCGGGCGGGCGACGGCCTGCTCGGCGGCGGGGTCGTCGACTTCATCGACCTCCAGTGGTGGCCGGTGTTCAACGTCGCCGACGCGTCCATCGTCGTGGGCGCCCTGCTGCTGTTCGGCACGCAGTGGCAGCACGGCGACGAGGACGGCTCGGCGTGACCGGGGCACACCGGCGATGGGACGACCGGCGGCATCGACCCTCGTAGCGGTCGTGCCGCGGGCGCTGGACGGCCAGCGGCTCGATCGTGTCGTGGCCATGGTCGCCGGCTGCAGCCGTTCCGAGGCCGCCGCGCTGGTCGACGCCGGGGACGTCGCCGTCGGGGGGCGGGCCATCACCACGCGGTCGCACCGCGTCGCCGAGGGCGACGCGCTCGAGGTGGTCGCGCCGGACCGGTCCGCTGACGAGGTCCTGGCCCCGGATCCCGGCGTCGAGGTGCCGCTGGTGTTCGAGGACCCAGACATGCTGGTCGTCGACAAGCCTGCGGGCCTGGTCGTGCATCCCGGGGCCGGCCAGCGCGCGGGCACGCTGGTCAACGGGCTGCTCGCCCGGTTCCCGGAGATCCGCACCGTCGGCCAGCCCGACCGGCCCGGCATCGTGCACCGGCTCGACAAGGGCACGTCGGGCCTGCTGCTGGTCGCCCGCTCGGAGCGCGCGTACGAGCCCCTGGTGGCGATGCTCGAGGCCCGCCGGGTCGACCGGCGCTACCGGGCGCTCGTCTGGGGCGCGGTCGACTCGCCGACGGGGATGGTCGACGCCCCGGTCGGCCGCAGTGCCCGCGACCGCACGCGCATGGCGGTGACGCTGGCCGGCAAGGAGGCACGGACGCGCTACGAGGTCGTCCGGGGCTTCACCGACCCGGTGACGGTCACGGAGTTGCGCTGCCGGCTCGAGACCGGCCGGACGCACCAGATCCGCGTCCACATGGCGTCGATCGGCCACCCCGTCGTCGGGGATGCCCGCTATGGCGGCCGCCGGGCCTCGCTGCCGGTGCCGCGGCCGTGGCTGCATGCCGAGCACCTGGCGCTGGCGCACCCGGTCAGCGCGGAGCCCCTGGCGTTCGACTCACCGCTGCCCGCCGACCTCGAGGCGGTGCTGGCCACGCTGCGCTGACCCGCCCCCCGTACGAACCTGCGGTGGTTAGCGCCCCCATGGGGGCTACAACCGCCGCACGTTCGTCAGTCGACGGGCTCGACCACCGGCCACTCGCGCTCGCCCCGGGCCATCCTGGCGATGTCGGCCAGCGTCAGCTCGTCGAGGTGGCGGCGCATGTGCTCGCCCAGCACCCCCCAGATCGCCAGCAGGACGCACTGGCCCTCGTGATCGCAGGCGCCGTTCTGGTGGGGCTCGCCGAAGTCGCCCACCGTGATGGGGCCGTCGACCGCACTCACGATGTCGCCGAGGGTGATCGTGGCGGGCTCCCGCGCCAACACGTAGCCGCCGCCGACCCCCCGCTTGGACCGGACCAGGCCCGCCCCCTTGAGCGCCAAGAGGATCTGCTCGAGGTACGGCTGTGGCAGGCCGGTGCGCTCCGCGATGTCGCGGACGGAGGTCGGGCCCGCCTCGCCGGCGTGCAGCGACAGCGACAGCAGCGCGCGGCTGGCGTAGTCACCGCGCGTCGACACCTTCATGCCGTGAGCGTAACGATTCGTCGCCGACCGACGCCGCGAGGAACCCCCGAACCCCCTGATCGGTGTGCGCCGGGGTGGGTACGGTGGAGCCCGGAAAGGCACAGGCGTGGTCCACGAACCCCTACTACCTGACTACGGCGCCGCCTGCGTCACGAACGTCGTGCCTGCGCTGCTCGGACCGCCGGACGACGCACCGAGCTGGGTTCCCGGGACCGCCGCCGACGCGCGCCAGGTCGTGCTGTTCGTCCTCGACGGCATGGGCTGGGAGCAGCTCGCCGCCCGCCCCTCCCTGGCCCCGACCCTGGCGGCCATGGAGGGGGGCCCGATCACCACGGTGGCGCCATCGACGACGTCGACGGCACTCACCTCGATCACCACGGGCCTGCCGCCCGGTGAGCACGGCATCGTCGGCTACCGCATGGCGGTGCACGGCGAGGTCCTCAACGTCCTGCGCTGGGCCACCTCCGCCGGTGACGCCCACCAGAGCCTGCCGCCCGCCAAGATGCAGCCGACGGCCCCGTTCCTCGGCCAGCGGCCCCCCGTGGTGACCCGGGCCGAGTACCGCCGCTCGGGGTTCACGGGTGCGCACCTCGAGCCCGCCCGGTTCTGGGGCTACCGCACGATGGCGACCATGGTCACCGAGGTGGAGGGCCTGCTGGCCGCCGGCGAGCCGTTCGTGTACGCCTACTACGACGGCCTGGACAAGGTGGCCCACGAGTACGGGCTGGGCGAGTACTACGACGCCGAGCTCGCGTGGATCGACGAGGTCGTCGACCGCATGGTCTCCCGCCTGCCCGCCGGCGCCGCCCTGGTCGTGATCGCCGACCACGGCCAGGTGGAGACCGGCGACGACATCGTCGAGCTGGCGGCGCCCGTGCTCGCGCAGACGTCGATGCAGTCCGGGGAGGCGCGGTTCCGGTGGTTGCACGCCCGGCCGGGCCGGGCGAGCGCGCTGTGGGAGGCGGCGGTCGAGCACCACAGCGACAACGCCTGGGTGGTCACGCGTGACGAGATCGTCGCCGGCGGTTGGCTGGGCCCGGTGGTGACCGAGGCGGCGCGGTCCCGGCTGGGGGACGTCGCCCTCGTCGCCAGGACCAACGCCGCGTTCCACGACCCCCAGGACATCGGGCCCTACGAGCTCGTCGGGCGGCACGGGTCGCTGACGCCGGCCGAGATGCTGGTCCCCCTCCTGGCCGCCCGGCGCTGACCCGGCACCGACCGGTTCTCACCCGCCGCCCGTCCCCGGCGCCGATTCCGCCGAGCGCGGGAACGGCGCCGGACCGTGGCAGGATGGCCCCCATGTCGTTCACCGACGATCAGAACGCCAGCCAGCCCGCGCCGGGTCAGCCGCCGGCCGGCTTCGCCGACGGGAGCGCCGCTCCGGGGCAGGTCGAGCACCCCGAGGTCGTGAGGCCCGCCGAGGCGCCGGACCAGCCCAACGAGGCCGTCGAGCAGCCGGCCAAGGTGATGCGGATCGGGTCGATGATCAAGCTCCTGCTGGAGGAGGTGCGCCAGTCCGAGCTCGACGAGCAGAGCCGTGATCGGCTCCGGGAGATCTACGAGACGTCGATCACCGAGCTGTCGGGGGCGCTGTCGCCCGACCTGCGCGACGAGCTGGGCCGCCTGGCCCACCCCTTCGCCGACACCGAGACCCCGAGCGAGGCCGAGCTCCGCATCGCCAAGGCCCAGCTCGTGGGCTGGCTCGAGGGTCTGTTCCACGGCATCCAGGCCACGCTCTTCGCCCAGCAGATGGCGGCCCGCCAGCAGCTCGACGAGATGCGCCGCCGGCTGCCGCCGGGCGCACCCCAGCCCAACGTCGAGCGCGAAGCCCGCCCGGGCACGTACCTCTGAGCCCCACGGAGGCTCCTCGCGGCCGGCTCACCCAGCGTGTGGCCGCATCTTCCCTGGGTAGTGTGACTCCCGTCCAGGTCAGAGGCCACGTAGGCTGGCGGTGATGGGGATGCCGGGGAACGCGGGCGTAGGTCGCGTGCGCGAGCACGGGGCCCGTGCGTTGGTGGTGCTCGCCGTCGCCCTGGTGGTGGCGATCGTCGCCGCCGGGCTGGTGGCCGCGGGCGTCGATCGCGTCGAGGTCGTGGCCACGCTGCTGTTCGTCCCGGTGTTCGCGGCGGGCCTCATCGTGGGACGCAGCGCCGGATGGCTCGCCGCCGCCGTCGCCGCGGTGGTGTACCTGGCCCTCCGCTCGGCCGACGTGGACGACGCCGGGATGGCGAGCATCGGGGTGCTGGCGCTGACCCGCGCGGCTGCGTACGCGGTCGCGGCCGAGGTCGGGCTCAGGGCCCAGCCGATCGTCGACCGCCTGTTGCAGGGCAACGAATGGGACGACTCGCCGCTGGTGGCGCGGGGGCGGGCTTTCTCCAAGCGGGAACGCGCCGGGGACGATGCGTTCGGCGCGGGCCGGCCGACGTCGGTCTGGGTCACGACGCCGGACGACGAGGATGGGTACCCCGCGCCGACCGATGCGGAGCCGGCGGCCTGGCCCGAGCCGGTGGCGGCGGACGCGAGGGCCGCGGGATCGGAATGGTCCGAGCCCCTGGGATCGCTCGCGCCCGACTACGCCCCGGACGCGGGGCGGGCCGCGAGCCCGACTGGCGTCAACGGGTGGCCGCCGGACCCGCCGGCGGCGTCGCCGCCGCCCTGGTCCGATCCCTACGGGAGCCCGGCCGTGCCGGAGCCCGCGGGCGAGTGGGCGCCGCCGCCACAGTTCCCCACCCCGTCGCCTGCGCCGTGGTCCGATCCCTACGGGAGCCCGGCCGTCGCCGCCGAGGACCCCCGCTGGCAACCGGGGTCGTGGTACGACGCCGTGCCGCCGCCACCGTCGCCGCCCGCCCCCTCGCGGCCGGCCCCGCCCGCCCCCTCGCGGCCGGCCCCGCCCCGGCGCTCGGCCGCTGCGGCATCGTCGCCGGCGGCCCCGCCGATCGATCCCGAGACGCGGTTGTGGACGGCGCGGTTCCTGTGCGACCGCATTGCGGCCGAGAAGGCGCACTGCGAACGCACCGGCAACCCGTTCTCGCTGGTCCTGGTCCAGGTGCCGGACGAGCCCTTCGCCCTGCTCCCGTACCGGCGCCAGGTCACGATCCTGCGGGAGCTGGGCCACCAGTTCGTGGCGGGTGGGGTGCTCGACCACCTCGTCCACGTGCCGGACCGGACCCAGCACTGGTTCGCCGTCGTGCTGCCCGATGTCGATCGCTCGGACGCGCAGGTGCTCGAACGGCGGCTGCGCACGGGCATCGGCGGTTACCTCCGCAGCCGGGGCTTGCCGCTCGCCGAGCTGGAGAGCGCGTCGCTCACGTCACCCGACGACGATCCGGCGCTGGGGGCGATCTGGGACGCTCTCGCGGCACGCGGCGACCCTGGTAGCGCGGGCGACGATCGCGCGCTGGCCTACGGCTACTGATCCGGCCCGAAGTCACCATCCGCTGGAACCGACGGATCGCGTCGCCGGAACCGCCGCGCCGCGCGCGCTACGCTCGATGAATCACACGGGTGTCATTTGTCCACAGGCCCCTGTGGACGACTACGCGGTGAACTGGTGAGCAGGTTCGCGACGGAGGGAGTCGGCCGGGGTGTCGGGTAACGGTCGAGGAAGCTTCACCCACCTCCACGTCCACACCGAGTACTCGATGCTCGATGGGGCTGCCCGCATCGGCGAGGTCGTGGAGGCCGCCGTGGCCGACGGCCAGCCGGCTCTCGGCATCACCGACCACGGCAACATGTACGGCATCCTCGACTTCTACAAGGAATGCTGGAAGCAGGGGATCAAGCCCGTCCTCGGCACCGAGGCCTACATGGCCCACGAGTCCCGGTTCGAACGCCCGGCGCGGCGGGGACGGGTCGACGACACCGGCGGCGACACCGAGGGCGGGAGGAAGCTCTACTACCACCTGACGCTGCTGGCCGAGACCAACGTCGGGTACCGCAACCTGATCCAGCTCGCCAGCCGTGCGTTCCTCGAGGGCTACTTCTACAAGCCGCGTGTCGACTGGGAGACGCTGGCCGAC
>DATFVX010000123.1:0-2282 GCA_035259985.1 Acidimicrobiales bacterium | reverse complement strand
CGCCCGCCGCAACGCCGACGACACGTACCTCGAGGCCTACATCGTCGACGGCGGCGCTGTCGCCCTCACACAAGAGGACAAAATCCGTCTGGGACTCGGCCCGGCAACGCTGATCCCCACGGCCTCCTTCAACTCACTCTTTGGATGAGCTGATCGCCCAAACCAGCAACCCGCTGATGCTGAATGTGTTCGTCCGTGGCCCAAAGGTCACCAAGGGTGAAATTCGGTTCGTTCTTTGGCGGTCTACTGAGAATCGGCGGTGTGCTGGGCGTCGACGGCTCGGCGGTGCTCCGCCTGGGCGGCGCGGCGGTGGCGTGCCGCTTTGTCCAGCTCGCCGTGTCGTTCGAACAGGTCTGCGGCCGTCTCGTGCGCCATGGCGGCCCGTTCGTGCACGGCCGCGGCGCGGGCGTACGCCTCGCGACGGCGCCGGCGGTGGCCCTCGGCATCCAGCCGGGCATCGCGGGGAGCGTCCGACACGCGACCAAGTCTCTCAGGCTGGGCGAGAACCGCAGGTTACGGTTGGACGCCATCCCGAGCGTCTGCGTCCGGGATGTGCCGGCCGAGGGCGGGCGCCGCCGGTGCCGGCGCCCAGGTCCTCGTAGAGCCAGGTTCGCGCTTACCTCAGCGTTGGACGTCGATCGTCTCGGTGTCGTTCTCGCTGCCGCAGACGCTTCCCGCACAGCCCGACACGATCGCCATGGCGACCGCGGGTTGCTTGCGGAACGCCTTGTCCCCAAAGGCGGGGACCGTGACCACGACGCGCTGCGACGGGCCGGTACAGCCGACCTCGGTCGAGCCGAATCCGCTGGCGATGCTGCTACCGACACGCTGCGTGATGCTGATGTCGACGAACGCCTGCGGTGACGTGCAGGCCACGTCGACCACCACATCGACGGCCGCCCCCCGGGCCACCAGCGTGGCTGACTCCACCTGGACGTCGAGGAACAGCGGCCCCGACTGGAATGCCACGGCGGGCGATCCGGGCACGGCCGCCGCGACGACGCCGCCCACGGTGATCGCGAGCGCTGCCGCAACCACCTTCGCCCTTCGGGTAAGTCTCATAGAAGCTCCTTATCTGTCTCTGGTTGGATCGATGAGTCCGGCGCGGCGCTCGGCAGGGGCAGGACGAGCCCGACCAGGGCCGCAGCCATCAGCGGAATCGCCGGGATGTGCCAGACGAAGTCGGACGCGCTGTGCACGGCGAACGCGCAGATCCCCGCGACCACCCCGGCCCACAGCGGCCGGGACGCGCCGGCGTTGCGCCACTTCCACAAGCCCCACCCCAGCGTGAGCAGAGCCGCGGCGAGCAGGCCGGCGCCCACGAGCCCGAGCTCGGCGGTCAGCTGCACGTACTCGTTGTGCACATAGCGAACCGTCGTCCCGGCACCGTTCGCGTGTCCCCAGCGCCACTCGATGAGGCCCGGGCCTCCACCGATGAGCGGCCGCTCGGCGAACCTGTCGAGAGCGACCCGCGTGGCCTCGAACCGTTCGGGTGAGTCGAGCGTGAGCCGAACACCGGCGACGTGGTCAGCCGCGTCCGCCAGGCGGTCCGGGCCGAAGGCGACGACCGCGAGCACGCCGCACAAGCAGGCCGCGGAGACCACGGCTGCCGCCCCCCGGGGGCCCAGAGAGGCCAGGCCGCCGCCGATCGTGAGGCCGGCGATCAGTCCGGCGACCGCCCACACGGGGGAGACCCCGGCGGTGGCGGCCATGGACGGCACGAGTCCGCTCAGCGCCACCGCGGCGCCTACCACCGGCCCGATCGTGACCCGCACCACCTTCCAGGGCCCCGCGAGCGCGAGGAGCAAGAGGCCCCCCGCCAGCAGCGCGATCAGACCGGCACGGCTCAGCGTCGCCCCCGTCCCGATCAGCAGCGCGGTGGCCGCCAGCGCCAGGGGCAGGGAGCGCCCGCGCTCGGTCAAAAGGGCGAGGACCAGGAGGGTGACCATCACGAGGACGATGGCAGTGGCGTTGGGGTAGGTCAGCGCGGACGAGGCCCGCCACACGCCCTGCGCCTCCCAGCGCCACTGCCCGAGCCGGAAGGCGACCCCCAGCCAGCCCGTGGCGGCCACCACGACAGCCGTCGCGATGATCCCCGAGAGCAGGATCTCCCGGCTCGCGTCGGGCAACCGGCGGCACACCGCGAACACGGCGACGATGCCGGCGGCCAGCAGCGCCGGTGCCAGTCCTCGGCCCGGCGAGCCATGGAGTGCGGCGTCCAGCAGCGCCCACACCGCGAGGCCCAGCAGCGCGGGCACCGGGGGACGACGAAGGTCGGCGAC
>DATFVX010000122.1:0-3909 GCA_035259985.1 Acidimicrobiales bacterium | reverse complement strand
TCGCTGGGCACCCGCCGGGTCACCACCCGCCAGTCGGCCCGCTCCGCGACGAAACGGTGGGGGTCCTGCAGGAGCAGGCCACCGCTGATGGGGCGCAGGTGCCACCGGTCGGGCGTGGGCGGCGGCGCCTCCAGGATGCGGGTGTTCTTCCGCTTGGCCTGCAGCGCCTCGATCGTGCCGGGCGCGTAGCCGGGGGCGACGACGACGTCGGCCTGCGCCGCCGCCACCATCCTCTCGACGGTCGCCTCGTCGACCACGCGGCTGACGGCCACGATCCCCCCGAAGGCCGAGCGCTCGTCGCACTCGTACGCGCGCTCGTAGGCGTCGGCCAGCGTGGGGGCGATCGCCGCCCCGCAGGGATTGGCGTGCTTGATGATGGCGGCGGCCGGCCGGTCGAACCGGGTGGCCAGGTCGTGGACCAGCAGCCAGGCGGCGTCGGCGTCGTAGAGGTTGAGGTAGCTGAGCGCCAGCCCGCCGTGCTGGGTCATGGCCGCCCACCACGGCTCCGCCTCGCCGCCACCCACGCCCGACTCGGCGCGGTACAGCGCGGCGCGCTGGTGCGGGTTCTCCCCGTAGCGCAGGGCCAGCGGCTCGCGTCGGTAGGCGAGGTGGAGCGAGGGCGGCAGCTCACCCGACCCCGCGGCGTCGTCGAACCAGCGGACGATGGCGGCGTCGTACGCCGCGGTGCGCGCGAACGCCGTCCGCGCCAGCTCGCGACGCGTGGTGTCGGACAGCGATCCCGACGCCCGCAGCTCGTCGAGCACGGGCCGGTAGCCCGCCGGATCGACGACGACACCGACCTGCGCGTGGTTCTTGGCCGCGGCGCGGACGAGCGCCGGGCCGCCGATGTCGATCAGCTCTTCCGCACTGCTCGCGCCGTGCTCGAACGCCGAGGGGTCGGCGCCGAACGGGTAGAGGTTCACCACCACCAGGTCGAACGGCTCGATGCCGTGGGCGTCGAGGTCGGCCCGGTGGGCGGGATCGGTGCGGTCGGCAAGTATGCCGCCGTGCACCTTCGGGTGGAGCGTCACCACCCGGTGCCCGAGGATGGCCGGGAAGCCGGTGATCGCCGCAGTGTCCGTGACCTCGAGGCCGGCCTCCCGGAGCGCTGCGGCCGTGCCGCCCGACGAGACCAACTCCCAGCCGAGGGCCTCCAACCCCTCGGCGAGCTCGACGACGCCTGACTTGTCGTAGACGGAGAGGAGTGCCCTCACGTTTGCTCCACCTCCTGGGGATCGGGATCGTCGCCGGACGCGCCGCCGAAGGCATCGGCGACGAAGCGGCGGATGGTCGCGGGATACAGGCGCCACTCGACCTGCTTGATCCGATCGTGCAGGGTCTCCTCGGTGTCGTCCGGCAGGACGGGGACCGCCTCCTGGGCCAGGATCGGTCCGTCGTCGACCTCCGCGGTGGCCAGGTGGATCGTCGTGCCCGTGACCTTGACCCCGGCCGCCAGCGCCCCGCGCACGGCGTGCCAGCCCTTGAAGGCCGGCAGCAGCGCCGGGTGGCTGTTCAGGACGCGGCCGGCATACGCGTCGGTGAGCCCAGGCACCACGGTGCCGAAGCCGGCCATCACCACCAGGTCGATTGCGTGGGTCCGGAGCACCTTGACGAGCCGCTCGGTATAGCCGGTGCGGTCGAAGGACGGCCCCCACTGGGTGCGCTCCACCAACTCGGTGGGGACGTCCCTCTCGGCGGCGATCTCCAGCGCCCGGCAGGGCCGGTCGGCCGCCACCAGTGCCACGGGCACGCCGTCCTCGAGGATGGCGTGCAGTAGGGTGCCGCTGCCCGAGGCGAGTACCGCGATCCGAGCTGGGGGCATCAGTCGGATGCTAGTGGCCGGGGCTGTTCGAACGGCCGACCCGCGCGGGGGTGCACACGCGCTTCGGGCCCGCTCAACGACTCTGCAGAGAGGCGAAAGACGTGGACCTCAACAAGCTGTCGACCGCCGACAAGGTGATCGGTGCGTCTGCGATCGCGTTCCTGATCGCACTGTTCATGCCCTGGTACGGCCTGGCCGGGGACACCAAGATCGGCTGGGAGTACTTCCTCACCGGCATCCTTCCGCTCCTCATCGCCGCTGCCATGGTGGCGGTCATCGCGATCCAGCGGTTCACGACCACCGAGCTGCCCACGCCGCCCATCCCGTGGTCACGGATCCAGGTCATCGCGGGCGCCGCGGTCGTCGTGCTGCTGCTCCTCCGCGTGCTCATCGCGTCGAGCGTCGACGTTCTCGGTGAGAGCTTCGATCTCGATCGCAAGTACGGGCTCTGGATCGCGTTCCTCGCCGCCATCGGCATTGCCGTCGGCGGCTACCTCAAGTTCCAGGAATCCGACGAGGCCGTCATGGGCCCGTCGGCTCCGCCGTCGACGGCGGTCTGAGCCCGGGACCGGGCCGGCCGGCTGGATTGGCCCCGCTTGCGGGCCTGTCCGCTGGGCATCTGAGGAGGCGGGATGGCAGCTGAACAGGTGGGGTTCCTGGGCCGATTGGGCGCCTGGGCGACGCGTCGGGCCGAACCGCGCCTCTGGATCTCGCTCGCCGGTGCCGGATGCGCGCTGGCCGTCGCGGGGGTCGTGATCATCTCCGGCGACGCGCAGGTCGGCGAGGAGGGCTTCAGCGACGGGACGCGGCTGCCGGGCATCATCATGTGCCTGGTCGTGGCGGTGGCCGGCTACGTCCTGTTGCACTGGTTCGCGGAGAGCCCGGCCGCGACCGCCGGCGTGACCGCCATCGCGTTGGCGGTGCCGCCGTTCTTCTACTTCCTGACGTTCGACGCCGACAGTGTCCCGCCATGGTCGGCGGAGGGGATCCTGGCGCTGTCGGCGCTGGTGTGGCTGGTGTCCTACGTCGTGGGCCCGGCACGGGGGCGCCCGCTGCTCGTGGGCGCCGGCCTGGTGGCCGTCGTGCTCCTCGTCTTCCAGCTCGTGGAGGAGCCGTTCTCCGCGGGATTCGAGGACACCTTCGTCGAGGCCCCGTTCGCCCCCGACGAACCCCTGCCGGGTGACGAACCGTTCCCGGGCGGCGAGAGCCTCACCAGCGAGTCGGGCGAGCCGGACCCCACGACGCTCGGCATCATCTCGCTGCTGTTCGGAGTCGCCTACCTGGTGTGCGCCCGGTTGCTCGACCGCCGGGGCTTCGCCGGGACCGCAACCCCGTTCGTCGTGGCGTCGCTGGCCGCCATCGCCGGCGGGATCGCATTGCTGGGCGAGGACATCGAGGCTGCGGGCGCGGGCGCCGCCTCGGTCGTCGCCGGCTTGGTGGTCGCCTGGTTCGGCGCCCGCAGCGGCCGCCGGGGGTCGACGGTCATCGGCGCCGGGGGCGTGGCGCTCGGCATCGTGCTGATCATCGCCGACGCCATGCAGGAGAGCAGCCCCACGCGCGTCGGGATCGCACTGCTGGCCGTCGGGGCGGCGGTCGCCCTCGGCGCCCAGATCATGCACCTCCAGACGGGCGAGTCGCCGCAGATGAGGCCGGGACCGTCCGTGTTCGGCCGTACCAACCCGCCGCCGGGAAGGTCGGACCCGCCGCCCTACGCACCGCCGGGATCCGGCCCCTCCGGCCCGGCGGTGCCGCCCGTGCCGCCGACCCACCCGGGCCCGGCGCCGCCCCCACGCCCCCCGGAGTAGCCTGCCCGCGAGCACTGTGGAGCTGTTGGAGCGGGACGAGGCGCTGGCCGAGCTGCACCGCCAGTTCGAGAGGAGCGCCACGCACGGCCGGCTCGCTGTCGTGTCGGGCGAGGCCGGCATCGGCAAGACGGCGCTGGTCTCGCGATTCCTCGCCGAGTGCGTGCCCACGCCGGTGGTGCTGTGGGGCGCCTGCGACCCGCTCCACACGCCGCGGCCCCTGGGACCGATCCGTGACGCCGCCAGGGACGCAGGCGGCCGGCTCGCGGCCCTCACCGCCGAGGA
>DATFVX010000121.1:0-6341 GCA_035259985.1 Acidimicrobiales bacterium | reverse complement strand
CCGGGCGGCTGTTACCGTTAGGTAACTCGAGGAAGGACATCCGTCGCTGTGGCTACCCGCCTGTCCGCCGCCCGCCGGCGCCACCAGCTCGTCGAGGTCGCCCTCCGGGTCTTCGCGGAACGGGGGTATCACGACGCCTCGATGAACGACATCGCGGAGGCGGCGGGAGTCACCAAGCCGGTCCTCTACCAGCACTTCACCTCGAAGCGCGAGCTGTTCAGCGAGCTCCTGACCGACGTGGGCGCCGAGCTGCAGGAGACGATCACCAAGGCGGTGGCCGCCGCCCAGACGCCGCACGAGATGGTGGAGCTCGGCTTTGCCGCCTACTTTCGGTACGTCGACCGGCACCGTGACGCATTTCAGCTCTTCTACGGTGGAGGGCTCGGGCGCGACGCCGGCTTCTCCGAGGTGGTCAACCAGGTCGAGACCGCGCTGGCAAACCTGGTCGCCGAACTGATCGAGATCGAGGGGCTGACACCGGGGCAGCGCCGGGTGCTGGGCCACGGCATCGTGGGCATGATCGAGGGCGCAAGCACCTACTGGGTCCGGAGCAACAGCGACGCAGATCCCGCGGCCCTCGCCCACCAGCTCGCCGAGCTCGCCTGGCGGGGCCTGCGCGGCGTGCGCGCCTGACCGGCCGGCCGGACGCGACAACGCCGCTCGCAGGGGGGGTGCGAACGGCGCCATCGCGGCTGCGAAGAGAAGCGAGGGAGGGGGGATCCCGCTCCTCGATCCGCAGATCTTTTCGAACTGCAGTCTACGACCCCCGGCGGGCGAGCAAACGTCACCCCCGCGTGGCACTCGTCACGTCGCCCGATGGGTGTGCGAAGCAGGACGGACGGATCGTCGTGCGCTAGAACGCGGGGGCGTGGCGTTCTTCGTCGTGCTCCGCCGCACCGGCCCCGAGTGGGACCCGTCGCTCCCGATGGAGGAGCAATCGGACTGGCCCGCCCATGCGGCCTTCATGGACGGGCTCGTGGCGAGTGGCTTCGTCGTCCTGGGCGGGCCTCTCGCCGACGAGCGCCGCGTCGTGCTGGCGGTCGAGGCGGAATCGGCGGACGCCGTCCGCGCCACGCTGGGGCGCGACCCGTGGAGCGGGTCCCACCTGGTGGTCGATGCGGTCGAGCCGTGGACGATCCGCCTCGACGGGCGGCGCCGATAGCCGGAGTGGCGGAGCGGGGCTCGGGGCAGCCGATGAGTTCGGCGGCGTCGTACCGTCTGAGTCCTCATGAGCGGATTCGAACCCGGGCGACTCGAGCGGCTGCGCGAGCTCATGGCCGACCACGTCCGGCGTGACGCCGTCGGCGGCGTCGCCTGGCTCGCGGCGCGCGACGACGACATCGAGGTCGGCGTCGCCGGCACGCTGACCCGTGGCGAGGGCGAACCGGTTCGCCGGGACTCCATCTTCCGGGTCTCGTCGATGAGCAAGCCGATCCTCGCGGCAGGCGCACTGGTCCTCGTCGAGGACTGCAGGCTCCGACTCGAGGACCCGGTCGACGAGCTGCTGCCCGAGCTGGCCGACCGCCGCGTGCTCGTCGACCCGCATGGACCGACCGACGGCGAGACCGTCCCGGCCGAACGGCCGATCACCGTGGAGGATGTGCTCACCTTCCGGCTCGGGCTGGGCCTGGACTTCACTGCGCCGTGGCCGCAGCCCCTGCTCGAGGCGATGAGCGAGCTCGGCCTGGGAGCGGGTCCTCCGGAACCCCAGCTGCCACCCGAGCCCGACGAGTGGATGCGCCGGCTGTCCACGTTGCCCCTGCTCTACCAGCCCGGCGAGCGCTGGCTGTACCACACGGGCTCGGACGTGCTCGGCGTCCTGATCGCCCGGGCCTCGGGGCAGGACCTCGACGGGTTCCTGCGGGAGCGGGTGCTGGAGCCGCTCGGCATGGCCGACACCGGATTCTTCACCGAGCACGTCGACCGCCTCAGCACCTGCTATGCGCGGGACCCCCAGACGGGCCAGCGGGTCGTGTACGACGCGCCCCACGGCCAGTGGGCCAAGCCTCCCGCATTCCCCTCGGGCGGGGCTGGGCTGGTGTCCACCGTCGACGACTACCACGCGTTCGCCCGCCTGCTGCTGTCCGGCGGGCGGCTTCCGGATGGGTCGCGCCTGCTGTCGGCGGCCTCGGTCGAGGCGATGACCACCGACCACCTCGGCGTCGACTGGGGCCGTCCCTCGACGTCCCCCGACGGCTCGCAAGGCTGGGGCTACGGAGTTGGCGTCCAGGTCCGGCGGGCCGGCCTGACCCGCCCTGCCGGGAGCTACGGATGGGGCGGCGGCATGGGCAGCTCGTGGGCCAACGATCCCCGCCAGCGCCTTGCCGGCGTCCTGCTCACGACCGACGCGTTCGCCGGACCGTTCCCCCCGCCCGCAGTGGTCCAGGACTTCTGGACCTGCGTCTACACGTCGCTCGCCGACTGACCCGCACCGGCGGGCTGGAAGCGGCTTGTGGCGGCGGCGTCCACCCGGGCACGCTGCCCCGATGGGCGACCTGGCGAACGACACCGAGGTTCGGGAGTGCGGGGACGGGACCTACCAGACCACGCTCAGCGCCGACTGGGAGATCTGGGGGCCGATGGGCGGGTACGTCGCGGCGTGCGCGCTGCGGGCCGCAGGGGCATCGACTGGGCACGCCCGGCCGGCGGCCTTCTCCTGCCACTACCTGGGCGTCGCCCGCTTCGGCCCCGTCGACTTGCGGGTCGAATCCCGCAGGACCGGCCGAACGGCGGCCTCGCAGCGGGTCGAGGTCAGCCAGGAGGGCCGCCCGATCCTCGACGCCATGGTCTGGAGCGTCGGCGACGTCGAGGGGCTGGAGCACGACGAGACGTCGCCGCCCGATGTCCCCGGTCCGGACGAGCTCCCCGACATCCGCGAGCTGCTGCCGGACGACGCCCAGCCACCGTTCCCGTTCTGGAACAACTTCGAGGCCAAGCCCATCGAGTTCGAGGCCGAATGGCCGCCTGATGGTCCCCGTCCCGCCCGGTGGCGCGAATGGCTGCGCTTCGCGCCCACCGCGAGCTTCGAGGACCCCTGGGTCGACGCCGCCCGCTGCGTGATCCTGGTCGACCTGCCGAGCTGGCCGTCGGCCCACCGCCCGCACGCGTGGAAGCAGCCCCCGTTCACCGCGCCGACCCTCGACCTGAACGTCGCCTTCCATCGCCCGACCTCGGGCCGGGATTGGCTGCTGTGCGACGGCGCCGCACCCCTCTCGACCGGCGGGCTCTTCGGCTGGACCGCCCGGGTCTGGTCCGCGGGCGGCCAGCTCCACGCCTCGGGCGGCGGGCAGTGCCTGTACCGGCGCCTCCCGGGAACGGCGGGCTGACGGCCGTGAGGGGGTCTCGTCGTGGGCGCTCGCGGGAGTTCCGTGGATGGCTCGCCGTGTCAGGTTCGTCGCTGGCGAGGACGCAGGAGGAAGGCGCAGCCGTAGCTGCGGCGACGACGAGGACGACGTCCAGCGGCGGATCTGGCCGGCGAGACGCCACGATGACTTCCGCGAGCGCCCACTACTCTGAGCCGGTGCGCCTTGCACGCAAGGAAGCGCTCGACGAGCTGGAGCCGTTCCTGGAGCGCCTGCGGACCGTCCCCGGCCTCGTGGAGCGCAAGCATGGGGTCTTCTACGTTCGGTCAAAGGCGTTTCTCCACTTCCACGAGGACCCGTCCGGGATGCATGCCGACGTGCGCCCGGGGCCCGAGTGGATACGCGTCCGTGCGGAGACGGCCGCGGAACAGGATGCACTCCTTGCGCGCATTCAGGAGGCACAGGCCCACGCATGAGCACGACGCGCCCGCCCGCAGGCCGGGTCAACCACCGGGCGCGATGTTGTGGTTGGAGCGGAAGACGTTCGTCGCGTCGTACTTGGCCTTGAGCGACGCCAGCCGCGCGTAGTTCGTGTCCCCGTACGCGGCCCGCACCTGACCCGACGGCTCGTCGGAGAGGAAGTTCACGTACACGCCCTGGCCATGCGGTCGCAGCGCCTCCCACGCGGTGCGCGCCCAGGCCTTGTGCCGCTCGGGATCGGGATCGTCGGCGAGCCACGAGGCGACGAAGTTGACGTCGTGAGCGGAGCCGCGGCCCGAGAAGGCCGTGGCGTCGTCGTCGACCCGGGCCACCGCCCCACCCAGGGTGAAGATCGGGATGGCCGACAGCGGCGAGGTGATGGCGGAGGCCTGTTCGATGATCACGTCGATGGCCGCGTCTGACAGGGGTGGGAGCCGCCGCGCCTTCCAGTAGTAGTGCCGGCCGTGGGGGTAGGCGGGGTCGAAGAGCGCCTGGTGGACCACGTAGGGCTTGGGGTCGACGGCGGCGACGACGGGGCTCTTGAAACCCCGAAGCGGACGCAGCACCCCTTGTCCCTCCTCGATCGGCCCCGCGTAGCAGACGACGAGGGCCGCGACCGGCTGCCCGTGGAGCTCTTCGGGGAAGACCGGCAGCGCCGGCGCGAGGCGCAGGTTGGCCATGATCCCGACCTCGTCGGGTGCGTCGGCGGCGAAGTCACGGAAGCGCCGCAACACGTCGGTCGCCTGCACCATCGGCCACGCCAGCACGCCCGCCAGCACGGTCGGCCCCAGGGCGTGAAGCCGGTATTCGAAGGAGGTGACGATCCCGAAGTTGCCGCCGCCACCCCGAAGTCCCCAGAACAGGTCGGGATGCTCGTCCTCGCTCGCCACGAGGAGCTCGCCGTCGGCGGTGACCACGTCGCACGAGATCAGGCTGTCGATCGTGAGCCCGAAGCTGCGCATGAGATGGCCGATCCCGCCTCCGAGGGTCAGCCCGCCGATGCCGGTATGGGTCACGATGCCGCCGGTGACGGCCAGCCCGAACGCCTGGGTCTCGTGGTCGACGTGGCGCCACAGGCAGCCGCCCTGTGCCCGAGCGGTCCTCGCCAGCGGATCGACCCTCACCCCCGTCATCGGGGAAAGGTCGATCACGACGCCGCCGTCGCACAGTGCGTGGCCCGCGACGGCGTGCCCACCCCCTCGCACCGCGACCGCCAGCCCCCGCTCGCGTGCGAACCGCACGGCCGCGACGACGTCGGCAGTCCCCGCGCAGCGGGCGATCACCGCCGGCCGGCGCTGGATGTCACCGTTCCAGATCTGCCGGGCCGCCTCATAGCCGTCGTCGCCCGGTTCCAGCACCGGCCCCAAGAACCCTTCGAGCTCCATGGCCCCACCTCTTCCAAAGTCTCGCGACACGACGATCGTGTGCCGCGCGTACAGGCGAGCGGAAGTGCAACCTCTGAACCGCCCGGCGCTCAGGCCGGGACGGGATGCAGCGGCTGCGGGCCGTGGTCGTGATCGCGGTGCCAGGTGGGGAGGGCTCGGCCCAGCGCCCGAGAGCCCCGTAGCTCGATGGCCCCGGCCCGCACGGCGCGTCCCCACGCGATCTCGCCCAGATGCCAGCGGGCGAACGCGACCGGATCGTTGACCACGACGACGAGATCCTCCTCGCCGCCCGGATACTTCTCGCAGATCTCGGCGTCGCCCCGCTCGATGAGCAGCAAGCTGCGGCTGCCCGGCCCCGACAGCGTGGGGTAGTCGAAGCGGACGAGGGCCCGGCGCTGCGGCAGGCGATCACGGTCCAGGCTGAACCTCGGCCGGAAGCCGGCTATCGACTGGGGAGCGATCGCGGCAGCCCGAACCACGGGAGCACGCTGTTGTCGAAGCGCGTCATCGCGCAGATCCGATCGCCGCTGAGGGTGATGACGAACAGGCCGACCCCGTGGCTGATCCCGGTCGAAGCCCGCAGGTAGGCGCCGAACGCCGGCTGGCCATTGGTGCGCGTCGGAACGAGGTCGAACCGCCGGCCGGCGCGGAAGATGCTGGCGACGAACCGGGCGACCACCGCTCGGCCCTCGTATTCGAACGGCATCGGTGGCATCGAGACGGCGACGTCGTCGGTCAGAAGCGCCACCAGCGCGTCGAGATCTGCGGACTCATACGCTCGGACGAACTTCTCCACCAGGGCACGCTCGGCGGTCGAGTCGGGGGCCGGGGGAGGTTCGCGGTCGCCGGGCGGCGGCAGGCGGCGCCGCAGGCCGGCGCGTGCCCTCTGGAGGGCGCTGTTGACCGACTCGACGGTCGCGTCGAGCATGGCGGCGACCTCGTCGGCGTGGTACCCGAGGACGTCGCGCAGGATGAGCACGGCACGCTGGCGAGGCGGCAGAACCTGCAGCGCAGTGATGAATGCCAGCGTCACGGCTTCGGTCCGCTCGTAGCGCGCCTCGGGGCCGAGTGGGACGTCGATCGCACCCTCGAGGCGGGCGTCGGGATACGGCTCGAGCCACACGACCTCCCCGAGGCGGGTCGGCTCGGGCGGTTCGACGTGGGGCACGTCCCA
>DATFVX010000120.1:0-5239 GCA_035259985.1 Acidimicrobiales bacterium | reverse complement strand
CGACTGTCGCCGCCGCGGACGAACACGTGGAGCTGGCCGTTGTACGAGGCGGCCGCAGGAGCGGAGGGCGTCGACCCGCCGCCGGGGAGCTCGGCCCAGCCGGACCAGCCGGTGCCGTTGAACTGGTTGACGAAGATGCCGTTGCCGAGACCCCGCACGAACACGTGCAGCATGCCGCCGTAGACCGCCGCCGCTGGAGCGTCGGGAGTGCAGCAGCCACCGCCGGCCAGCTGGCCCCAGCCGGTCCAGTTCGCCCCGTCGAACCGGTTGACGTACACGGCGTTGTCCCCGCCTCGCACGAAGACGTACTCGCTGCCCAGGTAGCTGACCGCCGCCGGTCCCGAGGGCGTGGCGCCACCACCAGGCACCTCGAACGAACCGGAAGGGACGGGTGGTGGTGGGGGAGGAGGTGGCGGCGGAGGGGGTGGTGGCGGCGGAGGAGGAGGCGGTGGCGGAAACTCCGGCGTGAAGCCGAAGACGTTCTTGGTGAACTTGCTCCTGAGGTTCACTCTCTCTTTGGTGTCGTCGTTGATGAAGCTGGATTGGTTGATGGGGTGGTCGAGCTCGCCGACGTTGATGCGAGTGGCGGCGAACTCGCCTCCCTGGTCGCCGAAGCGTTCGACCGCGCAGGTGAAGAACAAGACGTCGGCGATGTAGAGCGCCAGCGGCCTGAACCGGTCCGGTACGAACGAGAAGATGGCCTGGTATGCCGGGATGATGACCTGGAGGCCGATGATCGGATAGAAGTCGGGGTTGAACGGATAGGTGGAGTGCTTCGAGCGGGCCAGCGCCAGGTTGATGTGGAGCCCGGCGGGGACAGGATCGTTGGGGATCAGCAGCCGGCTCTGGTCGGCGAAGAAGTCGCCTTCGTGCCCGGTCGTGAAGTAGGCGTAGGACTTGTACGCGCCGGGGTCGACGTTGAACGCGGAGGTGTTGGCGACCGGCGCTGCCACCAGGGCGGCTGAGCGTTCGTTGTCGAAGTCGTGGGGTCTGCCGATGAGCTGCCCGACGAGCGCCGACGCGGGGCTGAGGACTGCGCAGATCGTGTTGAAGTTCAACCCGTCGTCTCGGTTCCACAGCGTGAGGTAGTCGATGCGCAGGACGCCGAGGAGCGTGCCGCGGTTGTCGTGCGTGAATCCCTGCGGGGTGACCCGGAAGTGGCTGATCGGCGGGGTCGGGGGCAGCACGGTCTGAACCTCGAGCGGAAGGCTGTCCTTGAACCGTGCGAACCCCGTGCCGGGCTTCTCCCCCGTCGACACGTGGTAGACGGGCGTGAACGCATCGGCGACTGTGTCCTCGAAGGTCTCCGGCAGCCCGTCAGCATCCTGGTCTGACCCGGTCTCGGAGGTGACCGCCTCGGCGGCGGCCGCAAGCGCCACCGGTGGAGGCCCGTCCGTGAAGACGGGTTCGGGGGCAGCCGGATCCGCAGCGTTCGCCTGCCCGGTGAAGACGTCCTGCCAGGACGTGACCGCTTCGTCGGCCTGGGCCGGCCCGGCCGCTTGCGCCGCCTGGGCCGCCTGCGCCGCTTGTGGGATGACCTGGTCCCGGAACAGGGCCACGGCCTCGTCCTGCTCCTGTGGGGTGGCGCCCTCCCATGCCGCCTCGCGCTCGGGCGTCGACCCGGGCACGGCCTCGGGTGGCAGCTCCGGGTCGCCGGGATCCGGGAGTGGCTCACCCGCCTCCTGCGCCCCCGCCGGGGCCGGGCTCGCGAAGGCCGCCGCCGACACGAGACCCCCGATCATGGAAATGGCCAGTACGACCGAAACGAGCTGCCGTCTCATCGCAACCACCCCTGTGTGGTCCGGTGCCACCCAGCACTCGCTGGTGTGACGGCCTCGATTCGGCACCACCGCCCCGGGTGGATGGCACAAGCGCTCGCCGGGTCGGATTCCGCTACCGCACCCGATGCTTGACGTTCAGGCGGTCACTGCGTCGCGTTGGCGATGAGCTGATCAATCGCGGTGTCAAGCGAGGCGCTATCGGGTCCCTGGAGAAGGCGCGTGCCGTGCCGGCTGCCGCCGAATATGAGCACGTCCGGGTAGGCGCATCCGCATGCCTCGGAGACCGTCTGCGCCGTCTGGGCGACCGACCCGTCGTTCTGGGCGGCGGCGAACAGCACGGGGATCGAGATGGCGGCGGCGTTCGACTCGGCGTTGGTCTGGAGCCAGGAGCTCACCGCCGACAGGCTCACGACGCCGTCGATGCCGCTGTTGGGCGTCCCGGCCGCGGCCAGGGCGGCGGTCCCGCCCATGGACGCGCCGATCACGACGACGCGCGTTGCTCCACGGTTGCGCGCCTCGGCCACGGCCGCGAGCAGGTCGAGGTCGAGGCGGCCGTCGCCGACGCGGTCCGAAGTGCCGTGGTCGTTGAAGTCGAAGGCGAGGATCTGCCGACCGTCTGCCACCAGCTCGGGGACGTAGAACGACCAGACGCAGGCGTCGTCATCCGACTGGTGGGCCAGGACGATCGCCGTCGGTCCCTGGCCGACCACGATGGCGTGGAGCATGGCGCCGTCGCCGCGACCGGCGGGGAAGGTGATGTCGGTGGCGTCGGCGAGGCCGCAGGGCCCGGGCGGCGCGGTCGTCGTTGTGGCCATCGATGTCGTCGTCGACCTGGTCGTCTCGGTACGCGCTCCCTGTTCCGCACCGTCGTCATCACCGCAGGCCGCTGGCACTGCGATCACGACCAGGGCGACGACCGCCAGCCCGAGGCGTCGCATCCACGGGCGAGGCCGGACGACAGCGGGAGCGGACACGAGGGCAATCCCTAGCAGACGCGACGGAGGTGGCGTCTCGCAGTGCGGCTGGGGGTCCGCCGTCTGACCCACCGCCCGAAATCCGTGCAACTACGGATACCGCCGGACTGCGCTCCGGAGGCACGATCGGCCTCGCGATGAGCGGCAATAGGACGGCAGAGTCCTCGTGGATGACGGCGGAGGAGTGGTTCGCGGGCGGACAGCGGCTCCCGTATGACCCCGAGGCCCGGCGCGTGGTGACGGAGGGGGACGCCGCGACCATCGGCGGCCTCCGGGTGTTCGAGCGCGTCGCGGCGGCCGAGCAGGACGTGGACGAGGACAGTGTGTGGCTCACGCTCCTGCCCGGGTTCCCCGACGGCTCCTACGGCTGGGCGCGCGTGGACCGGCTGCTCGGCGACGGCCTGGGCCCGCGGCTCTACGTCGAGCCCGTCGGGCAGGGTGACTCGGACAAGCCCCGCGACTACCCGTATTCGACCGTCGAGCGGGCGGACCTGGTCGAGGCGCTGTGGCGGCACCACGGCGTGCGCCGCACCGTCGTCGTCGCGTTCGACTACACCGCGATGGCGCTGCTCGAGCTGCTCCGCCGCCACCTGGACGGGACCATGGCCACGCCGGCGTTCACCGCCGCCCTGACGGTGAACGGCGGCATTTTCGCCGACGCGCACACGCACCCTTGGTGGACCACGCCGGTCCTGCGCACGCGGATGGGGGCGCTCTGGATGCGGGCCGCGCAGCGGTCACCGCGGGTGTTCGACGCGACGCTCCTGCGGGCCCGCCTGTACTCGCGCCGCCATCGTCCCGCGCCGGCGGAGCTCGCCGAGCTGCGGTCGGCGATCACCCGCCGCGATGGGGCTGCGTTCCTCCACAACGGCGCCGGGTTCGTCGGCGAACACCGCCGGCTCGCGCAGCGCTGGGATCTCGGTGCGATCGCCCGCGACCTGGACGGCACCATCGCCCTCTACGTCGGTGGCAGCGAGGAGGACGCCTACGAGCACCGCCAGCTCGAGGCCGCACGCAAGCGCGTGCCCCGGGCCGAGTTCCTGGATTTCCCTGGTGGCCACCTGACCACCAGCGAGCACCCGGACCTCCTTGCCGCAGCCATCAGCGACATCGCCGAGCGCCACGGCGTGAGGACCCCCGTCGAGCCAGGCCGGTCGCCAACCGCTGGCTCGTAGCGCAGGGCGTCACGACACGGTGGAGAGACCCGCGGCGACGGCGAAGCCGAGCACGGTCATCAGGCCCGCAATGCGGCCTGCCTTGCGCGCTGCCTCCGGGATCATCGAGTCGACCAGCATGACGAGGAGGGCTCCGGCGGCGAACCCGTCGACCCACGCCTTGAACTCGTCCGAGACGGCGTCGGCCAGTGCGTAGCCGGCGATCGTCGCGAGCGTGCATACGGCCGCGACCCCGACCCAGAGCCCGATGACCGCCCGATGTGCGCGGCCGTGGGCGATCATCTCGCTCGCCGAACCGATCGACTCCGGCAGGTTCGACACGAAGATCGCGACGAGCAGGCTGACGCTCACGCCGGCGCCCCCGGCAAGTCCGATGCCGAGCACCAGTTGCTCGGGGATTCCATCCAGGAACGCACCGAGCGCCAGCCCGACGCCCGCGGTCTTCGATGCATCCTGGCCGTGGTCGACGGACGGGTGCACCGGCTCGAGAATCCGGTCGAGGGCGAAGTAGGTCAGGGCCCCGACGCCGAGGCCGATCCCCACTGGTTTCCCACCGGCGAGCTCGATGCCCTCCTCGGCCAGCTCGAAGCTCACCGCGCTGATCAGCGCTCCCGCACCGAACGACAGCACGAGGCCGACCACCCTGTCGGACCACGTTCGCACGAGCGCCAGCAGCGCACCGATCACCAGCGACCCGGCGGCCAGCGCGCCCCAACCGGTCGCCGCAGCCATGACGAAACCCTTGCATACCGAACGCCCGCGGTGGGTGATCACCCGCCGGCCTGCCCGGGGTCGCGTACCTGGTCAGGGCGCCTGCAACCGCGCTGCAACCGGCCGGGCCGACGGTCGGGCAATGGCGGGTCCGGACCATGCAAGGGGAACGCAGAGGCGGCACGGGCGTAGGCTGTGGGCGATGGTGGCGGGCGGCGCGGCGGGCGCGCCAGTCGGCACCTGGACGGTTCTGTTCACCGATCAGGTCGGTTCAACGGAGATGCGGGTCCGGGTGGGCGAGGGCGCCTTCGACGCGATCCGGGCGGATCTCGACGCCCGGGTGGCGGCGGCGCTCGCCGCCCACGGTGTGGTGGTCACCAAGTCGACCGGCGACGGGGTCATGGGCGGTTTCACAAGCACGGCCGCCGCCCTGCGCTGCGCAGTGGCGATCCAGCAATCCGTCGCCGACCGGAACCGCACCGCTGGCGAGGGCGTCGGCGCGTCCGAGGCCTTGGACCTGCGCATCGGGATCAGCGTCGGAGACGCGGTCGTCGACAACGGTGACCTCCAGGGGACCGCCGTCGTCGAAGCTGCGCGG
>DATFVX010000119.1:0-13595 GCA_035259985.1 Acidimicrobiales bacterium | reverse complement strand
GGCCCGCCGCAGGTCCTTCTCCCGCAGCAGGATCGTCGGCGCGCCCGCGCCGACCGCGGCCTCCACCGCCGCGACGAGCTCGTGGCCGGCGGCCGCCGCCATGCGCCGGTCCGTGAGGACCATCAGGCCGGGGGTCACGCCGTCATCCCAGGTCGGCCAGGCCCTCGTCGCTGCTCGACGCGTCGGCGTAGAGCCGCCGGGGGATGCGCCCCGCCCGGCGGGCCAGCCGGCCGGCCTCGACCGCGTGGCGCATCGCGCTGGCCATGCGGACCGGGTCGCGGGCGCGCGTGACGGCCGTGGCCAGGAGCACCGCATCGCAGCCCAGCTCCATCGCCCGGGCGGCGTCGGACGCGGTGCCGATCCCGGCGTCGAGCACCACCGGCACGCCGGCGGCCTCCAGGATCATCGCCAGGTTGTACGGATTGCGGATGCCCATGCCGCTCCCGATCGGCGACCCCAGGGGCATGACCGCGGCGACGCCGGCGTCCTCGAGGCGGCGCGCCAGCACGGGATCGTCGTTGGTATAGGCCAGCACCACGAAGCCGTCGTCGACGAGCTGCTCGGCTGCGTCGAGCAGCTCGACCGGGTCGGGCAGCAGCGTGCGTTCGTCGGCGACGACCTCGAGCTTCACCCAGTCCGTCTCCAGGGCCTCCCGACCCAGCTGCGCGGTGCGCACCGCGTCATGGGCGGTGAAGCAGCCGGCGGTGTTGGGCAGCGGGCGAATCCCGGTCCGGCGGAGCAGGTCGAACAGCGAACCCGGTGCCGAGGGGTCGACCCGGCGCAGTGCCACGGTGGTGATCTCGGTGCCCGACGCGGTCAGCGCCTCCTCCAGCAGGTCGAGGTTCGGGGCTCCGCCGGTGCCCAGGATCAGCCGCGAGCGGAACGACTCGCCGGCGATCACCAGGGGGTCGGAATGAAGCTCGAGGGTGGTCACCGGATCAGCCTCCCTGGGCGATCGACAGGATCTCGACGCGCTCGCCCGCCGCCAGCGAGCGCTCCGCCCAGGTCCGGCGGGTCACCACCTCGCCGTCGACCGCCACCGCCACGCCCCGCGGCTCGATCCCGAGCGACGCGAGCAGGGCCGCGACGCTGGTCCCGGCGGGCACCTGGGCCGCCTCGCCGTTGACGGTGACGCGCATCGCCGTGGCCTTCACACCCGGACCTCCTCGAACCGCCGGGGATCGCAGGCGCCCAGCTCGGGGGGCACCGGCTCCCCCAGGACCGCCGCCGCCACCGCCTCCGCCGTGATCGGGGTGAGCAGGATGCCGTTGCGGTAGTGGCCGGTCGCCAGCACCAGCCCCTCCGCCGCCGCACGCCCGACGATCGGCAGGTCGTCGGGGGTCCCCGGCCGCAGGCCGGCGCGGACCGCCACGAGCTCCGCGTCGTCGAGCCCGGGAACCAGGGCCAGCGCGTCGCGCAGCAGCTCGTAGGCACCCCCGGCGGTGACCCGGGTGTCCCAGCCCCGCTCCCGCACGGTCGCACCGACGATCAGGCGGCCGTCCGCCCGCGGCACCAAGTACACGATGAACCCGTGGACCAGGCCCCGCACGGTGTGGGTGACCAGGGCTGCGCCCGGGGGCTGGCGCAGCGTGAGGATCTCGCCCTTGACCGGCCGGACGGGGGGCCGCACCGCAGCCGGCAGGCCGGGGATGCCGGCGGAGCCGCATCCGGCGGCCAGCACCACCGTCGCGGCGTCGATCTGGCGGGACCCCGCGCCGGCCGTCACCACGCCGGTCACGCGGCCGCCGCCGGGCGCCGTTGCGATCCGCTCGACCGCCGCCGCCACGTGGGCGACTCCGGCCGCCGTCGCCGCGCGACGCAGGGCCTCGACCAGTGCGGGCGGGTCCACCGACCGCTCGCCGGCGGCCAGGAGCCCGGCCCGCACCCCGGGCGCCAGGCCGGGCTCGAGGCGGCGGACCTCGCGGCCGCGCAACGGCGCCACGTCGAGGCCCATCGCCCGATGCCGTGCCGCCAGGTCGTCGAGGGCGGCGCGGTCGTCGGCGTCGAAGGCCGCCACGATTGTGCCGTCGGCGCGGTAGCCGACCCCGGCGCCCGCCGCCTCCTCGACCTCTGCCGCGAAGGACGGCCAGCGCGACCATGACGCCAGGTTGAGGCGCAGGAGCGCGTCCTCGCCCATGCGGGCCTCGGTGACCGGCGCCAGCATGCCCGCCGCCACGCCGGAGGCGCCGCCCCCGGGATCGGGGTCCACCACCGTGACGGCGGCGCCCCGCTGGGCCAGGCGCCACGCCGACGCCATGCCGATGGCGCCCCCGCCCACGACGACCGCGTCCGGGCTCATGCCAGCCCCCCGCTCCGAACGTGCGGCAGCAGGAGCCCTCATGGGGTCTCCAGGTGCCGCAGGTTCGCAGTTTGCGCCTCGACGGCCTTGGCGACGGCCAGCATCATCTCGTGGGTGGCGCTGTGGGGGTCGGGCGCGTCCGAGACGGCGCCGATCACCGCCACCCCCCATGCCCCGGCGGCGACGACCTCGTCCACCCGCTGGGCGGTGATCCCGGCGATGGCGATGACCGGGATCGGGACCGCCGACGCCACCGCCCGCACACCCGCCACGCCGATCGGCTCCGGCAGCCCGGTCTTCGACTTGGTGTCGAACGTCGGGCCGACACCGAGGTAGCTCGCTCCCTCGCCGACCAGGCGCCGACCGGTCTCCGGGTCGCGGGCCGTCCCGCCCACGAACAGGTCCGGCCCGACCAGCCGGCGCACCGTGGCAACCGGCAGGTCGTCGGCGCCCACGTGCACGCCGTCCGCGCCCACGGCCAGCGCCACGTCGGCCCGGTCGTTCACCAGGCAGGTGGCGCCGGCCGCCCGGCAACGCGCGGCGATCGCCTCGGTCAGCCGCAGGCGATCGGCGTCGCCGCCGGTCTTGATCCGTACCTGCAGCGTGGGGGCGCCACCCTCCAGGGCCGCCTCGGCCACGATCAGCGAGTCGACCAGAACGTGCAGCCGACCGAGCGACCGCCCCGGCGTGTCGTCGAAGGTCAAGGAGCCGCGGCCCCTTCCCTGGGGCCGCCCGCGTCGCGGAGGCCCGGGTCCTCGACGTAGACCACGCCGCCGGCGGCGACGAACTCCGCCGCCTTCTCCTCCATGCCCAGCTCGAGCGCCTCGCGCCCGGCGGCGACCCCATGCTCGGCGGCGTACTCGCGCACCTTGTCGGTGATCGCCATCGAGCAGAACTTGGGACCGCACATCGAGCAGAAGTGCGCCGTCTTGGCGGGCTCGGCCGGCAGCGTCTCGTCGTGGTAGGCGCGTGCAGGGTCGGGGTCGAGGGCGAGGTCGAACTGGTCCTGCCACCGGAACTCGAAGCGCGCCTTGGACAGCGCGTCGTCCCAGGCCTGCGCCGCCGGGTGGCCCTTGGCCACGTCGGCGGCGTGGGCGGCGATCTTGTACGCGATCACGCCCTGCTTGACGTCGTCGCGGTCGGGCAGGCCGAGGTGCTCCTTGGGGGTCACGTAGCAGAGCATCGCCGTGCCGAACCAGCCGATCATCGCCGCACCGATGGCGGACGTGATGTGGTCGTAGCCGGGGGCGATGTCCGTCGCCAGCGGGCCCAGCGTGTAGAAGGGCGCCTCGTGGCACAGCTCCATCTGGAGCTCCACGTTCTCCTTGATCTTGTGCATGGGCACGTGGCCCGGCCCTTCGATCATCACCTGCACGTCGTGCGCCCACGCCTTGTCGGTGAGCTCACCCAGGGTGGCCAGTTCGGCGAGCTGGGCCTCGTCGTTGGCGTCGGCGATCGATCCCGGCCGCAGCCCGTCACCGAGCGAGAACGCCACGTCGTAGCGAGCGAAGATCTCGCACAGCTCGTCGAAGTGGCTGTAGAGGAAGTTCTCCTGGTGGTGGGCCAGGCACCACGCCGCCAGGATCGACCCGCCGCGGCTCACGATCCCCGTCACCCTGTCCACCGTCAGCGGCACGTAGCGCAGCCGCACGCCGGCATGGATGGTCATGTAGTCGACGCCCTGCTCGGCCTGCTCGATCACCGTGTCGCGGAACACCTCCCACGTGAGCTCCTCGGGCGTGCCGTCGACCTTCTCGAGGGCCTGGTAGATGGGCACCGTGCCGATCGGGACCGGGCTGTTGCGGATGATCCACTCCCGGGTGGTGTGGATGTCGCGTCCCGTGGACAGGTCCATCACCGTGTCGGCGCCCCAGCGCGTGGCCCAGGTGAGCTTGTCGACCTCGTCGGCCGCGGACGACGTGACCGCCGACGTACCGATGTTGGCGTTGATCTTGGTGAGGAACCGCGAACCGATGGTCATCGGCTCCGACTCGGGGTGGTTGACGTTCGCCGGGAGGATCGCCCGGCCCCGCGCCACCTCGTCGCGCACGAGCTCGGGGTCCATCTCCTCCCGCAGCGCCACGAACTCCATCTCCGGCGTGACCTCACCCCGGCGGGCGTAGTGCATCTGGGTGACGGTGCGCCCGGGTGCGGCCCGCAGGCGGGGGCGCCGGGCGCCCTCGCCGGGGAACTCCTCGGCCCCGGGCCGGCCGGCACGCTGCGACGCCCGGCCGTCGTCGCGCAACGTCGCCACCCGGCCGGCGTAGTGCTCGACGTCGGCCCGCTCGTGGATCCATGGCGCCCGCAGCGGCTCCAGCCCGGCCCGAGGGTCGCTGCCCGGGCCGCTCGTGTCGTACAGGCGGACGGGCTCGTTGGGCGGATCGAGCGCGACCTCGCAGAACGGAACGCGCACGTCGGTGCGGGTCCCCGCAACGTAGGACTTGCGGCGGATGCCCATGCAGCATCACTCCCTTCGCCGGCATTACCCGGATCAGGTTCGGCGGTCGGCGCCTCGTGCGCCCTCTCAGCCCGGTCGCCCGAGCTCCCGCGTGGTGGGTTGTCGACGTCACCGTACCCGGTTCCTGCCGCGGAAATGGTCGCGCAGGCAACCAATCCCGCGGCAAGAATCGCCCGGCGTGACCCCCTTCGCCAAGCAGACCGCGCTGGTGGCCGAGCCGGCGAACCGCGGCCCGAGCGATCAGGAGAGCGGGAGACCCGTCCGCTACCTGGTCGACGTCGATCCCCGCTGGAACTGCCCGATCGTTCCCCAGGGCGGGATGATGGTCGCGATCGCGGCCAAGGCCATGGCCGTCGAGCTCGCCGAGCCGGGCCAGCGCCTGCGGTCGCTCACGACCGTGTTCGCGGGGCAGGTGCCCTCCGGCCCGGTGACGATCGACGTGAGCGTGCTGCGGCGGGGGCGGTCGATCTCGCAGGCGAGGGCCGACGTCCGCTCGCCGGGTGCCGACGCCGGGCACACGACCGTGGCCGTGTTCGGTCGGCCGCGCCCGGGATTCGAGTTCACGGACCTCCGCATGCCCGCAGTCCCGCCGCCGCACGAGTGCCCGTCGTTCCGCGATCCGCTGCCGCCGGAGGCCGGCGACTTCGAGCCACGCCCGCCGTTCGCGTTCTGGGAGAACGTCGAGGGGCGGCCCGCGCTCGGCCACCCGCCGTGGGAGGACTACGTGCCCACGAGCTCCGACTGCGCCTGCTGGTACCGCTTCGACGAGCCGCCCATGCTGGCCGACGGCACGCTGGACCCGCTGGCCGTCGTGGCGCTGTGCGACCTCATGCCGTCGTCGGTCGGCGAGCGCATGGGTCCCGGGCAGCCGAACTGGTTGCCGCCGAGCGCCGACCTGACCGTCCACCTCCTGGCCGAGGCGCGGTCGGAATGGCTGCTGGCCCACCTGCGGGCCCGCTGGGCCGGCGACGGCTACGCGTCGGTGGAGATGGCGGCGTGGGACGAGACCGGCCAGCTCGTCGCCCATGCCGCCCAGATCATGATCCTCACCTTCCCCGACGGGCCGCCGGCGCCCGAGCAGCGCGTTCCGCTCGACCGGAGGCGCTGACGACCGCGGTCCCGCCCCGCGGCCGCCGTGGCATCCTGGCGGCGATGGCGGAGCTGACGCTGGGAAGCCTCAACCTCCACATGGGCCGGGGCAGCGGCGGCCACGATGCACCGTTCTACGACGTCGTCACCGCCTGCAAGGAGGTCGACACCGACGTCCTCGTCGTGCAGGAGGCCTGGGTGCCGGACGGCGAGGACGGCGACGTGCTGGCGGTGGCCGCCGGGCTCGGCTACCGGGTGGCGGCGACGTTCGCGGTGGCGCGCGCCGAGTGCCACGACCAGGTGCGCCTGGTGGCCCGATCGGGCGACGCGGGTGACGGCGACTGGCAGGTCGCGGTCCTGTCACGCCTGCCGGTGGTCGACAGCGCGGTCGTCCCGCTCGAGCCGCAGCTGCCCCGTGACCCCGGGCGACGGGCGCTGCTGGTCACCACCGTGGAGGTAGGTGGCGGGACGTTCACCGTGTGCGGCACCCACCTGCCGGTGCCCAAGGACCCGGTGTGGCGCCTCGCCACGTCGCTCCGTCGGGCGCTGCCCGCGGCCGACCGGCCGGCGGCACTTGCCGGCGACATGAACATGTGGGGATGGTGCATCGACCGCATGGCAGGCGCCGGCTGGCGGCGGGCGGTCCGGGGTCGGACCTACCCGGCACGCCGGCCCCACACGCAGATCGATCACATCCTGGTGAGCCCGCCGGTCGAGGTGCTCGGCGCCGACGTGATCCCGCAGGTCATGTCCGACCACCGACCCATCAGGGCGAGATTGCGGTTCTGACATCGCGAACTGGTTGTAGTCATACGGACAATGACCGCATAGCTACAACCAGTTCGATCTGGGCGGGTACACCGTGGTCATGTCCCTGGACACCTCCCCGCCAGTAGTCGAGCCGGCACCCGCGCCACCAGCCCCGGAGCCGGCCAACGTCGCCGAGCGGCGCCGGCGGCTGCGGACGACCCGCCGGCGGGCGACCGGGCTGCTGGTGGTGGTCACGCTGGGCTTCGTCGCCGTCCAGCTGTGGGGCGGCGACGCCGACTGGGTCGGCTACGTCGAGGCGGGCATCGAGGCCGCCATGGTCGGAGCGCTGGCCGACTGGTTCGCGGTCACGGCGCTGTTCCGCCATCCCCTGGGCTTGCCCATCCCCCACACCGCGATCATCCCCACGCGCAAGGACCAGTTCGGCGAGACGCTGGGCGACTTCGTCCAGAACAGCTTCCTCACGCCCGACATCATCGCCGAGCGGGTGCACTCGGCCCGCGTCGTCCACCGGGTGGCCGTGTGGATGGCGCAGCCGGACAACGCCGCGCGCGTGGCCCGCCACCTGGCGGATGCCGCCGTCACGGTCGCCGACCTGCTGCGGGACGAAGAGGTCCATCGCGCTCTCGAGGACGCCGCGCGTCATCGCATCGAGACGACGCCGCTGGCGCCTGTGGCCGGCCGCACGCTGCAGCTCCTGACCGAGGACGGGCGGCACCAGGAGGTGTTCGACGTCATGCTCCGATCAGTCGACCGCTTCCTGCGGGACAACGAGCCCAGCCTCCGGGAGCGGTTCGCCGCCGAGGCGCCGTGGTGGCTGCCGGGCGCCGTCGAGGACCGGATCTTCGTGCGGCTGCTCGAAGGGGCCGGGCACCTGCTCCACCAGGTGGCCGAGGACCCTAACCACGAGTTGCGGCGCGACGTCGACGCCCGGGTCCGGCGCCTGGTCGACGACCTCCAGACGTCGCCCGCGATGCTCGCCCGGGGCGAGGAGCTCAAGGCCGAGCTGCTGGCACAGCCGGAGCTCCGCGAGTGGGTGGCCCGCGTCTGGAGCGACATCAAGGCCGGCCTGCGCACGCAGGCCGACGACCCCGACTCGGAGCTGCGCCGCCGGCTGGCCGACGCCATCGCGTCGCTCGGCGCCCGGCTGCGCGACGATCCCCGGCTGGCGGCCCGGGCGGAGCATGCGATCCAGACCGGGGTGCGCTACGTGGCCGACCAGTTCTCCGACGAGATCGGCGTGATCGTGAGCGGCACCGTCGCCCGCTGGGACGGTCGCGAGGCCGCCAACCGCCTCGAACTGCTGCTCGGGCCCGACCTGCAGTTCATCCGCATCAACGGCACGGTGGTCGGCGGCCTCGCCGGGCTACTGATCCACGCCGTCGGGCAGATCATCTAGTGGACGCTCGCGTCCACTACGGCAGCTGCGGCGGCGGGTAGTCGGGGGCACGATCCTCCTCGGGAAGCGCGTCGTACTCGACGACCGACGAGCCCACGTCGAACAGTCCGGCGGCATCCGGCGAGTCGGGCAGCTCCCCCGGGCCGTAGCGCGCGCCACCGTTGGCGAAGCGGTAGCTGCCGACGCCGGGGTTGCCCACCTCGTCGACGCTCTCGGCCTCGGGATCCCACCACATCAGGGTGATGTCGTCCGGACCACCGCCGTAGTCGAAGTCCGGCCAGACGCCCTGCTCGCCGCGCGAGTCGAGCGGTCGCGTCGGCCCGCCGCCCGTCGGCGGGTTGCGCAGCAGTCCGTCGCGGAACGTCTCGGGCGTGAGCTCCGGCCCCGCCAGGTGGATGCCGGTGAACACCTCGCGCAGCCCCGGCTCCAGGATGGCGTAGATGTTGCTGGGGGGCTCCTTGCCGCCGAACGCCCACGTGTAGATGACGTACGCGGTGCCGTCCTCCCGCTTCGCCGGCGTCCCGGCGAAGCCGATCGCGAACCCGTTGCCCCATTGCCGCTGGTCGTACGACCGCCCGAAGATCGCGGTGTCGGCGAGGAGGTTCGGCCCCAGGATCCACTCGGGAAAGTAGTCCTGGGCAGTCGCCTCGGTGGTCAGGAACTGGGGCATCAGGAAGTCGCCGGTGAAGATGACGGTGGTCACCCCGGCCTCCTTGAGCCGGGTGATCATCGTCCGGGCGTCCTCCTGGGCGCGGTTCGGGTCGAGCACGAAGGGGATGTCGGTGGTGAGCTCGATCCCGCCGTCGGCCAGGCCGTCACGCAGGGCGTCGAACGACTCGGCGTAGCTGCCGTCCGGGGTGTCGTAGTGCACCACCGCGTAGGCGCGGTCCTCGGCCTGCAGCGCCGGATCGCCCGCCAGCTCGGCCGGGCCCGGACCGGCGAGCTTGCCGATCGCCTCCGCGGCCAGCATGGCGGCCTGGGTCGGCGTGATGACGCCCCAGATCATGGGGTAGTTGTCGACCGTGACGCTCTGTGGCAGTGGTTGCGCCGGGACCGAGATCACGTCCCGGGCCGCCAGCTCCTCGCTGAACACGGCCTGCGCCTGCAGCGGGCCACCCAGGACCGCAAACGGCTCCCCCTCCGCGATGGCGACGGCGTCCGCCTGGGCCGCGGTCTGGTCGTCGGCCGTACCCGTGCCGGTGAAGAACTCGAGGTCGACGCTGCGACCGTAGGTCTCGAAGACCGCGTTGAAGACGTCCGCGTAGTCGCCCATCGTCTGGGTGGCCACCGCCGGATCGAGGTTGGCCCCGGCGCCGGCGATCAGGGAGCTGCCGACCGGGTCGATCGAAGGGTCCGTCACGTAGGCCACGACCTTCACGCTGTCGGCCGTCACCCCGGGCGAGGTCGCCCCGCCGTTGTCGCCGTCGAAGGGCACCACGCACGGCGGCGCGTAGATGGTCGGCAGCTCGAGCTTCCCGGTCGCCGGATCGCAGTCGGGACCGAAGTCGACGTCGGTGTCGCCCTCCAGCTCGGCCCGCTGGGGCGTCATGGGGCCGGAGCGGATCAGGTCCTCCTGGCTGGTCGCGCCGCCGGACTCCGCCGCGTCGTCGTCCCCGTCGTCACCGCCGCCGAACACCAACACGGCGGCACCGATGAGCGCCAGGACCACGACGATGGGCCCGTAGCGCTTCGCCGGCCTCACCCAGCCCGGCCGGCGCTTGGGCGCCGACGGCTCCTGGCTCGTGTCGACGCTGGACTGCTCGCCGTCCGGCATCGTCGACCCTCCCGTCTATCGATCGTGAGCGAGTCTCCGCTCGGCCTCTTACTCCGGCAACGGGTAGTCGGGCGTGTCGTCCTCGGCCGGCACCTGGTCGAAGATCGTCACCGACGAGGCGTTGTCGAAGAGTCCGGCGTCCTCGAGCGTGTCGGGGAACTCATCCAGGGCGTAGCGCTGAGCACCGTTGGCGTAGCGATAGAGGCCGACGCCGTCGTTGCCGACCTCGTCCGCGCCGCGGGCGGTGGGGTCGAACCAGACGATGGTGGCGTCGTCGCTCCCGCCGAGGTCCGTATCCGGCCAGACGCCGTGGTCGCCGCGGGAGAACAGGGCCTGGGTCGGGCCGCCGCCCGAGGGTGGGTACCGGTACAGGCCGTCGCGGAACGTCTCGGGGGTCAGCTCGGGGCCCGCCAGGTGAATGCCCGGGAACACCGTCAGCATCAACCCGACGTTGAGCACGTTGGCGTTGCTGTTGGGCGGCGGCCCGCCGTAGGCCCAGTCCCAGATGCGGAACGCACCGTCCGTCTCCAGGGCGCCCCGGGCGCTGACGAACGAGATGCCGAAGCCGTTCTTCCACTGCTCCATGTCGGTCTGGCGGGCGAACAACGACGTGTCCATGAAGAGGTTCGGGCCCATGAGCCACTCGGGGTGGTAGTCCTGCGCCGTCGCCTCGGCGGTCAGCGACGCGGGCGTGAACGGATCGCCGGAGTAGATGATCGTCGTGACGTCCGCTTCCTTGAGCCGGGTGATGTTGGTGCGCGCGTTCTCCTGGGCATGGGCCAGGTCGAGATCGAACTCGATGTCGGTGGCCAGCTCGATGCCGTTGTCCGCGAGCTGGTCGCGCAACGCCTCGAACACCGCCTGGTGGTCGCCCTCGGGATTGTCGTAGTGCAGCAAGCCATACACCCGGTCTTGGGCCCGGGTGGCGTCGTCCCCCGCCAGCTCGGCCTGCCCGGGCCCCGCCAGCTTGGCGATCATCTCGGCCGCCAGCGCCGCCGCCTGGTCGGGAGTCGGCGTGCTCTGCCAGATGTACGGCTGGTATTGCTCGACGATCTCCTCAGGTACTGCCGTGGCGCAAAAGCTGGCACAGATGATCCCGCGCGACGCCAGCTCCGTGGCGAAGACGGGGCCCGCCTGCCCCGGTCCGCCCACCACGATGAAGGGCTCCTTCTCGGCAATGGCGATCGCGTCCGCCCTCGCCGCCTCCAGATCCGCTCCGGCCCCGGTACCGGTAAAGGTCTCGACCTCGACCCGACGCCCGTACGTCTCGTACAGCCGGTTGTAGAGGTCGGCGAAGCCCTGGACGGTCTCGGCGGCGGACTCGGGGTTGATCTCGGCGCCGGCGCCCGTCGCGAAGGCGGTCGCCAGGGGATCGAGGGCCGGGTCGGCGACGTACTCCACGACCTTGACCGTGTCCGCCGTGACCCCGGGCGACGTGGCACCCCCGTTGTCGCCCTCGGACGGCTCCACGCACGGCGGGGCGTAGACCGACACCAGCTGGAGCTTGCCCGTCTCGGTGTCGCAGTTCGGGCCCCAATCGACGCTCTCGGTCTCGCCCGCCTGCTCCGCCTTCTGCCACGTCATCGGGCCCGAGGCGATCAGCTCCTCCTCGCCGACGCTCGCGCCGTCGGTGGCCGCCTCGTCGTCGCCGTCGTCGTTGCCACCACCGAACACCAACGCGGCGGCACCGATGAGCGCCAGGACCACGACGATGGGCCCGTAGCGCTTCGCCGGCTTCACCCACCCCGGCTGACGCTTGGGCGGCGGCGCTCCCGCGCCGTCCTCGCTGGTCCTGGTCTCATCGGTGCTCGCCATGTCGGCTCCCTCGGCCGATCAGCTGGGTCGCGCCCGGCCTACTGCGGTGGGGGGTAGTCCGGCGTGGTGTCCTCCTGCGGAACCTGGTCGAAGATGGTCACCGACGACGCATCGTCGAACAGCCCAGCGTCCTCGACGCTGTCGGGGAGGTTGCCCAGCGTGTAGCGCTGGGCTCCGTTGGCGTAGCGGTAGAGCCCGACGCCGTCGTTGCCGACCTCGTCCTCGCCGGTGGCGGTCGGGTCGAACCAGACGATGGTGGCGTCGTCGCTGCCGCCCCAGTCGGTGTCCGGCCAGACACCGTGATCGCCACGAGAGATCTGTGCCTGGGTCGGCCCCCCGCCGGAGGGCGGGTACCGGTACAGGCCGTCGCGGAACGTCTCGGGAGTGAGCGCGGGGCCGGCCAGGTGGATGCCGGGGAAGACCGTGCTCAGCATGCCGGCGTTGAGCAGGTTGGCGGTGTTGTTGGGTGGCAGGCCGCCGTAGGCCCAGTCCCAGATGCGGAAGGCGCCGTCGGTCTCCTGGGCGCCGCGGGCGCTGATCAACGAGATGCCGAAGCCGTTCTTCCACTGCTGCACGTCGGTCTGGCGGGCGAACAGCGACGTGTCCATGAGGAAGCTGGACCCGAGGATCCATTCGGGGTGGTAGTCCTGGGCCGTCGCCTCCGCAGTGAGGGAGGCCGGCGTGAGCGGGTCGCCCGTGTAGATGACGGTGGTGACGCCCGCATCCTTGAGGCGGCTGATGTTCGTCCGGGCGTTCTCCTGGGCGCGGGCGAGGTCGAGGGTGAACTCGACGTCGGTCGCCAGGTCGATGCCGTTGTCGGCCAACTGGTCGGTGTACGCCTGGAACACGGGCTCGAAGTCGCCATCGGGGTTGTCGTAGTGCAACAGCCCGTAGACGCGGTCCTTGGCTCGCGTCGCGTCGTCCCCGGCGAACTCGGCCTTGCCGGGTCCCGCCAGCTTGGCGATCATCTCGGCCGCCAGCGCCGCCGCCTGGTCGGGGGTCGGCCCGGTCTGCCAGATGTAGGGCGCGTAGTCCTCAACGATGCCCTCCGGTATCGCGGTCGCGCAGGTACCGGCGCACACGATCTCCCGCGACGCCAGTTCGGTCGAGAAGACCTGGCTGGACTGCTGCGGGCCGCCGATGACGATGAACGGATCCTTCTCGGCGATGGCGATCGCGTCGGCCTTTGCCGCCTCGATGTCGTCGCCGGCCCCCGTGCCGACGTAGGTCTCCACCTCGACCTGGCGGCCGTACGTCTCGTACAGCTTGTTGTAGAGATCGGCGAAGCCCTGGATGGTCTGCTCGGCGGTCTCGATGTTGACGTCGGCGCCGGCGCCGGCGACCGTCGCTGCGGTCAGCGGATCGAGCGCGGGGTCGGCGATGTACACGACCACCTTGACGCTGTCGGCGGTGACCCCCGGCGACGTGGCGCCGCCGTTGTCGCCCTCGAACGGCTCGACGCACGGCGGCGCGTAGACCGACACGAGCTTGATCTTGCCGATCTCGGTGTCGCAGTTCGGCCCCCAGTCGATGGTGTCGGTCTTGCCCTCCTGCTCGGCCTTCTGCCACGTCATGGGGCCGGAGTCGATCAGCTCCTGCTCGCTCGACCCGCCCGAGGCGGTGGTGTCGTCGCCACCGTCGTCGTCGTTGCCGCCGCCGAACACGAGCACGGCGGCCCCGATGAGGGCGAGGACCACGACGATGGGCCCGTAGCGCTTCGCCGGCTTCACCCATCCGGGTTGGCGCTTGGGTGGCGGACCGTCGCCCGATCCGTCACCCTTGGCCTTCGTCTCGTCGGTGGTTGACATGGAGCCTCCTCTCGATCCCGGCGCCGGGGCTCAGCCGGCTGTCGGTGCGCCGGAGCGGACGATGGCAGCCTCGTCGGTACCGAGGTACGAGGCCACGACCTCCGGGTGTTCCACGACCTCGGCCGGGGTGCCTTCGGCCACCAGCCGTCCGAGGTCCAGTGCGATCATGCGGTCGGATATCGAGC
>DATFVX010000118.1:0-14704 GCA_035259985.1 Acidimicrobiales bacterium | reverse complement strand
CTCGGCGACGACGTAGGGGACGTCGGCCGCGAAGCCGGGGAGGAAGGCCTGGTGCACGACCGTCCACGTCGTCACCCGGCCGCGGCCGCTCACCGGCTGGTAGTGGAACGACGGCTCGGGCGACAGGCAGGTGCCGCACATCACGCTCGGGGGGTAGGCGTACCAACCGCAATGGGCGCAGCGCTGGATGGCCAGCACGTGCGACGCCGCCGCCGACCAGAACGCCTCGGACAACGCGTCCGGCACCGGGACCGGCTTGGGCGTCACTAGCCCGAGGACCGGGACGCGCCCGCCGGGCGGGCGGCGACCATCCGGGCGAAGCCGTCGCGCCACGGCACCCGAGCGTGCCCCACCAGTTCGTGCATCCGGGTGAGGTCGACGCTCACGCTCCCGATCGTCTGATCGGTGGGCTGGAACGTGGCCTGTTGCCCGGTCAGCTCCCCGAGGTGGGCGCACCACTCCTCGATGCTCACCGCGTCCTCGCCGCCCCAATTGACGATCGTCGCCGGGACCGCCGCCGCCCCCAGCATGGCCGGGACCATCGCGACGATGTCGTCGTCGTGGATCGGGTTGTAGACGCTCGGAGCGTCGCGGTGGACGGGGATCGGCACGCCCCCGCGGATCATGTCGACGTGGATCGCCGGCCAGCCGCCGCTGTCCCCGTAGGGCACGCTGAGGCGGGCGATCGTCGTCGGGATGCCGAGCTGGCGGGCCAGGCTGCGGGCCATCGCCTCGGCTGCGATCTTGGCGATGCTGTAGGTCTCCATGAACCGCCAGACGCGGTGGTTGTCGCCCAGGGGGTCGGTCTCGGCGAAGGCCCGGTGGCCGTCGGGCTGGTAGACCGCGGTCGACGAGCAGTGCAGGAACGCCCGCATCCCCCGGCAGTGGTGCATGAGCGCGGCGACGGCACCGGCGTTGCCGTCGAGGTCGCGCCCCCAGTCGTTGGTCTTCATCACCGAGAAGTTGAGGACGTAGCCGAAGTCGCGCGGGAGCCCGCCCAGGTCGCCGTCGACGAGGTCGACGGCGACGCACGTCACGCCCGCGGCTTCCAGGGTTCGGCGGGCGGCGAGGTCGCGGAACCTGGCCGTCGCCCACACCTCGTTGTGGCCCGCCAGGGCGAGCGTCAGCGGGCGCGCCACCTGACCGGAGGCGCCCGCGACCAGCACCTTCTGCCCCTCCAACATGGGGACCGAGGCTACTGTCAAACGGATGTTTGACGGGTACCGGGTCCTCGAGCTGGGCACGTGGGTCCTGGTGCCGGCGGCGGCCACCGTGCTCGCCGATTTCGGCGCCGATGTCATCAAGATCGAGCACCCGCGGCGCGGCGACCCGCAGCGGGGGCTGAGCACCGGCGGCGTCACGCCCACCGTCGACGGCGTCAGCATCGCCATCGAGCAGACCAATCGCGGCAAGCGCAGCGTCGGGCTCGACCTGGCCGTCGCCGAGGGCCGCGAGGTGCTCTACGAGCTGGCGGCGCGGAGCGACGTGTTCATCACCAGCTTCCTGCCCGCGGCGCGCCGGAAGCTGCAGATCGACGTCGAGCATCTCCGCGCCCGCAACCCGGACATCATCTACGTGCGCGCCGACGCGACCGGGCCGGAGGGCCCCGACGGCGGCAAGCCGGGCTACGACTCGGCGGTGTTCTTCGGCCGGGGCGGCATCCTCGACTCGCTCGACCCCGACGGGGTGCGGCTGCCGCCCACCCTCCCCGGGTTCGGCGACAAGACCGGGGCCATGAACGTCGCCTTCGGCGTGGCCGCCGCGTTGCTCAGGCGCGAGCGGACCGGCGAGCCGTCGGTCGTCGACGTATCGCTGCTGGGCTCGGCCCTGTGGGTCAACTCCAGCTCGATCGTGTATTCGGCCGCCATCGGCGCCGACTTCACCCGCCGGCAGCGCCGCCACACCAATCCGATCGCCGGCACCTACCGCACTGCCGACGGCCGCTGGATCTGCCTCACCATGTTGGAGTCGGACCGCTGGTGGCCCGACCTGTGCCGCCACCTCGGCCGCGACGACCTGCTGGCCGACCCGCGCTTCGCCGACGCGCAGGCCCGCACCGACAACAGCCCCGCCTGCGTCGATGAGCTTGCCCGGACGTTCGCGTCGGCGCCCCTCGACGAGTGGCGCCGGCGGCTGGCGACCCTGCGGGCGCCGTGGGAGGTGGTGCAGAACCAGCTCGAGGTGCTGGACGATCCCCAGGCCCGCGAGAACGGCTACGTCGCCGAGGTCGACCACCCCACGGGCCGCAGGGTCACCGTGGTCCGAGCCCCGGTCCAGTTCGACGAGACGCCCGCCCCGCTGGGGACGGCACCGGAGCCCGGGGCGCACACCGAGGAGGTGCTCCTCGAGATCGGCCACGACTGGCACGACATCGCGCGCTACCAGGAGCTGGGCGCGATCGCCTGAGCGTCACGCGGCCGAGGTCTCGGTCCCGGCCGTGTCGCTGCCGGAGCGCAGGACGGTCCCGGGCAGCGCACCCGTCGGCTGGCCGTCGACGATGGTCTCCCGCCCGTTGACGAGCACACGGACGACGCCGAGCGGGTCCGCCAGCAGCCGCTTGCTGTCGCCCGGCAGGTCGAATGCGATCCGGGCGGGCGTCGCGTCCACCGTGGCCGGGTCGAGCACCACGACGTCGGCGCGGTAGCCGGCCGCCAGGCGGCCGCGATCGCGCAGGCCGAACAGCCGCGCCGGCACGTCGGTCATCAGGTGCACCGCACGCTCGAGCGTCACCAGCCTCCGCCCGCGCAGGCAGTCGGCGATGAAGCGGGTCGGGTAGGGCGAGCCGAGCATGCGGTCGAGGTGCGCGCCCGCGTCGGACCCGCCCAGGAGCACGTCCTCGTGGTCCCACACCGTGCGCCTGAGCTCCCAGTCGGCGTCGCCGTCCCCCGCCGGAATGGGCCAGAGGACCGTCTTCAGCTCGTCGTCGACGACGATGTCGACGATCGTGGCGAACGGATCCTCGCCCCGCTCCGCAGCGATGTCTCCCACCCTGCGGTTGCGGTACCGCTCGTTGGCTTCGGAGTACACGTCGCCGATCAGGTAGTTGGCGAAGTCGGCGAGCCTGCGCAGGGGTGACCCCTGCGCCTTCTCCATCATCTCGGCGCGGACCGCCGGGTCCCGGAGCCGGCGCATCTTCTCCTGGACGTCGACGGCCAGCACGTCGCGCCACCCGGGGAGCAGCCACAGCGCGCAGAACGTCAGGAAGCTCATGTTGTTGTCGGCGAAGATCGGCATCGTCAGCGCCACGACGCGGCCGCCCAGCTCGTTCGCCCGCGTGGACGCCCGGAGCTGGTGGTCGATCTTGCCGGGATCGTCGGCGGCGACCGTCAGGACGTTCCAGTTGAGCGGCCGGCGGGCGGCGCCGCTCATGCGGGCCAGCAGCTCGATCTCCTCGTCGCTAAAGCGGTTGAGGCAGCCCTGGACGATCGCCTCGAGCGAGGTCCCCTCGAACTCGGCGACGACCGCACACAGGGCCAGGACCTCGGCCTCGGACGCGTGCCGGCTCGGCACCGGCTCGCCATCCCCGTCGACGTGGGTGGTCGACCGGGTCGTGGACAGGCCCAGGCCACCGGCGGCCAGCGACTCCCGCAGCAGCCCGCTGATCTGCTCCAGCTCGGCGGGGGTGGACTGCCGGCCGAAGTCCTCCCCCAGCACGAAGCGGCGGAGCGCGCAGTGCCCGACCATGAAGCCGGCGTTCACCGCGAGCGAACCCTCCAGGCCCTCGAGGTACTCGCCGAAGGTCTCCCACTTCCACGGGAGCCCCTGCTCCAGCGCCACCAGGGGCATCCCCTCGACCTGGGCCATCATCCTGCGGGTGTAGTCCGCGTCGCTGTCGCGCAGGGGCGCCAGCGTGAAGCCGCAGTTCCCGCCGATCACGGTGGTCACGCCGTGCCAGCTCGACGGGGTCGCCAGCGGGTCCCAGTAGAGCTGGGCGTCGTAGTGGGTGTGGGGGTCGACGAAGCCCGGCGTCACGACCAGGTCGGTCGCGTCGATCGTGTGCGCCGCCTGCTCGCCGAGCTGGCCCGGCTCGGCCACCGCGACGATGCGGCCGTCCCTGATCCCGACGTCGGCGCGTCGCCCTTGCGAGGTGGGCGTGCCGTCCACGACCGTGCCCCCGGTGATGGCGTGATCGAGCATCAGATCCTCCGTCGCTACCTACCGATCGTTTGGGAATGTAGTGGTGGCGCCGCCGTCAGAGCGACAGCGTGTAGCCACCGTTCACCGCGTACGTCTGGCCGGTGATCCACGATGCCAGCGGGCTGGCGAGGTACGTGACCATGGCGGCGACGTCGGCGGGCTCGCCGTAGCGGCGGATGATGTACCGCCGCAGGCGGCGCGTCGCCTCGTCGGTCTCCTCGGGCTGCTGCGGCTGGCCGGGTTGGGCCGGTTGGGGCGGCTGGCCGGGGCTGCCGAGCTCCTCGGGCTGGGTGGCCGGCGTCCGGACACTGCCGAGCGACACGCAGTTGACGGTGATGCCGTGCCGACCCACCTCGCGGGCGACCGAACGACAGAATCCGGCCGCCCCCGCCTTGGCGGCGGCGTAGGGGGCGAGGTAGGCGTCGCCGAAGCGGCCAGCGTCGGAGACCACGGTGACGATCCGCCCCTCGCCCCTGGCGATCATCCCCGGCAGCGCGGCGTGGGTGCAGTTCAAGACGCCGTACAGGTTGACCCGGAGGTACCGGTCCCAGGTGTCGGGATCGGTGTCGGCGAACGGGACCATCGGCGCAAAGCCCTCGGCGCCGGCGTTGCCGGCGTTGTTGACGAGGACGTCGACCCCACCGAGCGCCTCGATGGCCGCCCGGACGGCGTGGCGATCGGTCACGTCGAATGCCGCACTGCCGGCCTCGCCGCCCGCGCCGCGGATATCCGCGGCGACGGCGTCGGCGCGCTCGGCCACAACGTCGTTCACGACGACCGACCCGCCGGCGTCGGCGAGCGCCCGCGCCGTTGCCCGGCCGATCCCCTGGCCCCCGCCGGTCACCAGGGCTCGCCGTCCGGCCAGGTCGATGGTGAAGGTCATTTGGTTTCCCCGTGTTCGCCGTGGTCGCTCAACGATGGCATTCAGGCCCCGGCCCTGGGGCCGGGGCCTGGTCGATTGTGGGGGCCGCGGGCGGTTTGGGTGCGCCGGCGTCAAGGGTTCGCTGCGCCGGCCTGAGGCCGCCCTTGACCCCGGCTCGACGGCGGCTCGATTTCCGGCCGAAGATGTGGCCTGAGCAGGGGTTTTGGCTTGATCTGGATAGACGAACAGGTGTACGATCATGGCCGTGTTCGAGGAGCTGGGGGAGGCAATCGAGGGGCTGGACATCCCCGTCGACGGTGCCGCCCTCGCTGAGGTTGTGGCGTTGCGGGATCGGCTCGACGCCCGCATCAATGACACCGTCGCCCACTGCGACCGGGTCGGGCTGTGGGAGCTCGACGGCGCCACCTCGATGACCGCCTGGCTGGCGCACCACACCCGCATGCCCCGCCCCCGCGCCGCCGCCACCAGCGCCCGGGCCCGCAAGCTCGCCCAGCTGCCGGTCACCGCCGGGGCGTGGCGGGACGGGACGCTGTCCAGCGGCCAGGTCGACGCCATCGCCGCCAACCTCGACGCCGACACCGTGGCGCTGTTCGCGGAGCACGAGCCCGCGCTGGTCCCGACCCTGGTGGAGTTGTCGGTGCGGGACGTGACGACGGCGATGGCGGCGTGGCGGGAGTGCGCCACCGCCAACCGCGACCCCAAGCCCGAACCCGCCGACACCCTGCACCTGTCCCGCACCCTCGGGGGCCGCTGGCGGCAGGACGCCAACCTCGGCGCCGAGGGCGGCGAACTCCTCGCCACCGCCCTACGCCTCGCCGAATCCCCTGACGTCGACGGCGAAGCGGCCCGCCGCGCCGCGACCCGCCGCGCCGATGCCCTCGCCGACATCTGCCGCCACTACCTCGACCACCAACAGGCCCGCCGCGGCGGCCGCCACCGGCCGCACATCAACCTGGTGCTCGACGTGGACCGCTACCAGGCCCTCGCCGCCACCGGGGCCACCACTGTCGACGGCACCGCCGTCGACCGCGCCAGCGTCGACCGCCTGCTGTGCGACGCCGCCCTGCACCGGGTCCTCACCCAGGGCCGCTCTACCGTCGTCGACTACGGGCGTGCCACCCGCACGATTCCGGCGCCCCTCTACAACGCGCTCGTCGTACGCGACCGGGGTTGCCGGTTCCCCGGCTGTGACCGGCCCGCCGCCTGGTGCGACGGCCACCACCTCCACCCCTGGCAAACCGGCGGAACCACCACCCTGGCGAATCTGGTGCTGCTCTGCTCCCGGCACCACCACCTCCTCCACCGGCCCCGCTGGCACGCCAAGCTCCTCCCCGACACCACCCTCGAGATCACCGACCCCCACGGACACGTCCACACCAGCCACCCACCCCGACCCCGCCGGGCACCCCCACTACCACTCGAGTGAGCTCCCGGCCGGCGACGCGGGCCGCTGGGCGATGAAGACGAACTCGAGGCCCGGCCGGTCGGGTGCGTCGCGTACTTCCCGGAGCCGGAAGCCGGCGTCCCGCAGCGACTCGGCAATCTCCGTCTTGTCGCGAAACCGCAGCGTCGAGTCCGACACGAGAGTCGTTCCGTCGGTCTCGAACACGAACGTGTGACGAAACGAGACGAGTGGCAGGTCTACCGCCGTCAGCTCCACCCACGCCTCGACTGCCCCGACCTCGGGGATGACGAGCCGGCGTGCCGTCTCTGCCCTGGTCCAGTGCTGCCACGCGCAGCGTGCCGGGTCGCGGACCTCGAAGACGAGATGCCCTTCCGGGCGTAGCGCAGCTCGGGTCGCCGCGAGCACAGCCGTCCACTCCGTGTCGGTGAGGAAGACCTGGGCGACGTTGCCGGTCATGGTCACGAGGTCGGCCTGCGCCGGGGGGAGACCCGTTGCCTCCCCTTCGAGCCATCGGACCCGCCCCCCAGCAGGCTTGCGGCGAGCCACGTCCAACGACGCCGCCGCCGGGTCGATCCCGATGACCCGCTTCCCCGCGGCGGCGAGCATGCAGGCGAACGTGCCGGTACCGCAGCCAACGTCGCGCACCACATGCGCACCGAGCTCAGCGACGAGGGCGGCGTACACCTCCAGGTCGGACCGATCGTCGTCGATGGCGTCGTAGATCGCCGCGAGCCTCGGCTCCTCGAAGATCGCATCCGCCACGACGACATCCTGCCTGCCGGTTAGTGCCGCACCGGCAGGCAAGGATGTCCCCATGCTTGACCACGTCTCCATCCAATGCGCCGACGTCACCGCGAGCACTGCGTTCTATGACGCCGTCCTGGCCACGATCGGGGGGCAGCGGATCCTCGAGTACGGCGATGTCGTTGGGTACGGCGTCCCGCCGATGCCCGACTTCTGGGTCGGCCCGCACAACACCGGCGAGGGATTCCGGGAGTCGCACATCGCCTTCTCGGCCCCCGACCGCACCGCCGTCCGCGCCTTCGTCGAGACCGCCGTCGACTCGGGCGCCACGCTGCTGCACGAGCCCAGGGTGTGGCCCGAGTACCACCCCAACTACTACGGCGGGTTCGTTCGGGATCCCGACGGCAACAACGTCGAGGCGGTCTGCCACACGCCGGAGTAGCGGTTGCCCACGCCGCTCGGGCGTCGCCGCCGGAAAGGCTCAGTCCGACAGCGCGGCGGTGGCGATGCCCCACGGGCGCAACGTGAACGACCCCTCGAACGGCTTGATGGGGCGGCCGCGTAGGTCCACCAGCCAGCCGCGCCGGCCGTCGATGCTGACCTCCGACGGCTCGTCCCGGGGGTTGAACACCCGCAGGGCCAGCCCGCCGCCCTCCCTGGTGACGGCCGAGACCACCGCGCCCTCCACTGCCAGTGCGGAGCCGGCGCTTGGCAGGTCGGGGTCGGCGAGGCGGACGACCCGGGGCGCCCGTTGGGCGTCCGGGGCGCCCGGCCCGCCCGACGGCTGCACGACCTGGAGCGGCACCAGCAGCTCGTCCGCCAGGGCGAACGGGTCCACGTCCCCGCCGGCGACGGCGTAGCGTGGGGTCAGGCGCCTCTGCAGCTGCGGCCCCTCCATACGGATCAGCGGGCCCGCGGGCAACGGGCGGGTCGGCATCGGCATCTGCGACAGCATGCCCGTGCAACGGAGCAGCGTCAGCGCCAGCTCGTGTGCCCGCCCGTCGTGGATGTCCACCAGCTCGTACTCGGCCACGCCGTCGTGCACCACGGTGAGCCCGCCGGCCTGGACGAACCGCAGCGCCGGGTACGTCGGCAGCGGTCCCTCGGTGGGGCCACCCTCGGCCTCGAGCCCGCGCTCGACGATCCCGAACGCGGTCTCGGCGCGTGAGGCGCCCGCGGGCGTCGGCAGCGGGAAGTGGGCCCGCAGGCGGTGGTCCCGGCTGCGGTTGTCGATCGTGGTCTCCACCCGCAGCGCCCGGTCCCCGGCCCGCAGCTCCAGTTGCGTGACGACCTCGTGTGCCACCTCGCCCGTCCGCTCCTCCAGGCCCTCGGCCCGAACCGGCCAGCGGTAGCGCGCCGTGACCCGCACCCGTGCGCGCAGCGGGCCCCGCTCGACCACGGTCACGTCCACCGAGTCGGGCCGGTCGACGAGGGTGTCCCGGGCGGGCGGACACCAGTTGTACGTGTCGCCGCAGTCGCCGCCGTCGACCAGGCGGCCGAGCCCGGCGTGATCGCCGAGCGCGTAGGTCCCGTCGGCGGCGTTCACGGCGACGGTCACGACGCCGTTGGCCAGCGTCGGACCGCGGTCACCGCCCTCGCCATCGGCGACGGCCACGGCCTGGACGCCCGTGGCCCCGTCCCCGGCGGCCCAGCCCCGCCAGCCGAACCCGGCCACCTCGTTCACGTACGCCAGGACGGTGACCTGCGCCGGCTGGCGCACCCGCAGCCGCAGCGGCCCGGGGTGGGCGAGGCCGGCGAGGGCGACGCGGGTGTCCGGCGACACCAGCGAGCCGGTCCCCTCGCGACGGGCGGAGACGAGCTCCTCGCCGTCCGCCGATTCGAGGCTGAATCCCGTGATGGTTCGCGCCCATTCCAGCTCCTCGGCGGCGGGAACGACCTGCTCGGGCGGTCCCTCCAGCACCACCGACTCGGCGGGTCGCGACCGCAGGAGCTGGGTCCCGGGCGGGGCGTCCGCGGTCGGGAGGGTGAGGCGGACCACGCCGCCCCGCGGCCGGGCCGTGGGGTTGACCACCAGCGGACCGGACACGTGGCCCGCTCCCACGGCCGCTCGGGCCGGGCGCACCCGGGCGGCCAGGTGGGCCAGCGCCCGGTCGGCCAGGCCGTCGCCGATGTCGGTGGCCTCGGCGTAGCGATGGAGCACGGCGTCGCAGACCTCGTCGATCGAGCACGCGCAGACCGAGTCGTGCGCGGAGTTGAGGATCAGGTCACGCCACGCCTCGTCGAGCAGTTCGGCCGGCCAGCGTTCCGGCGGCAGGAACAGCGCCGACAACGGCTCGGCCAGGCGTTCGACCGCGCGCTCGGCCCGCGCCGCGGCCTGGCGGACGTCCACCCGGTTGGAGGCCACGCCCATCAGCACGTTCGCCCGCGCCCCGGCCCGGAGCTCGCCGTTCCAGCTCGGCAGGCCCTCGGTGGTCACGGTCGCCAGGTGCTCGGGCAGCGACACGATGCGCAGATCGAGCCTGTCCTGGAGCGCGTTCGCTTCGGCGACGACCCGTCCCAGCCACGGCTGCGGCATCTGGTGGTCGGTGCCGTTCATCCACAGCAGCGGCCCGACGAGCAGGTCGCCCCACTGCCGTCCGAACCCGTCGAGCGCGGCGACGAAGGCCTTGGCGTCGTCGGGCAGCGCCGAGCCGTTGCCGTAGCCCTGGGGCAGGTACTCGGCCCGGATCGTGGAGCCGTCGGGGGCCCGCCACCAGAAGCCGCTGCGGTCGATGGCCGCCGGGACGCCCCGCCACACGACGGCATGCTCGAACCCGAAGCCGACCAGGATCTGCGGCATCTGGGCGACGTGGCCGAACATGTCGGGCAGGTAGCCGACCTGCATGGCGCCGCCGAACCGATCGGCCACCCGCAGGCCGCGCTGCAGGTTGCGGACCAGGGTCTCGCCCGACACGAGGAACTCGTCGGGGAGCGTGTACCACGGCCCGATCGAGATCCGCCCGCTGCCGACCAGCCGGCGGAGCGGCTCCTCGGCCTCCGGCCGCACCGCCAGGTAGTCGTCCACCACCGCCAGCTGCCCGTCGAGCAGGAACCGGGCGTACGCCGGGTCGCGCTCCATCTGGGGGATGAGCTGGTCCAGCAGGTCGACCAGCCGCAGCCGGAAGGTCTGGAACGATTGGTACCACTCCCGGTCCCAGTGGGTGTGGGGGACGACGTGGACTGCCCGCTTGGCACCTTGGCCTGCGGAAGCGGCGCCGCTTGGTGTGGTCATGAAGCCCCCTGGTCGTCGGCCAGTCCCCGCAGTCTGGCGGAGCGGTTGGTCCAACCGCACTCGTCTGGGAGGCTTGTCGGGCCTCGGAGCGGGCGCCAACGTGGTGGTCGTGCAGGTCCCCGATCCGGAAACGCTGGTGCAGGAGCAGATCGCCTACTACCGGGCACGGGCGCCCGAGTACGACCACTGGTGGCTCCGCACGGGGCCCTACGAGTCGGATGACGCGTTCGGCCACCGCTGGGAGGCGGGCAAGCGGGAGCTCGACGATGCGCTCCGCGGGTTCGCCCCCGCCGGCGAGGTTCTCGAGATCGCGGCGGGGACGGGCAACCTCACGGCGGCGCTCGCCGCCGTCGACGGTGTGGAGCGCATCACCGCCGTCGACGCGTCGGACGAGGCCCTGGCCATCGCGCGGACCCCGTGACGTTCTCGCGCCTGAAATGGTCGCCGGGACGACCGATCCTGGCGCGAGAACGCACGGTGTAGACGATGCCGGCCACGGATCATCCGGCCGTGGGTCGTGTGGATCCCTGTCCGAGGCCGCGCTCGCGGCCGAGCACGATGGCCTGGGACCGGTCCGCGACGTGCAGCTTGGTGAGCACGTTCGACACGTGGTTGCGGACCGTCTTGGGGCTGAGGACAAGCCGGCGTGCGATCGCCTGGTTGTCGAGGCCCTGGGCCACGAGGTCGAGGATGTGGAACTCACGCTCGGTGAGCTCGGCGAACGGTCGATTCGACGCCGCCCGGCGGCGGGTCATCGCCAGTTCCGTGACTGCCTGGGCCATGTCGTGGTCGAGGACGACGTCGCCTGCCGCCGCCGCGCGAAGTGCGTGCTCCAGGCGCTCGGGATCGGTGCCCTTCACGAGGTAGCCCGCCGCCCCGTCACTCAGCGCCGTCAGTGCGGTGTCGTGGTCCTCGGACATCGTGAGCATGATCACTTTGATTGCGGGGTGCTGTGCCGCGAGCCAGCGGTTGACCTCGAGCCCTGAGCTGTCGCCCAGCCGGACGTCCAGGAGCAGCACGTCGGGGTCGGCCGCTGACACCAGGTCGGCCACCTCGTCGGCGGTCTGGGCCTCGCCGACGACGTCGATGTCCGCCATCTCGGCGATGGCGACCGCCAGCCCCATCCGGAACATCGGGTGGTCGTCGACGATCGCCACCCGCAAGGCGGCTGCGCCCCGCGGTTTCGGGGGACCCTCGGGCTCGGTCACGGGAGCGCCGCCGGAAGCTGGACGTGCAGGTGGGTTCCGCAGGACCGGTCGGGGACGAAGCGCACGGCGCCGCCGAGTGCCGCCGCCCGCTCCCGCATCGCGGTCAGGCCGACGCCGGGGGACCGGTCGAGGTCGATGCCGACGCCGTCGTCGATGACATCGATCTCGACCTCGTCGTCTGTCTCGATGGTGAGCCAGCAGTGGTCCGCATGGGCATGACGGACGACGTTGGTGAGCGCCTCGGTGACGATCCGGTAGGCGGTCACCTCGACCGCCGCAGGCAGCGGCCCCGGTGCCGGCGGCAGCGACAGGTGGATCTCGATGTCGTCGTCCAGCTTCCGGGTGAACTCGGCCACGGCGCCCATGAGGCCTAGCTGATCGAGCGCGGTGGGGCGCAGGTCGCGCACGATCCGCTTGATCTCGAGCACGACGCCGTCGACCTCGTCGGCGAGGCGGTTGAGCAGCGGACGCGACGGGTAGGGCGAACCGTTGACGGCGGTGCGATCGAGTTGCCGCACCGACGTGCGGAGGCCCAGGGATACCCCTGTGAGCGTCGGCCCGACCCCGTCGTGGAGGTCTCGCCGGAGCCGCCGGCGTTCCTCCTCGCGCGCCGACACGACCGCCAGGTTCGAGCGGCGGAGATCGGCCGTCAGGCGGAGCCAGCTCACCGCGAGGCTGAGCGGGCCGGCGAGCTGGGCGAGCAGCTGCCGGTCGGGCGCTCGCATCAACCGCGCCTCGTCCCAACCGACCACCAGGCGACCCACGACCTCGGTTCGGTGATGCAGGATCACCTCGTGGCGGTGCTTGGTGTCACCGCCGACCGATGCGCCCCGCTCCCATCCACCCTGCGGCGACGCCAGGTCGATCGCGATGGCGTCGAAACGCAGGCCCTGGTCGAGGCTGCGCACGAGGGCTGCCAGGAGGTCGTCGGCGGTGTCGGTCTCGCCGACCTGGTCGACGATGTGCTGCACGACCGCCATCGGGTCGTCGCGGGACCCGAAGACAAGGCGGTCGACGAGGTGCCGGATGCGTTGCCGTGCGGGCTCGATCGCCAGGGCCATGGCGCCGGTCGCCGCCACCAGCAGCCACGTCGGACCGCTGCCGCCGACCAAGCGGCCCAGCCCGGCCACGGCGACCGTGTAGATCACGACGATCCCAGCGGCGAACAGGGTCCACTCGAGGGTCCGGTGGGACGGGCGCTCCGCCCCCGACGGGGCACGCCGGAGCTCGCTGATCAGCGTGCCGACCACCAGCAGGGGCACGGTGGCCAGGAACAGGAGCGCCCACACCACGTCGCGGCCGGCAAAGGACCAGTCGACGATGTCGAGGCCGTCGGGCACGACCGCCAGCCACGCGACGGCGGCACCTGCGAACAGCCACCCCGCCAGGGGATCGTTCGACATGCGGCGCTGCCGCCACCAGTTCGCACCGAGCACGCCAACCCAGGCGAGCCCGACGGCGCCCACGAGCCACGAGCCGGCCACCTCGGTCCGCCGCCACCCAGCCGCAGCAGCCGCCACCGTCGCGGCGGTGGCGGCAACCCCCACGAGCAATACCGCCAGAGACCTCCGATCCCGCCGCCAGGCAGCGGGAGCCAGCGTCCACGGAACGAGCGCCACGAGCACCGCGGCACCGAGTGGCCGCGCCCACGTGTCGGCGTCGGCGAGGGCCGCCCAGCGCGGCGGGCCCGCCGTCGACTCCTCGTAACCGCGGTACTGCACCGCCAGGGCGGCCGTCACCGAGCTGAGGCCGACCAGGAGCAGGCACGCGCCCAGGACCCGTCCGCGAGGCCTCGACACCAACACCACGCCCGCGAGCGAGTACGCCATGCCGGCGGCCAACCATGTGACCAGCCACCAGTTCTGACCCTCCGGTTCGGGGCCCCCGTTCGCGACGCGCAGCCCGAGCACCCAAGCGCAGGCGGCGCCGACGACGAGCACGGTGGCCGCACCCGCGATTCGCACCCACCAGATGCTCGTGGGCGTCGGCGGCGTCGACGAGTGATCGCCGGGCTTGTCCATCCGCACCTCCGTGCCCCGCCCTGGATGGTACGGGGGCCGGTGTCCCGGGCGGATGGTACCCGCGTCCCGATCTGCGTCCGTGATGTCCCGGATCGGGCGCAGGCGCATGTCGGGACGGCCGCATCGTGCGTCCGGGACGCGTGCTCGCGCAGCCTCTTCGGTGGTTCCACCAACGCAAGAGGAGGCGGACATGTACAAGCGACTGGCAACCGCAATCGTCGCCGCCACGGCGACGATGCTGACCATTCCGTCGGGGGTGGCGAGCGCAGACGACGAACAGGGCGAGCAGCCAACGCTGGCCGGTCGGGCGGTCCTGCCCGCCGACTCTCTGGCGCCCGGGCCTCCGTCGGGAGCGGCGGTCCCGCCGCCGGGCGTCACCAGCATCAACGGCATCGCGTTCCCACGGCCGCAGCAGCCCGTTGCCGGCTTCTCGGCCGTCGTGGCGGGTCGGGAGCGGGGCGAATACCTGGCGATGCCGGACAACGGGTTCGGTGCCAAGGCCAACTCGAGGGACTTCCTGATCCGTGCGTACTTCGTGCGACCGGACTTCAAGACGGCCCGAGGCGGCAGCGGCGCCGTCGCCGTCGACACTCGGCCCGGCAAGTTCATCGAGTTCGGCGATCCCGACGGGCTGATCGGCTTTCCGATCGTCGACGAGGGGACGAGCGACCGGCTGCTCAGCGGCGCCGACATCGATCCCGAGTCGCTCCAGCGGGGGGCGGATGGCGACCTGTGGGTGGGCGACGAGTTCGGCCCGTGGATCCTGCACTTCGATGCCACCGGCAGGCTCCTCGACCCGCCATTCGCGACCCCCGGCCTGATGTCCCCGAACAATCCGTTCCTCGGCGGGAGCCCGGCGACGCAGCCCAACAGCCGGGGCTACGAGGCCATGGCCATCACCCCGGACGGCGAGCGCCTGTACGCGGCCCTCGAGGGCGCCACGGTGGCCGAGGCCGGTTCGACGCACCGGCACGTGTTCGAGTTCAGCGTCGGGAGCCAGGGCTTCACCGGCCGGTCCTGGACGTATCGGACCGAGCAGCCGGGATACATGGTCGCGGACATGTGGGCCCTCGA
>DATFVX010000117.1:0-5244 GCA_035259985.1 Acidimicrobiales bacterium | reverse complement strand
AGGCGTACCTCCAGGACGCGATCGCGTTCCGGCGCGCGAACCCCGACGACAAGCTGCTCTCGGGTCTGATCGCGGCGGAAGAGGACGGCGAGACGCTGAGCCCCGAAGAGCTCATCGCGCAGGTCATCCTCCTGTACGTCGCCGGCCACGAGACCACCGTCAACCTGATCGGCAACGGCACGCTGGCGCTGCTGCACAATCGTGGCCAGCTCGAGCGGTTGGTCGCAGATCCGTCGCTCGACGCCCCGGCCGTCGAGGAGCTGCTGCGCTACGACAGCCCCGTGCAGCTGTCGCGCCGCATCGCGATGACCGAGATCGAGCTCGGCGGCGAAACGGTCGAGCCGGGCGAGATGGTCCTCACGCTGCTGGGCTCCGCCAACCACGACGCCGGCAAGTGGGGCCCGACGGCCGACGACCTCGACCTCGCTCGCGAGGGCGCGAACACCCACCTGTCGTTCGGCAGCGGCATCCACCACTGCCTCGGGGCGGCCCTGGCCCGGCTCGAGGGGGCCGAGGCCATCCCCACGCTGGTGCGGCGCTTCCCCGGCATGGAGCTGGCCAGCGACCGGCCGGCGTGGAACGGGAGGGTGGTCCTCCGGGGCCTCGACGCCCTGCCGGTCAGCGTCGGCTGACGCCGACCCTGCGCCGCACGATCGGTCGCCCGCCGCGCCGGGCGACCTCCTCGAACCCGGCCCGCTCGAACATCGCGAGCGTGCCGGTGAACAGGTCGGCGCTCGACCGCTTCCCTCCGCCGGTCTCGATCGGGTAGGCCTCCACCACCTCGGCGCCGCGCTCCCGGGCGAAGTCGACGGCGGCGTCGAGCAGCGCCGCGGCCACGCCGTGGCGGCGGTGCCGGCGATCGACCGTGAAGCACGTGATCGACCACACCGGCCGGTCGTCGACGCGCCGCAGCTTGGGCGAGCGGTCGAGGCGCGGGTACTCGTCGCGGGGGGCGACCGCCACCCAGCCGGCGGGCTCGCCATCGACATATGCCAGCAGGCCCGGCTCCGGTCCCGCCGCCACGAGCTCGTGCAGGTCGTGGCGCAGCCCGGCGCCGTGGCGCTCCTCGAACTCCCGGGACGTGACCCGCCACCACATGCACCAGCAGCCGCTGGTGAACCCCCGCTCCCCCGCCAGCGCCGCCAGGTCGTCCCAGCGATCGGGCGTGACCGGAACGGTCGCTAGACCTTGAGGAAGCGGCTGAGCGCCCATCCCGATCCGGCGGCGCCGATCCCGATCCCGAGCGCGACCACCACGCCCGACGTCCAGATGAACTCCCCGGTGGACGCCACGAAGCCGCCGAGGATGTCGTCGTAGTTGGGATTCTGGGCGGCGCTCTGCATCCAGCGGTCGAGGCCCCACACGGCGGCGAACGCCAACAGGCCGCCCACGAGTCCCTGGATGATGCCCTCGAGCATGAACGGGACGCGTATGAACCAGTTGGTGGCGCCCACCAGCTTCATCACCTCGATCTCGCGCCGGCGGGCGAAGGTCGCCATGCGAATGGCGTTGAGGATCAGCATCAGGGCCGCGACCAGCAGGATGACTGCGGCGACCAGCATCCCCAGCTGCCCGAAGTGCGACACGCCCCGCACGGTCTTCACGCCCTCGGTCTCGCCGGTGGCCGCCTGGACGCCGGGCTGGCCCTCGTATTGGCGGCGCAGGCTCTCCACGGTGCCCGTCTCCGTGGTCCGGGGAACGAGCCGGTAGGAGGGTGGGACCATCTCCGGGTCGGCCTCGAGGCGCTGCAACATCGCGGCGTTCCCCCGGAACAGCCGGCGGGCCTCCTGGTTGCTCTCCTTGACGTCGACGTACTTGAAGCTGTCGACCTCGGGATTGTCCTCGATCGACTTCTCGAGCGCGCTGCGTTGCTCGTCGGTGACGTTGCGCTGCAGGAACACCAGGACCTGGACGCCGTCCTGCCAGCGGGCCGACTGGTTCTCGACGCCCTGGCGCAGCAGCAGCGTCGAACCGAACAGGGCCAGCGACACCCCCACGGTCACGATGGCGGCGAGGGTCAGCGTGATGTTGCGGCGCAGGTTGATCGCCGTCTCGCGAAGGATGTAGTCGAACTTCACTGGTAGACACCCCGGAGCTGGTCGCGGACGAGCATGCCCTCGTCCAGCTCGATGACGCGGCGCTGCATGGTGTCGACGATCGAGCGGTCGTGCGTGGCCATGACCACGGTCGTGCCCGTGCGGTTGATGCGGTCGAGCAGGCGCATGATGCCCACCGAGGTGGCGGGGTCGAGGTTTCCGGTGGGCTCGTCGGCCAAGAGGATCAGCGGCCGGTTGACGAACGCCCGGGCGACGGACACCCGCTGCTGCTCCCCACCCGAGAGCTGGTGGGGGAAGTTGCCAGCCTTGGTCTCCAGGCCGACCAGCTCCAGGATCGCCGGCACCTGGGTCTTCACGACGTGTCGCGGGCGGCCGATGACCTCGAGCGCGAAGGCCACGTTCTCGTAGACGGTCTTGTTCGCCAGGAGCTTGTAGTCCTGGAAGATGCAGCCGATGTTGCGGCGCAGGTAGGGCACCCGCCACGACGACAGGCGGGCGATGTCCTTGCCCGCCACGAAGATGCGCCCCCTGTCGGCGGTGACCTCGCGGTTGATCAGGCTCAGCATCGTCGACTTGCCCGATCCCGACGGGCCGACAAGGAAGACGAACTCGCCTTTTTCGATGGTGGCGGAGGCGTTGTGCAGCGCCTCGACGCCACCCTTGTAGATCTTGCTGACGTTCTCGAAGGTGATCATGATCCTCGCCCGCAGCGCGCGACTGCGCCCCATCGACGATTGGCGGCGACCCCAGGGATTGCGATCAGGTTACGGACGTAACGTACACCCAGGCAATTGCTGTGGTCAGGCATGCTGGGCGGCTCCCTGGCTGCGCCGCCACTGCAGGTACGCCTCCATGAACGGGTCGAGGTCGCCGTCCAGCACGCCGGCGACGTTCCCGGTCTCGTGCTCGGACCGCAGGTCCTTGACCATCTGGTACGGCTGGAGCACGTAGCTGCGGATCTGGCTGCCGAACCCGACCCGCTGCTGGTCGCCCCGGATCTCGTCGAGCTCGGCCTCGCGGCGCTGCCGCTCGAGGTCGGCGAGCTTCGCCCGCAGCATGGCCATGGCGCGGTCGCGGTTCTGGAACTGGCTCCGCTCCACCTGGCAGGACACGACGATGCCGGTCGGGATGTGCGTCAGCCGCACCGCCGACGACGTCTTGTTGACGTGCTGGCCGCCGGCGCCGGAGGCCCGGAACACGTCCATCTTGATGTCCTTCTCGTCGATCTCGATCGACGAGTCCCCGTCGTCGAGCATCGGCACCACCTGCACGGCGGCGAATGCCGTCTGGCGCTTGCCCTGGGCGTTGAACGGGCTGATCCGGACCAGGCGGTGCACCCCCCGCTCGGCCTGCAGGTAGCCGTACGCGTAGCGGCCCTTGACGATCAGCTCGGCCGACGAGATGCCCGCCTCGGATCCCGGGGTGAACTCGTCCACCTCCACGCCGAAGCCCCGCCGCTCGGCCCAGCGGGTGATCATCCGGAGGAGCATCTCGGCCCAGTCCTGGGCGTCGACGCCGCCCTCGCCGGCCTGGATCGTGACCAGCGCATCCCGCTTGTCGTGCTCGCCCGAGAACATCGACTGCAGCTCGACGCGGCGGAGGTCGGCATCGATGGCGGCGAGGGACTGCTCGACCTCCGCCAGCGCCGCATCGTCACCCTCGTCGCGCGCCAGCTCGTAGAGCGTCTCGGCATCGTCGAGCCGGCCGCCCAGCGCGTCGAACGCGCCGAGGTCGTCGTTGACGGCCGCCAGCTCCGAGGTCACTCGCCGGGCCTTGTCGGGATCGTCCCAGAGGTCGGGCCGCGACGCCTCGGCCTCGAGCTGCGGCCGGCGAGCCCGGAGGTCGTCGACCTTGAGGTAACCGGCCGCCTCGTCGAGGCGGGCCCGCAGGCCCCTCAACTCATCGGTGAGATCTCTCATCAGCAGTCCTTGAAACCGTACGACGCCACCACCCTGACGGGGTGGAGCGTCACCGGCCGTGGCACTGCTTGAACTTCTTGCCCGATCCGCAGGGACACGGCGCGTTGCGCGGTGTCTTGTCCCACTCGGACTTCACCAGGGGCGTGTTCGCCTCGACGGCGGCCGGCTGCGCGCCACCCCGGCGCCCGTTGCCGCCATCCCCGGGCGGGGCCGGCTCCGCCGCGGCGGCGGGTGCCGGCTGGGCCCGGGCGGCGGCGGCGATGCTGGCGGCGCCCCCGGTGCTCGAGGGATCGGCGGGCGACGAGTACTGCAGCCCCCGGACGGCCGCCTCGGCGTCGGCGTCACCGTTGCCGGCACCGACGGTGGCCGGCTCGCTCGCCGCGTCGGCCGCGGGCGCGGTTCCGGCCACCGGGCGGTTGACCTGCACCTGGACGTGCATGACGTAGCGGATGAAGTCCTGCCAGATCCCGTGCATCATCTGGCCGAACATGTCGAAGCCGTCGCGCTGCCACTCGACCAGCGGATCCTTCTGGCCCATCGCCCGCAGGTTGATGCCCTCGCGCAGGTAGTCCATCTCGTGCAGGTGGGCCCGCCAGCGCTGGTCGATCACCCGCAGCATCACCTGGCGCTCGACCTGGCGCATGACGTCGGGCGTCAGCTCGGCCTCGCGGTGCTCGAAGTGGGACAGCGCCTCGTCCATGAGCATCTCGTAGAGGTCGTTGGTCGACGTGGCCTGCTCCAGCTGCTCGACCGACAGCGTCGACGGCCAGAACGTCCGCGCCTCGGCCTGCAGGCCCTCGAGGTCCCACTCCTCCGCGAACTCGCTGACGCAGTGCGACTCGACGAGCGTGCTCACGGCGTCGGGCAGCGCCTCGTCGACGAGCCTGTCGCGCAGGTCCGACTGGTCGAGCACCTGGTCGCGCATGGCGTAGATCACCTTGCGCTGCTCGTTCATGACCTCGTCGTACTTGAGGACGTTCTTGCGGATCTCGGCGTTGCGCTGCTCGACGGTCGTCTGCGCCCGCTCGATGGCCTTGGTGACCATCTTGGCCTCGAGCGGCACGTCGTCGGGAAGGGTCTTGCCCATCACCCAGTTGACGGCGCCCGTGGCGAACAGGCGCATCAGGTCGTCTTCCAGGCTCAGGTAGAAGCGGCTCTCCCCCGGGTCGCCCTGGCGGCCCGACCGGCCCCGGAGCTGGTTGTCGATCCGGCGGGAGTCGTGGCGCTCGGTGCCGAGCACGTAGAGCCCGCCGAGCTCGCGCACCTTG
>DATFVX010000116.1:0-4967 GCA_035259985.1 Acidimicrobiales bacterium | reverse complement strand
CGTCGACGCGGCGCGGATGATGGGCGCCATCTGACCTGTCCTCACGCGGCCGCACCAGCACCCGTCCCTCGCCGTCCACGGCTGTCCATGGCGATCTGGCGCGGGTCCGTCTCGCTCCGCGCAGCTCGTCCGCGCCAGATCCCGCCGGGGTCGGAGGCGCCTGGGGCGCGCGCCCAGGGGGGCCCCGCGCGCCCGCCCGCCGGACACGCGCACTGCTCGTGCGCGCCGAGTCAGGGGTAACGTCGAGGGCATCTGACCACGCACGCGTCGAGAGGGGGTGACGACGTGAGGAAGCACTACCAAGAGAAGCCGTACACCCGCCTGACCCAGCCCATGGTGAGGGAGAACGGCCAGCTCCGCCCCGCCTCGTGGGACGAGGCGCTGGACCGCGCCGCGGACGGCCTGCGGCGGGCGGTGGCCGGCCACGGGCCGGACACGGTCGGGATGTTCTCGTGCTCCAAGGCCACGAACGAGATGAACTTCATCGCCCAGAAGTTCGTGCGCACGGCCATCGGCACGAACAACATCGATTCCTGCAACCGAACTTGACACGCTCCCTCCGTCGTCGGTCTGGCGACAGTGTTCGGAGCTGGTGGCGGCACGTCCTCCTACCTCGAGGTGGAGGACACCGACGTCATCATCATGTGGGGCTCGAACGCCCGGGAGACCCACCCGATCATGTTCCACCACATGCTCAAGGGGCAGCGGAGCGGCGCCCACCTGGTCGTCGTCGATCCCCGCCGGACCGCGACCGCCGAGACGGCGAGCCGGCACCTCGCCATCCGGCCCGGCGCCGATCCCTTCCTGCTCATGGCGCTGGTCAACGTCCTGGCGGCGGAGGGCCTGATCCGGCCCGGCCGGCTCGAGCCCTACGTCACGGGGGTGGAGGAGGTCGTGGGGCTGGCGGAGCCGTTCACGCCGGAGGCGGTGGCGGCGGCCACCGGCCTGGCGCCGGAGGACATCCGTGAGCTGGCGCACGACCTGGCGGCTGCGCCATCGGCCTGCGTCTACGGGCGGATCGGCACCACCACCGCCGAGTTCGGCTCGCTGACGTCGTGGCTGGTCGACGTGCTCAACGTGCTCACCGGCAACCTCGACCGTCCCGGTGGCGCCATGTTCGCCATGGCGGCGGCGGGTGCCGCCAACACCCGGGGCACGCCCCGCTACGGCCGGGGCGTCAAGCTCCACCGGCGCCGCAGCCGGGTGCGGGGCCTGGGCGAGACGATGGGCGAGCTGCCGGCCGCCTGCCTCGCCGAGGAGATCGACACACCCGGCGAGGGCCAGATCCGTGCCATGGTGACCGTGGGCGGCAACCCCGTGCTCTCCACGCCCAACGCGGGTCGGCTCGACGCTGCGCTGGCGGGCCTCGAGTTCATGGTCGCGGTCGATCCCTACGTCAACGAGACCACCCGCCACGCCGACGTCGTCATGCCCGTGCCCACGGCGCTGCAGAGGCCCCACTACGACGTGGCCCTGCTGCAGCTCGCGGTGCGGAACGTTGCCAACTACAGCCCGCCGGTGCTCCCGCTCGACGAGGGGCAGCCCGACGAGTGGCAGGTGCTGGCCCGGCTCGCGCTGGTGCTGCAGGGCTTCGGGGCCGACGCCGATCCGGCGCTGGTCGACGACCTCGTCGTGCGGACCCTGGTCGAGGGCGCGGTCGCCGACGAGACGAGCCCCGTGGCCGGGCGCGACGTCGACGAGGTCATCGGCCTGCTGGGCGAGCGCACCGGCCCGGACCGGATCCTCGACTTCATGCTGCGCACGGGCCCCTACGGCGACGGACTTGACGCGAATACCGAAGGCCTCAGCCTCGACGCCCTCCTGGACCGTCCCCATGGCATCGACCTCGGGCCGCTCGAGCCGCGGCTCCCCGACGTGCTGAGGACGCCCTCGGGGATGGTCGAGCTCGCGCCGGAGCCGCTGGTGGCGGACGTCGGGCGCCTGCGGGCGGCGCTGCCGCGGCCCGCAGGTGGCATGCGCCTCATCGGCCGGCGTGACCTGCGGTCCAACAACTCGTGGATGCACAACGTCGAGGTGCTGGTGAAGGGCCGGCCACGCTGCACGCTCCACGTCCATCCCGACGACGCCGCGCGCCTGGGGCTGGTGGACGGCGAGCCGGCGTCGGTCGTGTCCCGGGCCGGGGCGGTGACCATCCCGGCCGAGGTGACCGACGCCATCCGTCCCGGCGTGGTGAGCATCCCCCACGGCTGGGGCCACGACCTTCCCGGCGTCGAGCTGTCGGTGGCGCGGCGCTACGCCGGCGTCAACTCCAACCTGCTGGCCGACGAGGAGTTGGTCGATCCTGTGTCCGGGAACGCCGTCCTCAACGGCATCCCGGTCGAGGTTTCGCCCGCCGGCTAGCGTGGGAAACAGTACACCGGTGTACTCACCCGGGTACGCACCGGGGGCACACACCTGACGTGTTCTCATCGTGTGAAGGGGATGACCGATGAGCCGCAAGTGGCTGGTGGCGTTGGGCGCCGTGATCGCGGTACTCGTTTCGAGCCTCACCGGCGTCGGTGCCGCCGACGCCGGTGACAAGCGGCCTGCGCCGCGTCCGGTGATATTCGTCCACGGCTCGACCGGGTCCGGGGCGCAGTTCGAGACCCAGGCGCTGCGGCTGAGCAGCAACGGCTACCCGGCCGACCGGATCGCCGTGCACGAGTACGACTCCACCTTCGGCACCACCACCATGGAACAGGTGTGGGCCGGGCTCGACGACCTCATCACCGAGCTGCTGGCCGACACCGGGGCCGACGGCGTCGACCTGCTGGGCCACTCGCTGGGCACCACGGTCTCGCAGGGCTACCTCAACAGCTCGCCGGAGCGGGCCGCCCGCGTGGCGCACTACGTCAACATCGACGGCCGGACCGCAGCGTCCCCGCCGGGCGGCGTCGACACGCTGGCGGTGTGGGGCGAGGGCGATCAGACCCGCCAGATCGTGGGCGCCCAGAACTACTACGCGCCCGGCCAGTCGCATGTGCAGGTGGCGACGTCGGCCGAGACGTTCGCGCAGATCTACGAGTTCCTCACCGGCCGCGAGCCGAAGACCACTGACGTCGTCCCGCAGCGGGGACGGATCCGGCTCTCCGGCGAGGCCAACGTGTTCCCCCAGAACCAGGGCGCCGACGGCTTCACGCTGCGGATCTTCGAGATCGACCGCCGGACCGGCGAGCGCGAGCACCGGCGGCCCGATGCCACCTTCGCGATCGGCCCCGACGGGGCCTGGGGTCCCTTCAAGGCCCGCTCCGGAGAGCGCTACGAGTTCGCACTCACCCGCACCGACGGGTCGGTCCACCACCTCTACTTCCAACCGTTCCTGCGCAGCGATCACCTGGTCCGCTTGCTGACGTCCCGCCCGGGCGAGGGGCTCGATCTGCTGAGGGAGCCGAGCGACACGACGGCGGCCTTCGGCGTCATCCGCTACAAGGAGATGTGGGGCGACCAGGGCGCCAACAACGACACCCTCGAGGTCAACGGGGAGAACGTCCTCAGCGCCGCCACCGCACCGCGGACCAAGCGCGTCAACGCGATGTTCGTGGGTGACCACAACCTCGACGGCGTGACCGACCTCACCACCCCGGTTCAGCCCTGGTTCTCGCTGCCGTTCATCTCGGCGGTCGACCTGGTGGTTCCCGCGACCACCCCGCCCGACGACACCGTGCGGATCGAAATGGTGGCCCGTGCGGGCGACGGCGACCACGAAGTCGTCAACATCCCGAACTGGGCGTCGTCGCAGAACGTCGTCACGGTCACGTTCCGCGACTTCCAGCAGCACGCCGGCGGCCAGTAGCCGCGCCAGCGCCCGCTAGACCGTCTCGACCACTCGGCCCGAGTCCAGCGCGACGACCCTGTCGGCGCGCTCGAGGACCTGGCGCCGGTGGCTGACCAGCAGGGCGGTCGTGAACCCGCCGTCCGCGACGCGCTCCCAGAGGCGTGCCTCGGTCTCGACGTCGAGCGCGCTTGACAGGTCGTCGACCACGAGTAGCTGCGGCACGCGCACGAGCGCGCGGGCGGCGCCGGCGCGCTGGATCTGCCCGCCCGACAGCCGGAGCCCGCGGGGCCCGATCACGGTGCCGGTGCCGTCGGGCATGCGGCCCAGGTCCTCGTCCAGGCAGGTCAGCCACAGCGCGTGCTGGAGCCCCTCACCCGAGGCACCGAGCAGGATCGTGCTCGCGAGCGGCTCGCTGAACAGGCGGGGCACCTGGGGCAGGTACGCGGCGCGCGGCGGCACCAGCACGGTGGACGGGTCCTCGACCGCCACGCCGTTCCAGCGGATGGTCCCCGCGTCGGCGCCGACCAGCCCGAGCACGCCCCGCAGCAGCGTCGACTTGCCCGCCCCGACGGGGCCCGTGACGACCACCAGCTCCCCCCGGCGCACGACGACGTCGACGCCCCGGATGCCCCGACCCGAGGCCGGGTGGCGGACCGTCAGCCCCTCCACGGACAGCTCCTCGAACGGCGGCGGGTCCCCGCTGCCCCCGTCCCGGGCCTCGGCCGACGCGAACGGCGGGGGCCCGTGGCGAAGGTGCGTCGTGGTCGGGGCCACCACCGCGCGTCGGTCGGGCGTGGGCAGCAGCTCGGCCAGCCGGTCGACCGACACGTCGGCCTGGCGCTGATAGACGAGGTACCGGCCCACCCACTTCGGCAGCTCGGCGATCAGGGTGGCGTAGGCCGCGAACAGCCCGAGGTCCCCGACGCTCAGGTCGCCGCCCCGGAAGGCGGCCGCCACCGCCACCAGCACGACGCCGACGGCGACCTCACCGGTCCCGTAGCCGAGCGAGCGCACGAGCTCCGAGCCGACCTGGTCGCGCCGCGACACCTCGGCCCGCTCGGCGTTGAGGCTCGCGAAGCGGCGCACGACCGCGGCCTCGGCGCCGCCGGCCTGCACCGCGAGCACGCCGCCGAAGGTGTCGCCGATGAACCCGGTCACGCGGGCCGTCGCCTCGCGCGCCGCCCGGCGCCAG
>DATFVX010000115.1:0-4393 GCA_035259985.1 Acidimicrobiales bacterium | reverse complement strand
GGGGCCGCTCGGGGTCGGCTGGCCCGGGGTCGGATCGCCCGCCGCTGGGTCGACCTCCGACGGCTCGCCCGCGGCATCCGTGTCGATGTCCGAGTCCGTGGACGGCGTCGGTTCCCCGGGCGCGCCCGGGCGCCCCGGTGCTTCGGAATCTTCTTGGGGCACCCCAGCGCCCGCCCGGCGAGGTGCGGGCGAGGCTTCATTCCCGTCCACAGGTCACCACCCTGCCACGTCGGGCAGCGCCGTTCGAACCGCCGTCGACCACAGCCCGCGCGAAACGGGGGTCTGTTACCGGATCGTCATGGGCCGGTGGAGCGTGGCTCGGTGTCGTCGTCTACGTCACGCGGATGGTCGCACGCGACGTGATCCTCGAGCTCGTTGCGCGTCCCGAACCGCAGCTCGCAATAGGGGCATTGGTGCACGTCCGTCACGCCTTCCAGTGTCGCGCTGCTACGTTCCCAGCGGTTGGAGAACGGGCGTCTACCGCCGGAAGGGGAACGTGGTCGATGGGCATCTGTGACGATCGAGTCGCGATCGTGACCGGGGCGGGCCGGGGCATCGGGCGCGAGCACGCGCTGCTGCTCGCCGCCCAGGGAGCCAGGGTGGTCGTCAACGACCTCGGTGGTTCGATGGACGGCAGCGGAAGCGACACCGGGCCGGCGCACGAGGTGGTCGACCAGATCACTACGAAGGGTGGTCAAGCGGTCGCAAGCACAGACGACGTCAGCGACTTCGCCGGCGCCGAGAAGCTGATCGGCACGGCAATCGAGGCGTTCGGGCGCCTCGACGTCCTCATCAACAACGCAGGGATCCTGCGGGACCGCATGCTCGTGAACATGAGCGAGGCCGAGTGGGATGCGGTCATCAAGGTCCATCTCAAGGGCACCTTCGGTCCCGCGCACTTCGCCGCCAACCACTGGCGGGAGCGGTCCAAGGCGGGCGACGCCCTCGACGCCCGCATCGTCAACACGTCGTCGCCGTCGGGCATCTACGGGAACGTCGGGCAGACGAACTACGGCGCCGCCAAGGCCGGCATCGCCGCGTTCACGATCATCGCCGCCAAGGAACTGGCCCGCTACGGCGTCACGGTCAACGCCATCGCGCCGGCGGCCCTGACGCGGATGACGGCCGACCTCGGCATGGGCCAGCTGTCCGATCAGGGCAAGGAGGAGATGGCGCCGCACCACATCGCCCCGATCGTGTGCTGGCTGGCCAGCCCGCTGTCGGCGGGCGTCACCGGCCGCGTGTTCGACGTGAGCGGCCGGGTCATCTCCGTGTCCGAGGGCTGGCACCGCGGGCCGTCGATCGAGAAGCCCGACGCCGACCCCGAGGTCCTCGGCCACGCCATCACGGACCTGGTCGCCCAGGCCCGCCCCAACGCCAACATGTTCGGTTACGACGAGACCTGAGGGAGCCCCCCATGCCCATCAACCATGACGCCGTCGGCACCAGGTCGGATCCGGCCCGCCATCGGTGGAGCTCGAAGGACTGCCTGCTGTACGCGGTCGGCGTCGGTGCCGGCGCCGAGGACCCGTCCCAGGAGCTGGCCTTCACCACCGAGAACAGCCAGGACGTCGAGCAGCGGGCGCTCCCCACGATGCCCGTGGTCCTCGGGGTCGGCGGCGGGGCCTTCGGCGCCCTGGGCGAGTTCAACCCCGCCATGCTCGTCCACGGCGAGCAGGCGATCTCCCTGGAGCGGGAGATCCCGGTCCAGGGCGAGGTCGAGACGGTCACCGAGATCGTGGGCATCTACGACAAGGGCTCGGGGGCGCTGGTCGTGGTCGAGTCGACCGCCAACCTCGTCGCGGACGGCCAGCTGCTCTTCACCAGCCGCGCGGGCCTGTTCATCCGGGGCGAGGGGGGCTGGGGCGGCGAGCGTGGCCCGTCGTCGTCGTTCTCGCTGCCGGACCGGGCGCCCGACCACGAGGTCACCTACCCGACGCGCATCGACCAGGCGCTGACGTACCGGTTGTCGGGCGACCGCAACCCGCTGCACTCCGACCCCAAGTTCGCGGCCATGGCCGGCTTTCCGCGGCCGATCCTCCACGGGCTGTGCACCTACGGCTTCACCGGCCGGGCACTGCTGCACACGCTGTGCGGCGGCGACCCCGCACGCTTCCGGTCGATGAGCGGCCGCTTCTCGAGCCCGGTGTTCCCGGGCGAGGCGCTGACGATCAGGATGTGGCGCGAGAGCGACGGGCAGGCGCTGTTCCAGACCGTCGGACCCGACGGGCGGGTGGTGCTCGACGCCGGGTCGGCCGCCTTCGACACGGCCTGACCTAGAACAGCCGCAGGACGTCGGGCGTGATGCCCCGGAGTGCGTCGTAGTCGACCTCGACGCAGGCGATGTCGCGCTGGGCCGCCAGCACCCGGGCCTGCGGCTTGATCCGCTGCGCGACGAACACGCCGCGGACCGGGCGCAGCCGCGGGTCGCGCTCGAGGAACTCGAGGTAGCGGGCCAGCTGCTCGACGCCGTCGATCTCGCCCCGGCGCTTGATCTCGATCGCGACGGCGTTCCCGTCGTCGTCGCGGCACAGGAGGTCGACGGGGCCGATGTCGGTCGGGTACTCGCGGCGGACGAGGCGCAGTCCGGGCACGATGGCGCCGCAGTTGGCCGCCAGCAGCTCCTGCAGGTGCGACTCGACGCCGTCCTTCCACAGCCCGGGGTCGACGCCCAGGTCGTGGCTCGTGTCGGACACGACCTCGTGCAGCGTGATCGTGAGCGTCTCGCCCTTCGGCGAGCGGACCGTCCAGACCGCGCGGCCCTCGTGGTCGAGCGCCTCGGTGACGGTGTTGGGCGCGTTCATCCAGTTGAGCGGCTTGTACGCACCGCCGTCGGCGTGGACCGCCACGCAGCCGTCGGCCTTGACCATGATGAGCCGCGGGGCCGGGGGCAGGTGGGCCTCGAGCCGGCCCGCGTAGTCGACCGAGCAGCGGGCCACGACCAGGCGCATCGGCCCAGACGCTAGACGCCCGACGGTGGGCTATCGCCGACCGGTCCGCCGTTGCGAGAGGTTGCGGCGGATGGTCTCACGACGCTTCTGCAGCTGGCGATGGGTCAGGCCCTCGGTGTCGTCCGCGATGCCAAAGCTGGCCTTGACCCCGGTCATGTCGAGCTCGATGCCGCGCGGGTCGATGCCGACGTCGGCGGCGATGCGGTCGCCGTGGTGGGTGGCGAAGTAGATCGAGATGGTCGCGATCTCGGCGAAGATGTCCAGGTCTGGTGCCAGACGGGCGATGGCGCCGTCGAGGAACACGAGGTTCTTCACGAAGAGCATCAGCTCCTTGGGAAAGCAGGCGCCGATGCCCAGCAGGCCCTTCATCACCTGCTGGATCTCCGCCACCAGCTGCTCCCCCGACATGGTTGTCGGGTCGACCGGCGGCTGGTCGAGCCGGAGCTCCCGGACCACCGCCTCCAGGTCGGCGTCGGGCGGCAGTGCGCCCAGGTCGCGCAGTGCGGCCAGCTGGGCAAGGACGTCGTTGCCGGCTCCCCCCATGAGCAGCCGCAGGAACGCCTGGCGGCGCACCTCGTCGAGCCGGCCGGTGATGCCGAAGTCCAGCAGGGCCGTGCGCCCGTCGGGCTGGACGAACAGGTTGCCGCCGTGGAGGTCACCGTGGAAGATCCCCTTGAGGATCGCCCCCTCGAGCGTGGCGATCATGCCGGTGCGGATCACCGCCTCGGTGTCGACCCCGGCGCCGCGCATGCCGACCACGTCGTCGAAGCGGAACCCGTCGAGCCGCTCCATCACCAGCACCCGGCGGGTGACGAGCTCGGGGTGCGGCCGTGGCACCACGTAGCCTCGCTGGCCGAGCTCGGCGAACGTGCGGGCGAGGTCGACCATGTTCTCGGCCTCGAGCCGGAAGTCGAGCTCCTCGGCGATCGTCTGGGCGAACAGCTCGACCAGCGCCGGGGGGTTGGCCAGCGCGGCGACCGGGATGCGCCCCACCAGCTTGGGGGCGATCCAGGCCATGACCCGAATGTCGTCGCGCACGAGCCGGGCAACCGTCGGCCGCTGGACCTTGACCACCACCGTCTCGCCGGTCCGGAGGGTGGCCGCGTGGACCTGGGCGATCGAGGCGGCGGCAAGCGGGGTGCGGTCGATCCAGCGGAACGTCTCGTCCAGGGGCCGGCCCAGGTCCTCCTCGATGACCTGGCGCACGACGCGGAACGGCTCGGCCGGCACCTGGTCGCGGCACAGCTTGAACTCGTCCACCAGCTCGGCCGGGAAGATGCCCTCACCGGCCGAGATGATCTGCCCCAGCTTGATGTAGGTGGGACCCAGGCGCTCCGCGGCCACGCGGAGCCGGCGGGAGATGCCGGCCCGCCGGACCTCCGGCGCGTCGGATCGCTTCTCCCGCAGCGCCCACCGCACGAGCGCCGTGCCGAGCCGGCGGG
>DATFVX010000114.1:0-13924 GCA_035259985.1 Acidimicrobiales bacterium | reverse complement strand
CCGGCGCCGCCGCTCGACCTCGAGCTGGCCGACGATCCCGTTGCCGCCGGCTACCAGGCGGCGGTGGTGGCGCCCCTGGGACCCGCCGACCGCCAGGCGCTGCTGGCCGCGTCCACGGTCCCCGCCCGGTGGCGGCTGCTGCGCACGCTGCTGGCGGATCAGATCGACCTGCTCCAGGCGCGCCTCTCCGCCGGATAGCCCCGGCTCGGCGCGGGTAGCGAATGTCAGGGTCTACGTGGCATGGCGTGGTACAACCAGGCATCGCTAGCGACCAGGAGCAGGCAAGGAGCAGGCATAGGTGCCGGAGCCACAGTCGAAGTCGATCGCCGACGTCTCGAGCGAGCTGTGGGCGCTCACGAAGGACTACGCCAAGCAGGAGACGATCGATCCGCTCAAGGGCGTCGGGCGCTACCTGACCTTCGGAGTCCCCGGAGCACTGCTGATCGGGTTCGGAACGGTGCTGCTGATGCTGTCGGCGCTGCGGGCCCTGCAAACGCAGACGGGGAGCACGTTCCACGGCAGCCTGTCGTGGCTCCCGTACATCATCGTGCTGGCGGTGGCGGCCGCGTTCGTGGCGTTCGCCGTCACCCGGATCACCAAGACGAAGAGGTAGCCCGATGGCAGTGAGCGCCGCACCGACCAGGCACATCACCCGGGACGATCTCGAGGCCAAGTTCCGCGAGCTCGAGGGCGGGGCGCGCGAGCAGGTCGCGTCGGCCAGGACCACGCTCATCGCCGCGGGCGGGATCGCGGCGTTCCTCATCCTGCTGCTCGTGTTCCTGCTCGGCCGGCGCGGCGGGAAGCAGCGCAGCACCGTCGTCGAGATCCGCCGGGTCTGATGCCCAGCGCCCTCCGGCCCGAGACCCGGGTCGACCGTGGACTCAGGGTCGTCCAGAGGCGGACCAGGAGGCGCAGCGTCGCCGGCGGATCGCGGGGCTGGTTCTGGGTGTTCGTGGCGGTGTGGGGCATCCGGCGTCTGCGGCGGCTCATCGGCAGCGAGCCCGTCGTCGTCTACCGGGCCGAGATCGAGCCCGGGCACGCCGTCAGGATCAGCCACCTGACCGAGACCTACGCCGGCAAGCGCGTTCGTCGGCGCTGACCTGCGGCGCCACAATGGACGCGTCATGCGCGTCCTCCTCCGCAACCCCCGCCGCGAGCTCGAGGTCGACGGTCCCCTCAGCGTCGGCAAGCTGCTGCGCCAGCTCGACCTCAACCGCGAGTCTGTCCTGGTCGTGCGCGGCGACACGCTGGTGCCGGGGGACGCCGTCCTGGCCGACGACGACGAGATCGAGATCCGGCCCGTGATCTCCGGCGGCGCAGACCAGACGAGGCACCCGTGAAGTGCGCCGTGTGCCGCGGCCCGGCGGTCATCGACCTCCGTCGCCACAACGCCAACTTCTGCGCCGACCACTTCCTCAAGTTCTGCCGCGACCAGGTGGTCCGCGCGATCGACGACCACGCCATGATCGGGCTGGGGGACAAGGTTGTGGTGGCCGTCTCGGGCGGCAAGGACAGCCTCGCCCTGTGGGACGTCCTGGTCGACCTCGGCTACGACGCCGAGGGCATGACCATCGGGCTCGGCATCGGCGACTACAGCGCCGCCAGCACCGAGGCGGCGGTCGCCTTCGCAGAGGGCCGCGGCCTCACGTTGCACCGGGTCGACCTCCGCGAGGACTACGACTACGACATCCCGACGGCCTCGGCGGTGACCAACCGCGTGCCCTGCTCGTCCTGCGGGATGTCCAAGCGCCACCTCATCGACAAGGCGGCGCTCGATGGTGGCTACGACGTCGTGGCGACCGGCCACAACCTCGACGACGAGGCCGCGGTCCTCTTCGGCAACGTGCTCCACTGGCACACGGAGTACCTGGGACGTCAGCAGCCCACGCTGGCCGAGCGGGTCGGTCGCGCCGGGTCGGGAGACGGACGGCGTGTCTTCCCGCGCAAGGTCAAGCCCCTGGTCCGGCTGGCCGAGCGCGAGACGGCGGCGTACTGCGTGCTGCGCGGCATCGACTACATCGTCGAGGAGTGCCCGATGGCCGAGGGCAATCGCCACCTCCGCTACAAGGAGGCGCTGAACGCCGTCGAGGCGGCGTCGCCGGGGGCGAAGCAGGCGTTCTACTTCGGCTTCCTGGACAGGGCCGCCTCCCGCTTCGCGCCCGACGCCGACGGCGCCGATGAGGAGCTCCCGGCCTGCGGCCGCTGCGGCTCGCCGACCACCGGCGACGTATGCGCCTTCTGCCGGCTCGTCGAGCGGGTGGCGGGGCGTGAACCGGTGCCCGTCGAGCTCGTCCGCCCGCGCCGCGGCGGGGCGAGACGCCGGCAGGCCCGGACGAAGGCCCGGTCGTGAGCCGACCCTTCGCCGATGGGGACGAGGTGCTGCTGGTCGACAGCAAGAAGCGTCGCTACCTGGTGACGCTCGCCGCCGGCGGTGAGTTCCACACCCACGCGGGCGTGATCGCCCACGACGACGTCATCGGGGCCTCCGAGGGCGCGTCGTTCCGGTCGTCGCACGGCTCGGCGTTCCTCGCCATCCGGCCGACCCTGGCCGACTTCGTGCTCAAGATGCCCCGCGGCGCCCAGGTGATCTATCCCAAGGACCTGGGCCCCATCCTCATGCTGGCGGACATCTTCCCCGGCGCCCGGGTGCTCGAATCGGGGGTCGGGTCGGGCGCCCTGTCGATGACGCTGCTGCGGGCCGGGGCGGTCGTCACCGGCTACGAGCTGCGCGAGGACTTCGCTCGCCGGGCCCAGCGCAACGTCACGACGTTCCTCGGCGAGGACTCGCTGGCGAACTACCGCGTCGAGATCCGCGACGCCTACGAGGGGATCGACGAGTCCGACCTCGACCGCGTGGTCCTCGACCTGCCCGAGCCCTGGCGCGTCGCCAAGCATGCCGCCCGCGCCATGCATCGGGGCGGGGTGCTGGTGGCGTACACGCCGCAGGTCACGCAGGTGGTCCAGCTCCGCAACGAGCTGGTGGGCAGCGGCTTCGGCATGGTCGACACGATCGAGGTGCTCAACCGCGCCTGGCACATCGAGGGCCAGTCCGTACGACCCGACCATCGCATGGTGGCCCACACGGGCTTCCTGACGAGCGCCCGACTCCTGAGCTGAGGGCCCCGACCCCCGGTGCCTGACTGTGCGAGCATCATTCGTCGATGGTGGCCACGACTGCCATCGACGCTCGCGGTGAGCAGGGCGGCTGGGGAAGGGTGAGGTGAACGTGCTGGATGTCGTCCTGGTCCTAGCGGCCGTCGGCGCGGCGGTTGGCGGTTACCGGCTGGGCTTCGTCGCCCGGGCCACCTCGTGGGCGGGCCTGGCGCTGGGCGTGACCGTCGGTGCGCTGGCGCTGCCGCCCCTGCTGCGCCAGGTCCGGGGCTCCAGTGACGTGACGATCGCCCTGGTGGCGATCGCCGCCCTGGTGGGCAGCGCGCTGTTGGGCCAGGCCCTCGGCCTCGTGCTGGGCACGCGGCTGCACGTGGCCCTGCCGCACGGACCGGTGCGGCGTGTCGACAAGGCGGTGGGGGCGCTGCTCGGCATCGTCGGGTTGCTCGTGGCGCTGTGGCTGCTGCTGCCCACGTTGGCGGACGTGCCGGGCGTGACCTCCGAGCAGGCCCGCGGCTCGGTCATCGCCCGCAAGGTCAACGCCCTGTTTCCCGAGGCGCCCGACACGCTGCAGGCGCTGCGGCGGCTCGTGGGCGACAACCCCTTCCCCCAGGTCTTCGAGGCCCTCCGGCCGTCGCCCGACCCGGGCGTCGTGCCCCGGGCCAGCGGGCTCTCCGACAGCCTCGCCGCGACCGTGGCGGCCTCGATCGTGAAGATCGAGGGCGAGGCCTGCAGCCGGATCCAGGAGGGGAGCGGGTTCTTCGTCGCGGACGACCTGGTGGTGACCAACGCCCACGTGGTCGCCGGCGAGGACGACTCCGACGTCATCCTCGCCGACGGGTCCCGGCTGGACGGCACCGTGGTGGCGTTCGATCCGGCTCGCGACCTGGCCGTCCTGCGGACCTCGGGGGCGGACCGGGCCCCCCTGCGCCTGGACCGGGCCGAGGTCGGCACGTCGGGTGGGGTGTTCGGTCATCCCCGGGGCGGCCCGCTCGAGATCAGCCCCTTCGAGGTGGGCGAGGAGATCACGGCGGTCGGCACGGACATCTACGACTCGAGCCGGAGCGAGCGGGACGTGCTGGTGCTGGCGGCCGACCTGGCGCCGGGCGACTCGGGAGGCGCGCTGGTCGATCCCCGAGGTCAGGTGGTCGGGGTGGCCTTCGCCATCGCCCCCGATCGCCCCAGCGTCGCCTACGCCCTCGCCGTCGACGAGGTGACCGCCGTCCTGTCCGGTGACCTCAGCCGGGAACGGGACACCGGCAACTGCCTCGTGTAGCTACTCGACCTCGATGAAGATGCACTCGCCGGGGCACTCTTCGGCGGCCTCGATGACCGCCTCTTCCTGGCCCGCGGGCACGCTGGCGAGACCTTCGGCGCCACCCGGGTCGGAGAAGACCTTGTCGCCTTCCTTCACGTAGGCCAAGCCGTCGTCCAGCAGGGTGAACACGTCGGGGGCGATCTCCTCGCAGAGGCCGTCGCCAGTGCAGAGATCCTGGTCGATCCAGACCTTCATACCTGTGACCCACTCCTGGCTCGATGCGGAGGACTGGCCAAGGTGCCTAGCCGGGTGCCGAGTTGGCCTCCCAGCGTCGGCTGTGAACCTCAGTCGGAGCCAGACTAGCGAACCCGGCGATTAACACGGCAATTTCGGAAGAAATGCTGTTTCGGGCTGGGAAGTGTTGGGGTGCACGTGGCTGCGAGCGTGCCGGGTTCGGCGGGGGCCGGTGTAGGGTCCGAGGCCAAGGGACCGATCGAGGAGGTGGTCACCGTCGACGAACAACGCGACCAACGCCGCCGGTCCGGGCACGACCCAGACGTGACGGGGCAGCAGGACGAGATCCGCGCCCTGGAAGAAGAGGTGCTGGCGCTCCGGCGGCGGCTGCAGGACGCCCCGAAGCGGGTGCGCACGCTCGAGGAGCGGCTGCTCGAGACCAAGGGCCAGCTGGCGCAGGCCGTTGCGCAGAACGAGAAGCTCACCTACACGCTCCGCGAGGCGCGCGAGCACATCGCCGCGCTGCGCGAGGAGGTCGACAAGCTCACGCAGCCCCCGTCCGCGTACGGCACGCTCCTGTCGCGCAACGACGACGGCACCGTCGACGTGTTCTCCGGCGGCCGCAAGATGCGGGTCGCCGTCCACCCGGCCCTCGACGAGAACGAGCTCGTGCGCGGCGGCGAGGTGGTGCTGAACGAGTCCCTGAACGTCGTGATGGCCCGCACGCCCGAGACCACGGGCGAGGTGGTCACGGTCAAGGAGCTGCTCGAGGGCGGTGCCCGGGCCATCATCGTGGGTCGAGCCGAGGAGGAGCGGGTCGCCGACCTGTCCGAGGGCCTCAAGCTCGACCGCATCCGGGCCGGCGACTCCGTGCTCATGGACCCGCGCTCGGGTCTCCTCCTCGAGAAGCTGCCCCGGCCCGAGGTCGAGGAGCTGGTGCTCGAGGAGGTGCCCGACATCTCCTACGACGACATCGGCGGCCTCGACGATCAGATCGAGCAGATCGCCGACGCGGTCGAGCTGCCCTTCCTGCACCAGGAGCTCTTCGCCGAGCACAAGCTGCCGGCTCCCAAGGGCATCCTCCTGTACGGCCCGCCCGGTTGCGGCAAGACGCTCATCGCCAAGGCGGTGGCCAACAGCCTGGCCAAGAAGGTCGGCAACCAGTCGGTCGACGCCAAGGCGAAGAGCTACTTCCTCAACATCAAGGGCCCCGAGCTGCTCAACAAGTACGTGGGCGAGACCGAGCGCCAGATCCGCCTGGTCTTCCAGCGGGCGCGCGAGAAGTCCGAGGAGGGCTGGCCGGTCATCGTGTTCTTCGACGAGATGGACTCGATGTTCCGGACGCGTGGGTCGGGCATCAGCTCCGACGTGGAGTCGACGATCGTCCCCCAGCTGTTGGCGGAGATCGACGGCGTCGAGTCGCTGCGCAACGTCATCGTCATCGGGGCGTCGAACCGCGAAGATCTCATCGACCCCGCGATCCTGCGGCCCGGTCGGCTGGACGTGAAGATCAAGATCGAACGCCCCAACGAGGTGGCGGCGGCCCAGATCTTCGCCCGCTACCTGACCGCCGACCTGCCGCTCGACACCGACGCCGTGCAGGAGCTGGGCGGCGGGGATCCCTCCAAGTGCGTGCAGGCGATGATCGAGCGCACCGTCGACGAGATGTACCGCTCCGACCGCGAGAACGAGTTCCTCGAGGTCACCTACCAGAACGGTGACAAGGAGATCATGTACTTCAAGGACTTCGCGTCCGGGGCCATGATCGAGAACATCGTCCGACGCGCCAAGAAGCTGGCGATCAAGCGGCACCTGGCCGACGGGGGCAAGGGCATCAAGCTCGGTGACCTGGTGGAGTCGATCCACCAGGAGTACAAGGAGCACGAGGACCTGCCCAACACCACCAACCCGGACGACTGGGCCAAGATCTCCGGCAAGAAGGGCGAGCGCATCGTCTACGTGCGCACGATCGTCAACCGCGACGACGGCAGCGCCACCGGCGGCCGCAGCATCGAGCGGGTCGCCACGGGTCAGTACCTGTAGTCATTCGGGGGCCCCGCATCCCCGCCGGTGGGGGCATTCGCTCGGCCGCCATCGGCGGGTAACGTCCCAGGCGTGGCCCTCCGCAAGATCATCGGTGTCGAGACCGAGTTCGGCATCATCGTGCGCGGGGCCGGGGAGTCCAACCCGATTGCGGCATCGTCGGTCCTGATCAACGCCTACGTCCACGAGCTGGCGCGGGCGGGGGCCGGTCCCCGCGACAACCCCAAGGTCGGGTGGGACTTCGAGGACGAGCACCCCGACATCGACGCCCGCGGCTTCACCGCCGAGGGATCCCTGGCCCCCGAGGTCGAGACGCACCTGGTCAACGCCGTGCTCACCAACGGGGCCCGCTACTACGTCGACCACGCGCACCCGGAGCTGTCGACCCCCGAGTGCGCCGACCCCCGTTCCGTGGTGGTCTTCGACAAGGCGGCCGAGCTCATCCTGCAGCGGTCGATGCGGGCGGCCCGCGAGCTGCTCCCCGACGACCAGGAGATCGTCGTCTACAAGAACAACTCCGACCGCAAGGGCAACTCCTACGGCTGCCACGAGAACTACCTGATGGACCGCCAGGTGCCGTTCTCGCGGATCGTCACCCACGTGATGCCCCACTTCATCAGCCGGCAGGTCTTCACCGGCGCCGGCAAGGTGGGCACCGAGGTCACCGGCCTGACGTCCGACGACGTGCCCTTCCAGCTCACCCAGCGGGCCGACTTCTTCGAGGAGGAGGTGGGCCTGGAGACCACGCTCAAGCGGCCGATCGTCAACACCCGTGACGAGCCCCACGCCGACGCCCAGCGCTACCGGCGGCTGCACGTGATCGTCGGCGACGCCAACCTCAGCGAGGTCGCCACGTTCCTCAAGGTCGGGACCACGGCCCTGGTGCTGTCGATGATCGAGGACGAGTTCCTCCCCCGGGACCTGACCCTGGCGACGCCGGTGGCGGCGCTCCGCCGGGTGTCCCACGACCTTTCACTGCGCCAGCCGCTCGACCTGGCCGACGGCACCACCATGACGGCGGTCGAGATCCAGTGGGAGTACCTCGACCGGGCCAAGAAGTACGCCGAGGAGCACGGCCTGGAGTGCATCGGCGCGCCGGAGATCGGCGCCGACGTGCTGCGCCTGTGGGAGCAGGTGCTCGCCGGGCTCGAGACCGATCCCCGCTCGGTGGTCCGCCAGGTCGACTGGGCGGCCAAGTACCGGCTCATCGACGGCTACCGCGCCAAGCACGACCTCCGCTGGGACGACGCCCGCCTGGCGGCGATGGACCTGCAGTACCACGACCTGCGGCCGGAACGCGGGCTGGCCCCGCGCGTCGGGCTCGAGCGCCTTACCACCGACGACGAGGTCGAGCGCGCGGTGACCGAACCGCCACGAGACACGCGGGCATACTTCCGGGGTGTGTGCCTGCAGCGCTGGGCGCCGCAGATCGTGGCTGCCAACTGGGATTCCATGGTGTTCGACATCGGTGGCGACCCGCTGCGGCGGGTGCCGATGATGGATCCGACACGTGGAACCGAAGCACACGTGGGTAAGTTGATGGCCGAAAGCAGCAGTGTCGCTGAGTTGTTGGACCGGCTGGGCCAATGAGGCTGGGCCAATAGGAAGGTTGCGGGGCACATGGCTGAACGAGAGCAGAAGCGCAAGGCAAGCACCCCAGTTCGTGAGGAAGAGGTCGTCGAGGAGGCACCCCCCGCCTCGGAGCAAGGCGAGAAGATCAAGGCCGAGCTCGACGACCTGCTGGACGAGATCGACGAGGTCCTCGAGACGAATGCCGAGGACTTCGTGAAGGCGTACGTGCAGAAGGGTGGCGAGTAGCCGCCAGATCCCATGAGGTCCTGACGGGCCCATGCGCCGTGGTCGGCTTGCGCGCGTCCCTGCCGGTGCGGGGAGGCGCTTCTGTCGTTTTGGGTGCCGTTCCGCCGCCTGTTCGTGACGGGACTGCGGTCTCGTGGCCACCCGGTAGCCTCCGTCAGCGATGACCCTGCCGTATTTCTCCGCCGGTGACGACCCCGGCCCTTCGTTCGTCGACGTCCTCAAGCGCGCCGGGAGCCCGCCGGCGTGGGCCGACATGCCCCGGGGGCTCCAGCCCCACGAGATCACCCACGGCACCACCGTGGTGGCCATCCGCTACGTCGACGGCGTGGTGATGGCCGGCGACCGCCGGGCGACCGCAGGAAACTTCATCAGCCACCGCACGATGGAGAAGGTGTTCCCCGCCGACCGCCACTCGGGCGTGGCGATCGCCGGCGCCGCCGGGCCCGCCGTCGAAATGGTGAAGCTGTTCCAGCTCCAGCTCGAGCACTACGAGAAGGTCGAGGGCGCGCAGCTGTCCCTGGAGGGCAAGGCCAACCAGCTCGCCCAGATGGTCCGCAACCACCTGCCCGCCGCCATGCAGGGCTTCGCGGTCGTGCCACTGTTCGCCGGCTACGACACCAAGCGCGGCACCGGCCGGCTGTTCGAGTACGACGTGACCGGAGGCCGCTACGAGGAGAGCGACTTCGCCGCCACCGGGTCCGGCAGCCTGCACGCCGGCACCGTCATCAAGATCGGCTTCAAGCCCGACCTGGATCGCGACGCCGCCATCGAGCTGGCGATCAACGCGCTGTTCCAGGCGGCCGACGAGGACTCGGCCACCGGTGGGCCCGACGTCGTGCGCGGCATCTACCCGGTGATGGCGACCATCACGGCCGACGGCTTCGCCCGCCTGGAGGACCAGGACATCGCCAACCGCTTCCAGGCCCTGCTCGAGCAGCTGTCGATCGCTGGGGGAACCACGGCAATCGGCGCCGCCCCGACGATCGACGACGGGGGCACGAGCCGATGAGCATGCCCTTCTACGTCCCGGCCGAGCAGATGATGAAGGACAAGGCCGACTTCGCGCGCCGGAACATCGCCCGCGCCAAGGCGGTGGCGGCCATGTTCTACGCCGACGGCATCCTCATCTGCGCCGAGAACCCGTCCTCGACCCTCCACAAGGTCAGCGAGATCTACGACCGCATCGCCTTCGCCGGCGCCGGGAAGTACAACGAATACGACCGCCTCCGCATCGCCGGCGTCCGCCACGCCGACCTCAAGGGCTACTCCTTCAGCCGCGAGGACGTCGACGCCCAGAGCCTGGCCAACGCATATGCCCAGATGGTGGGCGACGTGTTCACCCACGAGATCAAGCCCATGGAGGTCGAGATCGTGGTGGCCGAGGTCGGCGCCGACGCCGGCGGCGATCGGCTGTTCCACATCTTCTACGACGGCACGGTCGTCGACGAGGAGGGCTTCACCGTGCTGGGGGGCGAGGCCGACGCCATCACCGCCCGACTCAAGGAGACGTACAGGCCGGGCCTGACGCTCGAGGACGCCCTGCGGGCATCGGTGGCGGCGCTGGCCGGCCCCGGCCGCACGCTTCCCCCGTCGGAGATCGAGGCGGCGGTCCTGGCCCGCCACAACGGTCGGCGGGCATTCCGGCGCCTTGCCGACGAGCTCACACGAGAGGCGCTCTCAGGGGGCCAGGTGGCCATCGAACCGGCGCCCGACACACCGACCGCCGAGGCGACGCCCGGCGTCTCCGAGCCCTCGCCCGAGGGGCCCGCTGGGACCGACGGCCAGCCCGGGACCCCTGACGTGCCCAGCGAGGGCGAATAGCGTCCACCGCCGCGGCGGCTGCGGCGCTAGTGGGCCCTCGCGGAAGTCATCGTGGCGTCTCGCCGGCCAGATTCGCCGCTGGACGTCGTCCTCGTCGTCGCCGCAGCCGCTGGCTGCGCCTTCCTCCTGCGTCCTCGCCGGCGACGAATCTGACACGGCGATACATCCACGGAACTTCCGCGAGCGCCCACTAGTTGCCGAGGAACAGCACTCGGCCGAGGGCGAAGAGGACGACCAGCAGGAGGCCGACGACCAGGATCAGCATCCGCACGGGCCGGCCCCGCCCCGCCACCCCGGCGCCGGTGCCGCCGAATGCGTCCGGGCCGGTCTCCTCGTCGGCGACCGCGACCGGATCGGGCTCGGCGCTCGCCACCACCGCCCGGGCCAGCTCCAGGTCGTCGGCGGGCACCAACACCTCCACCGGGCCGACGGGGTAGGGGCCGTCGACGTTGCCCCGGAGCTGCCACACGATGCCCTCGGCACCCAGGTGGGCGGCGAGGATGCGGGCCGCCAGGGGGTTGGCGGCGGTCGTCAGCGGCACCATCGGGCCGATGGACACCCCCGAGACGGTACCCGCACACGCGGGCCGTGGCGGTAGCGTGCGCCCAGTGGAGCGACGCATCTTCGGGCTCGAGAACGAGTACGGCGTCACCTGCACGCTGCGCGGCCAGCGCCGCCTCAGCCCCGACGAGGTGGCGCGCTATCTCTTCCGCCGGGTCGTGTCGTGGGGCCGCTCCAGCAACGTCTTCCTCGCCAACGGCGCACGGCTCTATCTCGACGTGGGCAGCCATCCCGAGTACGCCACGCCCGAGTGCGACTCCATCCTCGACCTGGTCACCCACGACAAGGCCGGTGAGCGGATCCTCGAGCAGCTGCTCGTGTCGGCGGAGCAGCGGCTGCGGGAGGAGGGGATCCGCGGCGTCATCTACCTGTTCAAGAACAACACCGACTCGGCCGGCAACTCCTACGGCTGCCACGAGAACTACCTGACCTCCCGGCGTGACGACTTCAGCCACTACGCCGAGGTCCTGATCCCGTTCTTCGTGTCCCGGCAGATCTACGCCGGTGCCGGCAAGGTCCTCCAGACGGCCCGGGGGGCGATGTACTGCATCGCGCAGCGGGCCGAGCACATCTGGGAAGGCGTCTCGTCGGCCACGACCCGGAGCCGCCCCATCATCAACACCCGCGACGAGCCCCACGCCGACGCCGAGCGCTACCGCCGGCTGCACGTCATCGTGGGCGACTCGAACATGAGCGAGTACGCCACGTTCCTCAAGGTCGGGGCCACGTCCATCCTGCTGCGCATGCTGGAGGACCCGTCGTTCGTGCTCCGGGACATGACGCTGGAGAACCCGATCCGGGCCATCCGCGAGATCAGCCACGACCTGACCGGCAAGCGCACCGTGCGGCTGGCCAACGGCCGGGAGGCGTCGGCGCTGGAGATCCAGAGTGAGTACCTGGAGCGCGCCCGGCGCTACGCGGACACGAAGGGCCTGTCGCCCCTCGAGCTCCAGGCACTCGAGATGTGGGAGCACTGCCTGACCGTGCTCGAGTCCGACCCCTACAAGCTCGACCGCGAGTGCGACTGGGTGATCAAGCACAAGCTGATCGAGGCGTACTGCGCCAAGCACGACCTGCCGCTCAGCCACCCGCGCGTCGCCCTGATCGACCTGCAGTACCACGACGTCAACCGCGAGCGCGGGCTCTTCTACCGGCTCCAGGAACGGGGCATGGTCGATCGGGTCACCACCGACGAAGCCATCGACGACGCCGTCGAGACGCCGCCGCAGACCACCCGCGCCCGTCTGCGGGGCGAGTTCATCCGCCGCGCCAAGGAGCGCAAGCGCGACTACACGGTCGACTGGGTGCACCTGAAGCTCAACGACCAGGCGCAGCGCACCGTCCTCTGCAAGGACCCCTTCAAGGCTCGCGACGAGCGCGTCGAGAAGCTGATCGCGGGGCTCTGAGGAACAAACGTGCGGTGCGAAGCGCCCCCATAGGGGCTGCAACCGCCACAAGTTCGGGTTCGGTAGGTTCGCCGGGTGCCGAGCTTCGTCACCGCCACGGTCACCGAGATCCTGTCCGAGCGTGACGGGTTGCAGCGCGTCGCCACCGATGCCGGGCGCGCATACGTGCTGACCGGGCTGATCGGCACGGTCGCGGCGGGAGATCCGGTGGTGCTCAACACCACCGCCGTCGAGCTCGGGCTGGGCACCGGCGGCTGGCACGTCGTGCACTGGAACCTCGCGCGTCGCTCCTGGTCGCAGCCCGGGCCCGGCCACATCATGAAGCTGCGCTACACCAGCCTCCAGGCCGACACCGGCGCCGCCGAGGAGCACCGGCCCGGCCTCCCGGAGGCGCTCGACGGCATGCCGGTGGTGGCCTGCTCGCTGCACAGCCAGGTCGGCGTCGTGGCCGCAGTCGCGCGCCACCTGCGGCCGGCCTCCCGCATCGCCTACGTCATGACCGACGGCGCCGCCCTTCCGCTGGCGCTCTCCGACCTGGTGCACGCCCTCCGCTCGCAGGGCATCGTCGACGCCACGGTCACCGCCGGGAACGCGTTCGGCGGCGAGCTCGAGGCGGTGTCCGTGCCCTCGGGACTGGCGCTGGCCCGCCACGTCGCGGGCGCGGACCTCGCCGTCGTGGGCATGGGACCGGGGGTCGTGGGCACGGCGTCGGGCCTGGGCACCACCGCAGTGGAGGCGGCGGCCGTCGTCGATGCGGCCCACGCCCTCGGGGGGCGGGTGGCGCTCTGCTGCCGCGCCTCGGGCGTCGACAGGCGGGAGCGCCACCGGGGCGTCAGCCACCACGTCCACACGATCCTGGGCCTGGCGGCGCACCGCCCCGAGGTCCCACTGCCGGCGACGCTGGCGCCGCAGGTGGCCGGGGCGACCGTCGTCGAGGGCCCCGACGCCGCCGACGTGCTGAAGGCGCTCGACGTGAGCGTCACCTCGATGGGGCGGGGCCCGGCCGACGATCCGCCGTTCTTTGCAGCGGCGACGTCGGCCGGTGCGTGGGCCGCCGGGGCGTTGGATCAGATGGACCAGCCACACGCACCGGACCAGTAGCTTTGGGGCGTGTCGGCGGCGAAGCTCGAACGGCTGCTCAACCTCACGGCGCTGTTGCTGGAGACGCCGCGCCCGCTGTCGGCCCTGGAGATCCGGGACCGGCTGGGGGTGTACGCCGCGGAGACCGACGCCTTCCGGCGCGCGTTCGAGCGCGACAAGGACGACCTGCGGGCGATGGGCGTGCCGCTCGAGGTCCAGGACGTCCCCGGATCGCTGCCGGCGATCGAGGGCTACCGCATCCCGAAGGATCGTTACTACCTGCGCGACCCGGGCCTGAGCGCCGACGAGCTCGCGGCCCTGCGCATGGCGGCATCGGTGGTGCAGGTCGACGGGCTGTCGGCCCGCGAGGGCCTGCTCAAGCTCGGCGGCATGGTCGGCGAGTCCGACGGGGCCATGGGCGTGGCGGTGGCGGCACTGCCCGCCGGCAACGTGGGTCCGCTGTTCGGTGCCATCGCCGCGCAGACGCCGGTGCGGTTCACCTACCGGGGCACGGAGCGCACGGTCGACCCCTACCGGCTCGACTTCCTCCGGGGCCGCTGGTACCTCAGTGGCTTCGACCACACGCGTGACGACG
>DATFVX010000113.1:0-9226 GCA_035259985.1 Acidimicrobiales bacterium | reverse complement strand
CTCGTCGATGAGGTCCTTCATGACGTCCTCCTCCTGGTGCTATCCGATCGCTTGGCGGGTGCGCTACCCATCGCGCGGCGCTGGCGGGCACCCCGGGCGAGCTCCGTGCCCAGCGCGTCGAGGCGCTGCTCCCATGCACGGCGCACCCGTGTGATCCACTCCTGCGCCCTGTCGAGCGGCGCGGGGTTCACGGAGTACAGCCGGCGGGTCCCCTCCGCCCGAACGGTCGCGAAACCGCTCTCGCGCAGCACCCGCAGGTGCTGGGAGACCGCAGGCTGCGTGATGCCGAACTCGCGTCCCACCGCATCCACCACCGCGCCCGCTGCGACGTCCCCGTCCGCGAGCAGCTCGAGGATCCTGCGCCGCACGGGATCACCGAGCACGTCGAACGCCTCCACGACCCGACTATCTCAGTCAGCACTTATATAAGTCAAGCGCGATGCTGTCGTTGGCGGACGCCGACACCTGGCGATGCGCAGGACGCCGGCACGGACCCGGCCTTGCCCCACGGCCGGCGTGCTGGTGAGGTTGTGCGGTGCCCGAGATCGAGCGCAAGTTCCGCGTCGCCCGGATGCCGGCAGGGCTGGGCGACGGGTCCCGGCTCAGGCAGGCGTACGTAGCCGTCGAGGGCGACGTCGAGGTGCGGGTTCGCAGCGACTCCCGGAGACAGGTGCTGACCGTGAAGGCCGGCGGCGGCCTGGAGCGCTCGGAGGTCGAGGTGGACATCGACGCCGCCGCCTTCGACGAGCTGTGGAGGGTGGCCGGCGATCGGCGCCTCGAGAAGACGCGCCACCGGATCGACCTCGACGGCCTCACCGCCGAGCTCGATGTCTACGCCGGCACGCTGGCGGGATTGACCGTCGTCGAGGTGGAATTTTCTGCGCGCGGGGAGGCCGAGGCGTTCGAGCCGCCCGACTGGTTCGGCGACGAGCTCACCGGTGACCCGGCCTGGTCCAATGCCGCCCTGGCCCGCGACGGCGCCCCTCCGGAGGCCTGATCGGTCCCGCGCGGCGGCTCAGAGCGGCGTCGACGATGCGGTCAGGTTCGGCATGACCTCCGCCGCCAGGCGTTCCATCTGCTCGGCCTCCTCGAAGAACGGCGTGAACAGGATCAGCTCGGCGCCTGCGTCCGCGATCCGCTGGACCTGCTCGACGCAGGCGTCGGGGGTGCCGGCGACCGCCGCCGGCTCGAGGGCCCGGCCGAAGTCGCCGTAGAGCTCGACCAGCGATCCTGCGACGCGGCTCCGGGCACGCTCGCCGTCGTCGTCGACGGCGATGTACGCACGCTTGGCGAAGCCGAATCGGGCGGGGTCGCGGCCTGCCTGAGCGAGCGCATCCCTGACGATCGGCACCTGCTGGGCAAACTGGTCGGTCGTCGCCGAGCCGGCGCCGAAGAAGCCGTCGCCGTAGGTGGCTGCCCGGGCCAGCGCGTCCGGATGGCTGGCACCGAACCAGATCGGCGGGTGGGGCTTCTGGAATGGCGGCGGGCTCATCGCGGCGCCACCCAGCTGCCAGAACCGCCCCTCGAAGGTGACCCGGGGCTCGGTCCACAGCGCCTTCATCAGCCGCACGCCCTCCGTGAATCGCGACACCAGGCGCGAGGGGTCGACGCCGAACGCCGAGAACATGCGGGCCCGCCCGCCGGTGGCGACGCCGACGTCGACCCGGCCGCGGCTCAGCTGGTCCAGGGTGCTGATGCTCTTGGCCAGGTGGACCGGGCTGTGCAGTGGGGTGACGAACACGGCGCAGCCCAGTCGCAGCCGCGCGGTGCAGGCGGCCGCGTAGGCCATGGTCTCGATCGGGCCGAGGACCGGCGTCGTGCCGAGTACCTGCTCGAGGGTCCACACGCCGTCGAAGCCCAGGTCCTCCGCCCGCGCCAGATACGAGCGGAGGCCGTCCGGGTCGAACGCACCATCGCCGACGAATTGGGGAATCGAGATCGCGAACCGCAGCGGGCCGGGCATGACGTCCTCCTCCATCGACGGCTGACCGACTCGACCGCCCCACGTCGACCAGGGCAGGGAGCCAGAGGACCAAGACCATGCCCGCGAACGTCGGGCCGGACAACGCCGAAACGTGCATAGGCTCCGAACGGTGGGGGTAGTGATTGCACTACGCTGTGAGCGGGTGCCGGTGCAGGCTCCGCCGCCTGAGCCGGTTCTTGGGGAAGATCAGCATGGGTACGACGGGGCTGAGGACGTGGCTCGTAGTCGGAGCGTGCGTGGTCCTGGTCGTCTTGTTCCTCGACAGCTCCGGCGTGCTGTCGGAGGACGGCGAGGTCATCGTCGACGATGCCGCCCAGCTCGGCGCCGGCCTCGCCGCCGCAACCCTCTGCTGGTGGACGTCCCGCCGCGTCACGGGCGTCGAGCGCACGTGGCGTCGCCTCATGGCCGTCGGCATGCTCGGATGGAGCGTGGGCCAGGCATTCTGGTCGTGGTACCAGATCTTCTCCGATACGCCGCTGCCGTCGCCCTCGATCGCCGACATCGGCTACCTCACCATGCCGGTGCTGGCGCTCCCCGCCCTGCTGGCGTTGGATATCGAGCCGCCGCGCCACTCCGGCCAGGTGCTCCGCCGCGACCGCCTCGTGTTCTCGCTCGACGGCGCCATCGTCGTCGGCTCGCTGTTCATCCTCACGTGGGCCACGGCCCTGGGCGCCGTCGTGCACGCCGAGACCCCCAACGTCGCCGCCCTCGCGGTTGCGATCGCCTATCCGCTGACCGACCTGATCCTGGTCGTCATCGTGGTGCTGCTGATCGCGACCGGACGGGTGCCGCGCCAGCTCCGCCCCCAACTGTGGCTGTTGGGCGCGGGCCTTGTGGGGATCTCCGTCTCCGACAGCATCTTCGCCTATCTCGTCAGCAGCGGTGCCGACGAGATGCCGCCGCTCACGAACGCCGGGTTCATCGCCGGCCCGCTGCTCATCGCGATCGCGGCCCTCGCCACGGCGGATGCGTGGCCCGCGGCCCGCCACCTGCGCCAGCGCGTTCCCGTCGATCGCGCCCACCTGCTGTTGCCGTACGCCCTGGTTGCGCTGACGGCCGCCGTCGTGGCGGCGCAGATCGCCGTCGGCTCCGAGATCGACGCCTTGGAGGCGACGGTGGCGGGGGCCGTGCTGGTCCTCGTGCTGGTCCGCCAGGTGGTCACCCTCCTCGAGAACGCCGCGCTCCTGGAGCGGGTGTCGGCCGCGCAGGCCGAGCTGGCACACCAGGCCCACCACGACCCGCTGACCGGCCTTGCGAACCGTGCCCTGTTCGACAAGCAGCTGGACCATGCGATCGAGCGCCACCGCGCCTATGGCTGGCCGTTCGCCCTCATCGTCGTGGACCTCGACGACTTCAAGGAGGTCAACGACACCTTCGGCCACGCGACCGGCGACTACCTCCTCTCCGCCGTGGGCCAGCGGCTGCGGGGCTGCGTGCGCAGTGGCGACACCGTGGCGCGGCTGGGCGGCGACGAGTTCGCGATCGTCATCGACGGCGACAGCGACGTGGTCGCCGAGCGAGTCCTGGCGGCGCTACGCCAGCCCTTCCGGATCGACGGGCACATCGTGGCGCTGGGGGGCAGCCTCGGCGTGGTCACGCCCCAGCGGAGCGAGGTCGACGTCTCCGCGGACGCACTGGTCCACAGGGCGGACAGTGCCATGTACGCCGGGAAGCGTCGGGGCAAGGGCCTGGCAGTCCACTACCGCCCGGAGGCCACTCCCGATGTGCGCCGGGGCCCGCGTCGAGCCGGCCCGCACGGGCGGCCCGGCGCGCCGCCTCTCGGGCCCGAGGTCCCCCAGGTGGTCCCCGACGTGCCGGCAGCGCGGTCCCGGCTCGGCTCGGTCAGGACGCCGACGCACTGACGGCGACGGCCGTCGCCAATGTCAGCGCGGCAGGACGCCGAAGATCGTGGCCGTCGAACCGGAGCCCGCCTTGTGACGGGGCCCGCCCACCAGCACCCACGCGTCATTCGGCGGCAGGGAACCGAGGTTGGCCAGGTTCTCGAGGCTGATGCGGTGCCGGTCGTAGAGCGCGACCGACACACCGAAGTCGGTGTCGATGCCGCGGTCCGGACTGAACGTGTCGGTGCCCAGTGCCCCCCGGCGGTCCAGCCGGCGGGTCTGGATCAGCCACTCGACGGTCTCGAGCAGGAACCCGGGCTGGTGGATGACGCCATCGGCGTCGAGGTTGGGATAGGCGTCGGTGCCCCACTTGTCCTCCCAACCCGTCCACAGGATGATCGCCGCGCCCCTGGGAATGCGGCCGTAGCGCCGCTCCCACCGCATGACGTCGTCGATGGTGGCGCCGTAGTCGGCGTCCCGTGCCGACTGGGCACGGATGTCGATCTTCACCGCCGGTAGGAACAGGTCACCCGGATCGAGCTGATCGGCGAGGAGCCCGCCCTCTTGGAAGTGTCCGGGTGCGCCCCAGTGCGTCCCGGTGTGCTCCGCCTCGCGGACGAACTGCATGTAGAACCCGTCGGCCGGGATGGTGGCGACGACCTCGAGCGTGAACGCCGGATCGCCCGGGAACAGGCTCGTCGTGGCCGGGTCGTTGACGTGCGACAGGTACACCAGGCCCAGCCTGCTCAGCGGATCGGCGCCCCCGCCCCCCTGCGTCGCGGCGGCGGTCCCGGCGGCCCCCAACGCGTGCCCGCCGACGATGCCGGCCATCCCCACAGCAGACTTGCGCATCAGCTCACGTCGTTCCACTGGCCTCACCGTTCCCCTGCTCGACGGGCACCGCCCCCCTGAGAATAAGGGACCGAATCGGTGGAGTTGGCCTTGGGGCGGATCCGGTAGTGGAGGACGAGGAAGGGGAGCCCGAACACCCAGAAGGCGTGCTCGGCTCGCAGCTCGCCGTCGTCCACGTAGACGTCGAGCTCCTCGTCGAAGCCCCGGACCGCGAGCGCGGTGAGCTCACGGGTGTCGGGGTCGACGTATGTCAGGTAGTGGCCCGGATGGTCGAGGTCGCTGCGGCTGGTCAAGACCAGGCCGCCGCCGGGTTGGGAACGGGGGACCAGCGTGGCGGTGAAGCTCGCCTGTGGAAGCGGGAACCCGACGCTGACGTACCCACGCCCGTCGTGCCGGTACGTGGTGTAGATCCCGACGTAGATGGGTTCGTCGTTGTCGGCGAACGACCGGATCCAGCCCCGCACGGCCACCGGCCCTTCGTGATCCAGGGTGATCGTGTCGATGCGGCTGTGAACGCCCCGCAGCGCCTCCCGCTGGTTCATCGGGACGTTGGCCTGGCCGAGCGGGCGGGCGACCAGGTCCCTATACAGCAGGTACCCGGGACGTACCCACTGCCTCCACTCGGGGACGATGTCGAGCGTGAACTGCGTCGTGTGCTCGTAGAACCGCCGAACGCGCGGGTCGACCGAGCCGGGATCGAACTCGGGCCCGGCGAGGTCGTCCAGCGAGGCGACGATGCCGACGTCGGGGGCACCGGCCGTGTAGGTGCCGCCGAGGACGTCGCTCAACTGCTCGACGTATCCCGTGCCGACGTAGCGGGAGCGCGCCTCGAGCGGCACGACGAACGGAAGGTCCTCGGCTCGGACCCGCTCGGCGAGCAGGGTCACCTGTGCATCGCGGAACAGGGCGGCCGACAGCAAGCGGTACGCGAGCACCGTGCTGCTCGCCACCGCTGAGGCGGGCACGGGTCGCCTGCGGTGGGCAGCCGCCAGGCCAACGCCGGCGCCGACGAGCGGCCCCATTGCGACCTTCTGCGGCCGGAGGCCCAGCGCACCCGCGACCGAGCCCGCACAGGTCCCGACCGCGACCGGACCGGCCCGCGCGAACCGTCCGGCCGCCCAGCCGAGCGGGGCGACCAGGGCCGCAGACATCGCGATGCGCTGCCACAGCGCGGGGATCTCGCCCGGACGCTGGCGGGCCCGGGCCACCGCCTCCGACGCCCCGAGCCCGATCGCGCCCGCCAGCGCACCAACACTGCGTGCCCTCCGGCCGTGGGGACCGGTGAGCACGGCGCCGGCCAGCGCGCCGGTGGCGGCCGCGAAGGCGACCGACCCACTGCGGCTTCGAGGCGCCTCCGGCCGCTCCACTGCCATGTAGGGAAGCTAACCAGGGCGCCAGGGCCCCGACAGGGGCCGACCCCGCCCCTGCACCGGGTCGAACCGGGTCGAGGCCCCGCATCCCGCTCGCGTAGATGGTTCACTCGGGGAACCGGGCCCAAACCCCCGAATCCGAGGAGAGCGATGGCGATCGGTGACGAGGTGCTCTCGAACCAGCGGGCGCTGTTCGCGATCCCGCCCGACGTCGCGTACTTCAACACGGCAAGCCTCTCGCCTCAGCTGCACTCGGTCCGCGACGCCGGCGAATCGGCACTCCGTCGACGAGGCGAGCCGTGGAGGATCACGTCGCAGGACTGGTTCGGCGACGTCGAGCGACTGCGCGGGCTCGCCGGCGAGCTTTTCGGCGCCGACGCGGAGGGCGTCGCACTGATCCCGGCGACGAGCTACGGGTTCGCGGTCGCGGCGCGCAACCTGGCGCTCCGGCCGGGCTCGCGGATCCTGGTCCTCGCCGAGGAGTATCCGTCGGGCATCTACACGTGGCGGCGCCAGGCCCGCAGGCTCGGCGCCTCCGTCCTGACCGTGCAGCGGCCACCGGGCGGCAGCTGGACCGAGGCCGTCCTTGCCGCGCTCGACGAGCGGGTGTCGCTCGTCAGCGTCCCCAACGTGCACTGGACCGACGGATCGCCCCTGGACATCGAGTCGATCGGCAACCGCACCCGTGACGTCGGCGCCCGCCTGGTCGTCGACGCCAGCCAGTCGCTCGGGGCGCTGCCGTTCGACGTCGGTCGCGTGCGCCCGGACTTCGTGGTCTCGGTCGGCTACAAGTGGCTGCTCGGCCCGTTCGGCCTGGGCTACCTGTACGTCGCCGAGGAGCATCGCGGCGGCGAGCCGTTGGAGGAGAACTGGATCCTGCGGGCCGGGTCCGAGGACTTCGCGGCGCTGGTCGACTACCGCGACGAGTACCAGCCCGGCGCCCGCCGGTTCGACGTCGGTCAACGGACGAACTTCGAGCTCACGCCGATGGCGATCGCCGCCCTGGAGCAGCTCCTCGCGTGGGGCATCCCCAGCATCAGCGCCACCCTGGCGGCGACGACGGACACCATCCGCACGCGGCTGGCCGCCATCGGGTTGGAGGTCCCGCCCGAGGCCCGTCGGGCCCCGCACCTGCTGGGCGTCGCGCTCCCGCCGGCCATCCGGGCCGGGCTCGTGCCCGCCCTGGAGCGGGCGAACTGCTTCGTCGCACTGCGAGGACGGAGCATGCGGATCGCACCCCATCTCCACGTCACACCGTCGGACATCGACAGGCTGGTCGACGCGCTGGCGGCGGCCACCCGCGAGCTCGGGTAGCCGGCCTCAGGGCTGCGAGAGCCAGCCGCTCACCCGACGATCGGTCGCGTCGCGCACGCACTTCACAGGCGAGTAACGCTCGGGAAATCAACCGGCAACGCTCGGGAAACGGCCAAGTCATGCGCGGGAAATGGCCCCGAAACGATGCGTCCGTACCTTGCCGCGCATGACGACAAGGCTGACAAGGCTCAAGCACAGGGAGATCCGCCGGCTGTGGGTGGCGATCCTCGGTGGGAAGATGATCGGCCTCGTCGGCGTGCTGGGGGCCATGGCGTTGTTCACGCACTTCCTCGGCACGCCCGCGGGCGCCAGTCCCCTGCAGGACGCACCCGCCGCCGAGGACATCATCAACCCGACGAACACCATGTGGGTGCTCATCACCGCCTTCCTCGTCTTCTTCATGCAGGCGGGCTTCATGGCGCTCGAGGTCGGCTTCGCCCGGTCGAGGGAGACCGTGAACATCATGCTCGAGTGCATCGCCGACACCTGCCTGTGCGGCGTGCTCTTCTGGGCCGTCGGCTTCGCCTGGATGTTCGGCCAGGGGAACGGCCTCATCGGGAACGAGTTCTACTTCCTGCAGGGCACGCCCTCGACGTACGGCACCACCGGCGTCGCGTTCCTGGCGTTCTTCCTGTTCCAGTTCGCGTTTGCCGACACGACCTCGACCATCACCTCGGGCGCCATGGTCGGGCGCACGGGCTTCAAGGGCGACCTGCTCTACTCGATCGGCGTCTCCGGGTTCATCTACCCGATCTTCGGGCACTGGGTGTGGGGCCCGGGTGGCTGGCTGGGGAACATGACCCCCGGCTTCCTCAACGACTTCACGGGCGGGGCGGTGTTCCGCGACTTCGCCGGGTCGACCGTCGTCCACACGGTCGGCGGCTTCATCGCCCTGTGGGGCGCCATCGCCCTGGGGCCGAGGCTGGGCCGAAAGTTCGCCCGCGACGGCGGTGGGCCGTTCCCGCCCCACGACCTCAACATCGCCGCCATCGGCGGCGTGATCCTCTGGTTCGGTTGGTACGGCTTCAACCCCGGCTCGACGCTCTCGGCACTCGACTACGAGGGCATCGGGCGGGTCGCAACGAACACGACGCTGGCCGCCTGCGCAGCCGGCCTGGTGGCCATGTTCTTCGTCTTCCCCCGCTCGAGGAAGTGGGACCTGGGCATGACCATCAACGGGTTCCTCGGCGGCCTGGTCGCGATCACCGCGCCCTGCTACTGGGTGTCGCCGGGGGCAGCGATCATCATCGGCGCCACCGCCGGGGTCCTGGTGCCGCTCGGCGTCGACCTGCTCGAGCACCTGCGCATCGACGACCCGATCGGTGCGGTCGCAGTCCACGGGTTCGTCGGCATCTGGGGGACGCTGTCGATCGGGCTGTTCGCCAACAGCTTCGGCATCCCGGGATCGACCGGGCCCGACACCTCCGGCGGCACGGTGGAGGGCCTCTTCTTCGGCGGGGGGCTCGACCAGCTCAAGGCCCAGTTCATCGGAAGCCTCACCTGCGTGGTGGTGGTCACCGCGGCCGCCGCGGCCCTGATGTTCGTGGTCAAGGCGACAACCCTGCTGCGGGTGGAGCAGGACGGCGAGCTCGAGGGGCTCGACATCTTCGAGCACGGCACGCCCGCCTACCACATGGAGTTCGGCCAGGGCATGAGCTACACCACGCCGGTCGGCTCCGCGGGATTGCCGAGCGCGGCGAGGGTGCCGAGCGATGCGATCGAGGCGGCCGAGGAGTCCGATGACGCCAGGGTCGGAACGACGACGTGACGACCCGGCCGACGTGGAACCCGAGGTGCCCTTCCCGCTCGACGAGATCGTGCTGGTGCGCTGGCCGGGCGACGGCGCCCGCCGGCGGGCGGCCGCC
>DATFVX010000112.1:0-35382 GCA_035259985.1 Acidimicrobiales bacterium | reverse complement strand
TCGATCACCCGCCAGTCCGGCACCGGAATCCCAGGCCGCGGCCCTGCGGGCGACGCCTCGCTCTCCGTCGCCCCGGGTACGGCTCCAGGTTCGGTGGGCCCCGGTTCGGTGGTCTCGGGGTCGGCGTCGCCCGGATCGGTGGCCGCCGCGGCCGGCTCTGCGCTCGGGTCCTCGACCGGTTCGTCCGGCGTCTCTCCGTTGCGCTGCGCCGGCAGGGACACCAGCACGCCGTCCTCGCCGCCGGGCGCCGCGAGATCGTGCAGGAGCCCGGCGAATGCAGGGGCGACGGCGTCGATCTCCTGGCCGATCTGCTCGGTCGACTCGAGGCCAAGATCGGCGCCCAACCGGAAGGCGAGGTCCGCCGCGACCGTCCACGTGGGCTGGGAGGTGCCCGGCGCCGTGACGATCCGGGCCAGCGTCGAGACGCGGCCCTCGAGGTTGGTGGTCGTGCCGTCGACCTCGGCGTAGCCCGCGGCGGGCAGGACGACGTCGGCCTGCCGGACAGACTCGGTCAGGAACTGGTCGCAGGCGATGACCGTCCGGGCCCCTGCCACCCCGCGCTCCGCCAGGTCCCGGTCGGGGAAGTCGGCCAGCGGGTCCGCGCCGAGCAACACCAGCGTGTCGATCCTGCCCTCGGACGCAGCCCGCAGGATCCCGGTGGCGTCGAGGCCCTTGGTCTCGGGCACGGTGGGCCAGTGGCCGGCGAACCAGTCACGACCGTCCCGGAACGTGACGCGGCCCGGCAGGACACCGGGAGTCATGCCCAGCTCGAGCGCGCCGCGCACGTTGCCTCGGCGCAGGGCGGACAGGAACCGGACCCGAGGGTGCGCGTCGTTGATGAGCTTGGCGGCGGCGGCGATGGACCTCGCGCCCTCGGCCTGGTTCGGCCGGCCGAGCACGACCGTGACCGGCCGCTCGGCCAGCAGCGACGCCGCCGCGGCGATGGCCTCGGGCGCCACCCCCGCCACCTCGTCCTCCGCCTCCGTCGGCGCCAGGAGGGCCCGCATCAGGTGCAGCGCGTGCCCCGGGTGATAGCGGAGCGAGTGCGCCGCCAGGGGCGTGGTGCCCGTCGCGGTCGACGCCAGCTCGACGATCTTCACGCCGTCGTTGAGCACGGCGTGACGCAGCCGCAGGAACAACACCGGCAGCTCTTCCTTCGGGTCCGGGCCCAACACCAGCACCGTGCCGCCGGGCCGGCAGGCGTCGTCGATGGTGGCCGCGGGCAACCCGAGCACGGCCTCGGCCGGCAGGCCGTCGCCGAGCTGCGCGTCGATGTTGTCGGATCCGATGACGCCCTTGACGAGCTTGACCCAGGCGTAGGCGTCCTCGTTCGTGAGCCGGGCGCCCCCGAGGACCGCGAGACCGTCGGGGCCGCTCCGCTCCAGGCCGTCCTTGATCGAAGCGGCGGCCCGCCCGAGCGCGTCGTTCCACGTGGCGGACTTGAGCAACAGGCCCTCGTCCCGCACCAGCGGGCTCCCGAGCCGCTCCGACGAGTCGACGGCCTCGAAGTCGAACCGGCCCTTGTCGCAGAGCCAGCCCCAGTTGACGGCATCGACGTCGACGCCGAGGTAGCGCAGCACCTGGTTGCGGCTCGACTGGATCACCACCCGACAGCCGACGGAGCAGCTGGTGCACGTCGACTCGACCTCGTCGAGGTCCCAGGGCCGGGCCTTGAAGCGGTAGGGCGTGGCCGTCAGCGCCCCCACCGGGCAGATCTGCACGGTGTTGCCGCTGAAGTAGCTGGAGAAGGGCTCGCCGGGGAAGGTGTTGACCTGGGTGTCGTTGCCCCGGTCGATGAAGCTGATGAGCGGGTCGCCGGCCACCTCCGATGCGAACCGCGTGCAGCGGTCGCACAGGATGCAACGCTCGCGGTCGAGCATCACGAGGTCGCTGACCGGGATGGGCTTCTCGAAGTGGCGCTTCTCCTCGACGAAGCGGCTCTCGCCCGGTCCGTGCGACATCGTCTGGTCCTGCAGCGGGCACTCGCCGCCCTTGTCGCACACCGGGCAGTCGAGGGGGTGGTTCACCAGCAGGAACTCGAGCACCCCCTCCTGCGCCTTCCGCGTTGCCGGTGACCCCGTCGAGACGATCATCCCGTCGGAGCACTCGATCATGCACGCCGGCTGGAGTGCGGGACCGCGGCCGGTGTCGATGTCGACGATGCACATGCGGCACATCCCCACGGGCCGCATCCGGGGGTGGTAGCAGAACCGCGGGATGTAGACGCCGTTGCGTTCGGCGACGTCGATCACCAGCTCGCCCTTGGCCGCGGTGATGGCGCGGTCGTCGATCGTGACGGTGACGACATGCTCCCCGCTCCCACGGCCGCTCGGGCCGGTAGGCGCCTCTCGGGCCGTGTCTGCGGTGTCCGTCACTGGCTCGCTCCGACGGCCGGCGGCGTCGACAGGTAGGCCTTGCCGTGGACCGGCACGGTGATCTCGCCCCCGCCGCAGTACGCGAAGAACTCGTCGCGGAAGCGCATCACCGCCGAGGCGATCGGCGACACGGCGGACGGCCCGAGCGGGCAGATGGTGGTCTGCTTGGGCGGCCAGGTGATCTGCGGGCTGATGTTGTCGCAGATGTCGAGCAGCTTGTCGACGTCGCTGGGCCGGCCGTAGCCGTCGAGCATCCGGCGCAGGATCCGCTCGAGCCAGGTGGCGCCCTCGCGGCACGGCGTGCACTTGCCGCAGGACTCGCGTGCGAAGAACCGCACCACGCGCCACGCGGCCTTGACGGCGTCGGTCGTGTCGTCCATCACCACGATGGCCCCGGAGCCGAGCATCGACCCCGCGGCGCCCACGGCACCGGTCTCCAGCGGCAGGTCCAGGTGCTCCTCGAAGAGCCACGGCGCCGACGCCCCTCCGGGAATGAACGCCTTCAGCCGGTTGTCGTGGCGGATGCCGTCGCCGTAGCGCTCGCCGTAGAGCATGTCCCGGAACGTGGTGGTGCCGAACTCGACCTCGTAGACGCCCGGGCGATTGACGTGGCCCGACACCGTGAACAGCCGGGTTCCCAGGCTCTTCTCGGCCCCGAGGGCGGCGAAGGCCGCGCCGCCCTCGCTGACGATCCACGGCAGGTCGGCGAGCGTCTCGACGTTGTTGACGACGGTCGGCTGCATGTAGAGGCCCTTGGCGGCGGGGAAGTACGGCGGCTTGAGGCGGGGGAACCCCCGGTAGCCCTCGAGCGACTCGATGAGGGCCGTCTCCTCCCCCACGATGTAGGCGCCGGCACCCCAGTGCAGGATGACGTCGACGGAGAAGTCCTCATTGCCCATGATGCTCTGGCCGACGTAGCCCGCGTCGTACGCCTCGTTGAGCGCCTGGGCGATGCGCTCCTGAGCGAGGGCCATCTCGCCGCGCACGTAGAGGAACACCTGGGCGGCGCCGATGGCGTAGGCCGCGATGAGCGCACCCTCGATCAGCAGGTGCGGATCGCGCTCCATGATCACGCGGTCCTTGTAGGTGCCCGGCTCGGACTCGTCGCCGTTCACGACGAGGTAGCGGGGGAACACGCCGGGCGGGACGAAGCCCCACTTCACGCCCGCGGGGAAGCCCGCCCCGCCGCGGCCGAGCAGGCTCGCAGCCTTCACCTCCTCGGTGACCTCGTCGGGGGTCATGGCGGACAGCGCCCGCCTGAGGCCCTCGTAGCCACCGGTCTCGAGGTACCGCCCCAGGGTGTGCCCGTCGGCGAGGTCCCAGCGCGTGCTGAGGATGCTGGGGACGTGCTTGGCGCCGTCGCTCATCGCCCCTCCGTCCCCTGCGGCGACGCGAGGCGATGACGAACGGTGGTGGCAGGGCGAGGCGCGGGTGAACGGTCAGCGACAGCCATAGCCTCGCCCTCACCGGACCGGTAGCCGTTGCCTCGGGTCACGACGCACCCCCATCGCCGGCGCCGTCGCCTGCGCCTGTGCCGTTCCCCTCGCTGTCGCCCCTGCGGTTGCGGGCCAGCCACGGCGGCTCCACGTTACGGTCCGGCGGGGCGTTGCCCGCACGGTTCTCTGGGAGCCGCTGGCGCACGCGGCTCAGCGTGCCGTGCCGGGGGACCTCGTGCGCGAGCTTGCCCGCGCGCAGGTCGTCGAGGAGGTCGTCGACGTCGTCGAGCTGCACCCGGTCGAAGTAGCGGTAGTTCACCTGCATGCAGGGGGCCTCGCTGCACGCGGCGATGCACTCGACGTCTTCGAGCGTGAACTTGCCGTCGGGCGTGGTGCTGCCGGTCTTGACCCCGAGCCGGTGCTCGAGGTGGTGCAGCAGCTCCTCGCCGCCGACCAGCATGCACGAGATGTTGGTGCACACCGTGATCACGTAGTCGCCCACGGGCTCGCGCTTGAACATCTCGTAGAACGACGCGGTGCCGAGCACCTCGGCCGGCGTCACGTCGACCAGCTCGGCGATGTGCTCCATCGCCTCCTCGGTGAGGTGGCCGTCCTGCTCCTGCGCCAGGTGCAGCAGCGGGATCAGGGCCGAGCGCGGGCGCGGGTAGCGGGCGATGATGTCGTCGGCCACCGCAGAGTTCTCCGACGTGAACCGCGGCATCAGCGGGCGCCCACTAGCGGTCCGTCTCGCCCATGATGGGGTCGACCGAGGAGATGACCGCCACGGCGTCGGCGATCAGGCCGCCGCGGAGCATGTGGGGCAGCGCCTGCACGTTGACGAACGACGGGCCGCGGATGTGCATGCGGTAGGGCACGGCGCTGCCGTCGGACACCATGTAGCAGCCGAGCTCGCCGCGCGGGCTCTCGACCGCGCAGTACACCTCGCCGTCGGGCACCTTGAAACCCTCGGTGAAGATCTTGAAGTGGTGGATCAACGCCTCCATGGATTCGTCGATGCGGGCGCGGGGCGGGGGCGTGACCTTGCGATCCTGGATCCGGTAGTCGCCCAGCGGCATTGCGTCGAGGATCTGGCGCACGATCGCCATCGACTCCCGCACCTCGTTGAGGCGGATGGCGTAACGATCGAACGCGTCACCGTAGCTCCCCACGACCACCGCGAACTCGATCTGGTCGTAGAAGAGGTACGGCATGTCCTTGCGCAGGTCCCATGGCAGGCCGGTCGACCGCAGGATCGGCCCGGTGGCCCCGAGGGCGATGGCCTCGTCCGTCGTGATGACGCCCACTCCTTGGAGCCGGGCGCGGTAGATGGGCTGGCCCGTGAGAAGCTCGTCGTATTCGTCGAGCCGGGGGGCGCACAGGTCGAGCACGCGCAGCACGCCGTCGCGCCAACCGTCGGGCAGATCTGCGGCCACCCCACCCGGCCGGATGAAGTTGTGGTTCATCCGCAGGCCCGTGATCATCTCCAGGAGGCGCAGCGTCTCTTCCCGCTCCCGCCAGCCGAACAGCATCATCGACACCGCACCCAGGTCCAGGCCGTTGGTGGCCAGGAACAGGAGGTGCGACGACATGCGGTTGAGTTCGCACAGCAGCATGCGGATCCACTGCGCGCGCGGCGGGATGTCGCCATCTATGCCGAGCAGCGTTTCGGTCGCGAGCGAGAACACCAGCTCGTTGAAGAGCGGCGAGGCGTAGTCCATGCGGGTCACGTTGGTGGGGCCCTGGAGGTAGGTGAGCGTCTCCCCCGTCTTCTCCATGCCCGTGTGCAGGTAGCCGATGACCGGCTTGCTGCGCAGCACCGTCTCGCCCTCGAGCTCCAGCATGAGCCGGAGCACGCCGTGGGTTGACGGGTGCTGCGGGCCCATGTTGAGGATCATCGTCTGGTCCTCGGTGGGCTGATCGTCGGCCAGGGCCGCCACCTCGGCCTCGGACATCCGCAGCACCGAACCCACCTCGCGCATCAGCTCGGCGGCGCCCGCGCCCTTGCGGGGCGTGAGCTCCTGGGAGCCCTCGTAGGTCCGGCGGGCGTCGCTGGATAGGGAAGAGACGGTGCTCACGGCATCACCTGGCGTCCTGCACGCCCTTGAATTGCACCGGGATGGCCCCGACGGGATGGTCCTTGCGCAGCGGGAAGCCGTCCCAGTCCTCGGGCATGAGGATCCGGCTCAGGTCGGGATGACCCGTGAACTCGATGCCGTACATGTCGTAGACCTCGCGCTCGAGGCCTTCGGTGCCGGGATGCACGTCGAACAGGGACGGGCACGCGGCGTCGTCGGCCGGCACCTGGACCCGCAGTCGCAGGCGCTGGTGGGTATCGAGGGCGAGCAGGCCGACCACCACCTCGAACCGCTCCGGTGCGACGTCCGGGGGCAGCCGGCGCGGCGCCTCGTAGGTGAGGTAGTCGACGGCGGTGAGATCGATGCACACCAGGTAGCCCTCGTCGTCCCGCAAGGTCCTGACGAGGTCGACGAGCTGGTCGCGGGTCGGGTGCAGCACCTGCTGGCCCCTGCTCGAGGTCGCGGGAACGCCGAAACGGGCCTGCGCCTCAGCGGTCGCCGCTTCGGCCTCGTCTGCGACCGGCCCTTCCTCGAACCCGGACGTCGCCTCGGTGTCGGACACGGTGCGCCTCAGCCGGCCCCGCCGACCGGGGCGGCGACCACGCTCTCGGGCTGGCCGTCGCGCTGCTCGACGACCACGCCGGCGCCGGCACCGTCGCCCCGCGCCTCGCGTCGGCGCAGGAGCTCACCGTTCTGGATCTGCTCGTGGATGGTGTTGATGGCATGGATCAGCGTCTCGGGCCCGGGCGGGCAGCCAGGCGCATAGACGTCGACGGGCACGATCTGGTCCACACCCTGGACCAGCGCGTAGTTGTTGAACATCCCACCCGTGCTGGCGCAGACGCCCATGGACAGCACCCACTTGGGCTCCATCATCTGGTCGTAGACCTGGCGCAGCACCGGCGCCATCTTCTGAGACAGCCGGCCGGCCACGATCATGAGGTCGCTCTGGCGGGGCGACGCCCGGAACACCTCCATGCCGAAGCGGCCGAGGTCGTAGTGGGAGGCGCCGGCGGCCATCATCTCCAGCGCGCAGCACGCCAGGCCGAAGGTCACGCCCCAGAACGAGCGCCGGCGCGCCCAGTTGACGAGGTCCTCGACCCTGGCCGTGAAGATGTTGTGGTCGAGTCCCTCCAGCCCCCGCTTCATGTCCCAACCCATCTAGGCGACCTCCTCGCGCTCGCGCTCGACAGTGGCCGCAGGCTCGACGGGCTCGGCGGGCTCCCCGTCCGGCCCGGCCGGCTCCTCGTCCTCGGGGCGGCCCTCGAGGCCCACGCGGCGAATGGTCGTGCGCGTCGTCCGCTCGGCGGACACCATCGGCGACGCCCGCCGGGCCCGGTTGATCGGACCCCAGTCGAGCGCGCCATTGCTGATCAGGTACACGAAGCTCACGAACACGGCCACGGAGAAGAGGATGACCTCGACCAGCCCGAAGGCGCCGAGGTTCCGGTAGATGACCGCCCAGGGGAACAGGAGGATGATCTCGACGTCGAACACGATGAAGATCATCGCCACGAGGTAGAACCGCACCGGGAAGCGCTCGGGCGGCTCGCGCGTGGGCAGGATCCCGGACTCGTAGGGCGCGTGCTTGGCGGCGCTCGGGCGGCGGGGCGCGAGGATCCGCGACATCACCAGGCTGATAGCTGCAAAGGCCGTCGCGAGTACCGCCATGGTGACGACCGGCAGGTACTGGCCCATGGGACTACCCCCCTCCGGTTGGGGCCGGCAGCGGCGCCGAGCGGTGCTCGGCCACCACGCGATCGCGCGCGTGAAGCATGGCGCACAAGAGCCCGAACATCAGCCCCGAACCGAGCGTGATGAGCGCGGGGACCAGACGGCGCTGGCCGAGGTCCCGCACCATCACGATCGAGATCACCTGGGCGTTGGGGTCGGCCTCGGGGGGCGGCGGCGCCTGCCCGACCACCGCCTCCTGCGGGATCGCCGGCTGGATCTGGACGATGGCGTAGTGCGGCGGGCTGGTTATGCGCAGGGTGTTGGTGATCCTGTTGGTCACCCGGTCCCAGATGCCGTCGCTCTTGCGCCCGGGCTTGCCCCCGGTTTCGAACGTGTACAGGTGCACGTAGCTCGTGGTTTCCTCGAGGCCGGGGATCACGCCCTCGGTGAGGGTGGCGTCGGCGGTCGACTGCGCCTCGGCCCGTGAGGCGTCGGAGGCGGCGAGCAGCGTCCACTCGTTCAGCTGATCCGCGAACTCCTGGTTGATCTGAACGACCTCGGCGTCGGTGGCGTCGTTGATCTCCTCGGGGGCGGGCAGGCCGGACGGGTCCAGGTCGTGGGCATCGCCCAGGAGCGCCTGGGACAGGTCGCCATGGTTGATCTCCTCGACCTCCCACGCCGGTATGCGCCCGATCGGTCCCTGGCCCGGGGGGTAGAGCCACCAGACCAGGCCGTGGATCGTCATCCAGCCGAACAGCGCCGTGAGGATGACCAGGAAGCCAAGCCGCTGGGCGAGGTTCGTGGCCAGGAGCAGGTAGACCCCGCCGCCGAGCACGACCACGCCGGTGAGCACGGCGAGGATGCCGCGGATCTGGGGATCCCAGGCGATGCCCGCAACGATCGTGGGGAGGAGCGCCATGGTCAGCCCTCCCCGCCGGACGCCGACGAGTCCGACAGGCCGGGCCGCGGGGCGTTGGTCGTGGTCTCGGCCGGCGGCAGGCTGGCCTCGTAGCGGGCGATGGCCTCGATCATGTCCTGGGTCATCATCCCGTCGTTCTCCACGTTCTCGGTGTTGGGATTGTCACCGAAACCGGGCATCTTCCCGCTGCCGATGCCGTTGTTGCCGTAGGCCTCGCCGTCGACGCTGCCGGTGCTGACGAACAGCGCCAGCTCCTCGACCGACGCGAACTGCCGCGGCACGAGCCCGCCCGTGAGGTTGGGGCCCAGCGCGCCGCTGCCGTCGGGGAAGCCGCGGTAGTCGCTGAGGTCGGCGTTGGCGGGCTCGATGCTGTCGGGGATGATCGACCAGCCCCGCGTGTGGCAGCGGGCGCAGGCGTAGGCGCCGCCGGCAGCGTCGAGGTTGAACAGCGCCTTCCCGGTCGCGGGGTCGCGGTAGTCGATCTTCGCCAGGGCTGCGTCGATCACGTCGTCGTCGGTCTCACCCTGCTCCAGCAGGCCCAGCCTCTCGGCCAGCGCGACCTGGGCCTCGCGTTGGGCCTCCTCGGGTGACAGCTGGATGGACTCCAGATAGTCGACCACGTTGGAGATCTGCTGCTCGTTGAGCGGGCCCTTGTTGACGGATGCGCCCCAGCCGGGCATGGGGGAGAAGGGGCGGCCGTAGTTGATGACGAAGGTGACCTCGTCGCGGCTGAAGCGGAGCAGCGCGGTGTTGAGCGCGGGTGCCCGCCAGTTGACCTGGGCGACGAACCGGTTGTCGGCGTCGGTGATCGTGTACGGGGCCTGGCCGCCCGTGCCATCGGGGCCGTGGCAGTTCTCGCACTGCGAGCCCTCGGTGTAGATCTGCTCGCCGCGGCTCACGAACTTGGCCTGGAAGCCCTCGACGGCGCCGGACTGGCGGCTCGGCTCGTTGAGCCAGTAGAGCGGCAGCCCGACGGCCACGATCACGAGCGAGATCAGCGCCCAACGCAGGGTGCGGTCGAGCTTGCTGGTCTCGAGCTGCTCGTCGTCGAGGTAGGGCTTGCGGTTGGGCGCCAGCTCGATCTCGGAGCCGGCCTCGGCCCGCCCGCCCCTGATGTTGACGGCGACGTAGATGACGAAGCCGATGAGGATGATCGCCGCGATGACGGCGCCGACCACGGTGACCGTGCTGGCGGCGAGCACGGTCACGCCCGCGAAGATCGAGTTCATCTAGTGGCCGCCTCCGCTCACGCAGTGGGGCCCCTCCGCCTCCTGCCCGGTCGTGTTCGTACCGATCGGCGGGCCCTGGATCTGTCCGGTCGTCCCGGTATCGACGGTCACCGTGTCGCCGTCGATGGTGGCGGCGAACCGGTCCATGCCCCGAGGCGCCGGGCCGCCCCGCTTCTCGCCCACCCGGTTGTACTGCGAGCCGTGGCAGGGGCACTCGAACCACTGCGACGTCTCGCACGAGGGCACGCGGCAGCCCAGGTGCGGGCACTTCTGCCAAAGGGTGACGATCCCCTCCTTCATGGCGACGAGCTCGGCAGGCGAGTACACCGCCTCGGCCTTCGGCAGCGAGTCGGGCGGGTAGGCGGTCACCCACATGCGGGCCTCGGGGTAGTAGGCGAACCCGTTGCCGTCGGCGATCGCCTTCTTGATGTCGTCCAGGGTGCCGACGCGGATCTTGCCGCCGAACCCGCCGGTGCCCGAGGGCCACAGCTGGGCCAGCATCGCCCCGCCCAGTCCGAGGCTGCTGAAGGCGAAGAGCGACACGATCGAGCGGTTGAAGAACTGGCGGCGGGTGACACCGAGCGTCTCCTCGTCCGGGGGCACCCACTCGACCGGCGCCTCCTCCACCTTGACCGCCGGCAGGGACGCCTCGCGGCGAGCCACGACGGCGGCGCGCTCGACGTCCCGCCCGGTCATCGGGGCGCCCTCGTCGTCGAGCGAGACCGGGCCGCGGTCGCGCCGGGTCGTCTCGTGGCTGATGGTCCCGGTGGCGGAACCGGTGTCACGCCGGCGGGCGGTCGCGAACAGCAGCACACCGGCGGCCACGACCAGCACCGGGACGGCGATGGCGAGAACGGTGGTGGAGCTCATCGGCTCGCCTTCGGCTCGGTGGGCTCGCTCACAGGTCGAAGAACAGGCCGGCGTTCCACGGGAACACGAAGTTCTGGCCCGGGCCGCGGAAGAACGAGCCGATCATCACCAGCACGGTCCACGACATGAGGAAGATCGTGAAGATGGAGATCGCGAACTTGCGGTCCTCGGGCTTGTGGGACGGGTTGCGGTCGGTGTATGGGGCCAGGATCAGGCCGATCAGGCCCAGCCCCGGGATGGTCACGCCCGCGACCATCGGGTGGAACATGGTCAGCAGCTCTTGGAGGCCCAGGAAGTACCACGGCGCCTTCGACGGGTTGGGCGTCTGGTTGGCGTTGGCCAGCTCCAGCAGCGGGGCGTTGACGAACGTCGAGAACACCAGCAGGAACGCGGTACAGGCGAGCGCCGCCACGAACTCGACGCTCAACAGGTGCGGCCAGACGTGCACCTTGTCCTGCGGCACGGCCTTGACGTCCTGGATGGAGCCCGACTTGACGACCGTCAGCAGCCGCTGGGTGTGGCCGCCGGGACCGGTGGCGAGTGGCGGGGCCACGGGAGCCGCCGCCGCAGCCGCCGCCGGGGCGGTGGCGACCGCCGTGCCCCCGCCGCCCCCGGATTCGGCACCGGCGTCGGCACCCTCGCCGCCGGCCCTCGCCTTGGCGGCGCGGGAGCGCTCCAGCAGGTGCGCAGGGATGCGGCTGGCGGCCTCGCTCGGCGGCGCCTCCCCGCCACCGCCGGAGGCGGCCTCGGCACCGGCGCCGCTACCCGCGTCGGCGGCGGGCGCGCCGCCGCCACCCTTGGCCGCCTCGGCCTTCTTGCGGGCCTCCTCCGCCCGCTTCCGCAGGTGTTCGGGGATCTCGGTCATGTCAGCGTCTCCCGTGGGGCCGCGCTCATCACAGCGGCCCCGAGATGCCGCCATCCTTGCGGACCCGCCAGAAGTGGATGGCCATGAAGATCACGATGACGAACGGCAACAACAGCACGTGGAGCACGTACCACCGCAACAGCGTGTCGGTGCCGATCTCCGCCCCGCCGAGCAGCACGAACCTCACCTGGGTTCCGAAGACCGGCGTGTAGCCCATCATGTTGGTCCCCACCGTGACCGCCCACAGCGCGAGCTGGTCCCACGGCAGCAGGTAGCCGGTGAACGAGAGCAGCAGCGTGAGCGTCAGCAGGATCACGCCGATCACCCAGTTGAACTCCCGCGGCGGCTTGTACGCGCCGTGGTAGAAGACCCGCGCCATGTGCAGGAAGACGGAGATCACCATCAGGTGGGCGGCCCAGCGGTGCATGTTGCGGACCAACAGGCCGAAGGTGACCGACGTCTGCAGCGTGTAGATGTCGTCCCACGCCTGCGCCGCGGTCGGGCGGTAGAAGAACATCAGGAAGATGCCCGTGACGGTGAGCAGGATGAACAGGAAGAAGCTCAGGCCCCCCAGGCACAGCGTGTAGCTGACCTTGACCGCGTGCCTCTTCACCTTCACCGGGTGGAGGTGGTAGAGGACGCTGTTCATGATCACGTAGGACCGGTTGCGGGGGCTGTCGTTGTAGCCCCGCCGGAAGATCGAGCCCGGCCGGAAGATCGAGTTCCAGGCCTGTGAGCTCTGGATGGCGTCGGGGAGCCCCTTGACCGCGGTCTCGACCCGCTCGCGCAGGGGGACCTTCGGTTCCATCGTCTTGGCCACGGGCTCTCCTATCCCAACCGCATCCCGTAGCCGTAGCCGTGGGTGTTGGTGCGCTGGTGGGCATCGCCGGCCGCCACCGGGTCGCCAACCTTCCCGAGGATGATGACACCGGTGGGGCAGCGGTCGACGCACAGCGCGCAGCGGGTGCAGACGTCGTCGTCGATCGTGAAGATCACGTGGTCGGACGGATCGTCACCCGGCTGGTCGACGCCGATCGCCTCGTCGACGGCGTCGGTCGTGACCATGTGGATGCACTTCCACGGGCAGATGTCCACACAGCCCTCGCACATGATGCACTCGGACTGGTCGATGTGGATGAACTGCTTGGGCTTGACCGCCTTCGAGAGCCAGGCCGCGTCGACCTCCTGGAGCACGTAGTCGTCGCGGAACTCCGGCATGGGCGGGTTGGCGTCGTTCTTCGCCATCTCAGCCCTTCCTCACCAGCGGACGGCCATAGCGGGAGGCGGGCACCTGGACCGGGCGGGGCTTTGCCCGGTCGTTCCACCACGCCCAGACGCCCACCTGCAGGCCGATCCCGACGCCGTAGATGACGACCACGAGGATGTCGCGGATCGCCTGCATGTTGATGGTCAGCGGCTGCCAGCTGTTGGGCTCGATGAGGATGTTGTCGACGGTCCAACCCAGTTCCGAGGTGGCCCAGGTGAGCCACTGGTGGGGGATCACCGCGTACCACCAGAACATCAGCAACATGGTGTATGTCGCCGCCAGCATCGCCTGGCCCCACGACAGCGGCGCGCCGATCGGCCTGCGCCGGCCGTACAGGATCACGGCCCCCACGCCAAGGAAGCCCAACACGAGCTCGGTTGTGAAGGCGACCACTTAGCTCGCGACTCCTCGTGAAATCGCTCACATAGGACAGTAGCCGACGCGGGAGGCCGGCAACGTGGCCTGGTCTACCACGCCACCTCCGGCGCAATCACATTGGGATCGGGCCCGCTGCGGGCCGCTTCCCGGTCTTGGTACCCGTCGTCCGGACCTGCATAGAGTGGCCCTTCGGAGCTCCCCGCGGAGGCTGCGTTGACCGAGATCCCCGAGCACCTTCTCAAGCGCTCTCGCGAGCGCCGGGCCGCCTTGGGCCTGGAGGGCGGCGAGACGCCCGCGAGCGCGTCGGGCCCCCCTGGTCAGGCCACGGAGGCGGGCGCCGAGTCGGCGCCCGTGCCCGCAGCCGCCGCGGCCACCCCCGCACCGGCGCCCGCCGCTGCGGTTGAGGAGGCGAGGGCGGCGCCCCCCAAGCCCGAGCCCGCCTACATCCAGGCGGCCAAGTCCCGCAAGCGCATCCCCTACTGGGCCATGCCGGTGCTGGCCGCGCTGCCGATCTGGGGCTACGTCTACGTCCGCACGCTGGAGCCTCCGCCCGCCGGCGAGACCGACCCGCTGGTCCTGGGCACCGAGCTGTTCGGCGCCAACTGCGCCTCCTGCCACGGCGCGAGCGGGCAGGGCGTGTCGGCTCCCGCGTTCGTCGACGGTGCGGTGGTCGAGACCTGGCCCGACTGGCGGGACCACGTGATGTGGGTGAAGCTCGGCTCGGACGGCTGGCCCGCAGCCAACTACGGGGCGAACGACAAGCCGGTCGGCGGGGGCGGCACCATGCCCACGTTCGGCGGCCAGCTGACCGACCAGGAGATCGCACAGATCGTGCTCCACGAGCGCGAGCTCGCCGGCGAGGACGTGTCGCCGGACAACCCGCAGTACACCGGACTGTTCGCCGTCGCCAACGGCGAGGCGACGCTGGCCGAGGCGCCCGGCCCCGAGGACGCGCCGCCCGGGCTGGGGCCGATCTCCCAACGGGACGGCGTCCCCGAGAGCGAGCTGGGCGGCTGACCGAGCCGATGACCACCGAGCGGCACGACGTCCTCGTGGTGGGCGGGGGGCCGGCCGGATCCGCGGCGGGCTTCTGGCTGGCGAAGGCCGGCCACGACGTGTGCGTGCTGGAGCGCAAGGCCTTCCCCCGGGACAAGACGTGCGGCGACGGGCTCACGCCGCGCGCCGTCCACCAGCTGCGGGAGATGGGACTCGAGCCCGCCATCGCCGCCCGCCACCACCGCCACGACGGCCTGCGGGCGGAGGCGCACGGCATCACGCTGGAGCTGCCGTGGCCCGACCATCCGGTGTTCCCGAGCTACGGCTACGTCGTGCGCCGGCGTGACCTTGACTGGATGGTCGCCGAGCAGGCGGCCGCGGCCGGGGCGGAGCTACGCCAGTCCAGCGAGGCGTTGCGCCCGCTCACCCGCGACGGTCACGTGATCGGCGCGCTCGTGAAGGACAAGGCCAGCGGCGAGACCCGCGCGATCCACGCCCGCTACGTGGTCGTGGCCGACGGCTCGCTGTCCCGCTTCGGGCGGGCCCTCGGGACCGCCCGCAACAAGTCGTACCCGCAGGGCATCGCCATCCGTGGCTACTTCGAGAGCCCGCTGTCGGCGGACCCGTGGATCGAGTCGTGCCTCGACGTCCACGACCGCGACGGCCGGAGCCTGCCGGGCTACGGCTGGATCTTCCCCCTGGGCGACGGGACCATCAACGTCGGCATCGGCCTGCTGTCGACCTACAAGGGCTACCGCGACGTCAACACCACCCACCTGATGAACGAGTGGGCCGCCACCGCGCCCGAACGCTGGGGCATCGACCCCGACGCCATGCTGGCACCGCCGACCGGTGGGCGCCTGCCGATGGCCGGGTCGGTGAACCCGAAGCTGGGGCCCAACTGGCTGATCGTCGGCGACGCCGCCGGATCGATCAACCCGTTCAACGGCGAGGGCATCGACTACGCGTACGAGACGGCCCGCATGGCCGCCGACCTGATCGACGAGGCGATCGTCTCGGGCACCGGCCAGCCCCTGCAGCGCTACACGGCCATGCTCGACGACGAGTACGGCCTCTACTTCAAGGTCGCCCGCAGCTTCGCCAGGATCATCGGCCAGCCCATGCTCATGCGGGAGCTGACGCGGGTGGGCATGCGGTCGCAGAGCCTCATGGAGTGGGTGCTGCGGATCATGGCCAACCTGCTGCGCGACGACGAGCTGGGGCCCGCCGAGGCGGCCTACCGCTCGGTCGCCCGCATAGCCCGCCTGGCACCGAGCCCAGCGGCGGCCTAGCGGCAGCCCCCCATGCGAACTGGTTGTAGCCGTGCGGCGCATGACCGCATAGCTACAACCAGAACGAGCCGGGGTCAGCCCTCTGCCAGCGGCTCGACCCAGCCGGCGACGGGTGCGGCCAGCATCTCCGCGCTCGGCGGCCCCCACGTGCCGCGCCGGTAGAGCTGCACCGGCGGCGGGTCGTCGAGCACGGGCTGCACGATCCGCCACTGCTCCTCCACCCCGTCGGCACGCCCGAAGCGGCGATGGTCGCCCTCGACGGCGTCCTCCAGCAGACGCTGGTACGCCTCCTGCCGGTTGGGGAACACCCGCTCGTAGGACACCTCGAGGTCGACCGGCCGGCTCACCAGGTCCTCCCCCGGGGCCTTCGCCTGCACCTCCAGGGTCACGCCGTCGTCGCGTCCCAGCCGGAAGCGCAGCCGGTTGGGGTCGGGCCGTCGCAGCCCCGCCTTGGCGAACAGCAGCCGGGGCGGCTCGGCGAACGTGACGACCGCCTCGGTGGCGTGCACCGGCAGGAACTTCCCGGTCCGGACCAGCCACGGCACGCCCGCCCAGCGCCACGAGTCGATCTCCAGCCGGAGCGCCACGAACGTCTCGACGTCGCTGCCGGGCTCCACGCCCGTCTCGTCGGTGTAGCCCCGGTACTGCCCCCGCACGACGTCGGCGGGCTCGATCGCCCGGATCTGGCGCCACAGCCGCACCTTCTCGTCACTGAGTGCGTTCTCGTCGGCCGACACCGGCGGCTCCATGGCCATGAGCGCGATGACCTGCAGCAGGTGGTTCTCGAAGACGTCCCGGAGGGCGCCCACGGACTCGTAGAACCGGCCCCGCTGCTCGACGCCGAACGGCTCGGCCATGGTCACCTGCACGCTGGAGATGTAGTTGCGGTTCCAGAGGGGCTCCAGCATCGAGTTCGCGAACCGGAAGACCAGCAGGTCCTCGACCGACTCCTTGCCGAGGAAGTGGTCGATGCGGAAGATCGACTCCTCGGGGAACACGGCGTGGAGCACGTCGTTGAGCTGTGCTGCGGACGCCTGGTCGCGACCGAACGGCTTCTCCACCACCACCCGCGAGCCCTTGCCCGCCAGCCCCACCTGCGCCAAACCCTGGACCACGTCGTCGAACATGGCCGGCGGGATGGCCAGGTAGAAGATCGGCCGCTCGACCCCGGCGAGCTTCTCGGCAAGTGTCTCGAACGTGGAGTCCTCGCGGTAGTCGCCGCTGACGTAGCTGAGCCGCCCCGCCAGCTCCTTCCATGCGTCCTCGTCGAGCTTGCCGCCGGTGGCGGCCACGATCGCCTCGTGCGCCCGGTCCCGCAGCATGCCGTCGTCCCACTCGCGGGAGGCGACGCCGATCACCGGGATGCCGCAGCGACCGGCGCGCTCCATCTCGTACACGGCGGGAAAGATCTTCTTGCTGGCCAGGTCGCCGGTGGCACCGAACAGCACGAGTGCGTCGCTACAGGGACGGTTCGCCATGGTGATCACGACTCCGTGGTTGCTTTGACTGGGTCGCCGGCGCTCTCGGTCTCGGGCAACACGGCGTGGCCGCCGAACTGGTTGCGCAGCGCGGCGATGGCCTTCATGGCGATCGAGTCGTCCTGTTGCGACACGAACCGAGCGAACAGCGCGGCGCTGATCGCGGGCGTCGCCACGCCCCGCTCGATGGCCTCCTGCACGGTCCAGCGGCCCTCGCCCGAGTCCTCCGCCACCCCGGCGATGCCGTTGAGGTCGGGGGTGGCCCGCAGCGCCCGCACCAGGAGGTCGAGCAGCCACGATCGCACGACCGAGCCCTCGCGCCAGGCGTCGAGCGCGCCCAGCACGTCGATGTCGAGACCCGAGCGGTCCAGCAGCTCGTAGCCCTCGGCATAGGCCTGCATGATCCCGTACTCGATGCCGTTGTGGACCATCTTCGTGAAGTGACCGGTGCCGACCCCGCCGGTGTGCACGAACCCACCCTCCGGCGGCGTGAGCGCGTCGAAGACGGGCTGGGCCAGCGCCACGTGCTCGGGAGTCCCCCCGACCATCAGGCAGTAGCCCTCGGTCCGGCCCCAGACGCCGCCGCTGGTGCCGGCGTCGGAGAAGCCGAGGCCGCGGCCCTCGAGCTCCCTGCCTCGCCGCACGGAGTCGCGCCAGTTGGAGTTGCCACCATCGATCACCAGGTCACCCGGCCGCAGCAGGCCCGCCAGCTCGGTGACGGCGCTCTCGGTGGGGTCGCCCGCCGGGATCATGAGCCACACCACACGCGGCGGGTCGAGGCGCTCGACGAGCTCGGCCAGCGACGCGACCTCGGACGCGTCGCTGAAGGCGTCGTAGCCCACCACCTCGTGACCGGCTTCCCGGATCCGGGCGGACATGTTCCCGCCCATCTTCCCGAGCCCCACCATGCCGAGCCTCATTTTTCCCCCAGCAATTCGTCGATCCGGACGCGGCCCGCCCGGCGCTTGCGTTCGTGCAGCGTCAGCAGGTCGCCGTCGGCCTGTGCCTGCTCCAGGTTTGCGAACCCGTAGTCCTCGCCCGGGATGGGCACGTCGACGGCGGCGTCGCCCAGCACCTGCACGAACACCCCCCGGTTGGGACCCCCTTTGTGCAGCTGACCCGTGGAGTGCAGGAAGCGCGGCCCGAGTCCGACCGTGGTGGCGACGCCCAGCCGGTCGCGCAGGGCCACGCGCGTGGCCTCGATGCCGGCCACGACCCGGCTGTCCGGATCGATGAACGCCTGGATCGCCAAGTAGTCACCGGCCCCCACCTGGCCGAGCAGCTCGGCCAGCGGGGTCAGGGGCAGGTCCGGCCGTCCCTCGGCGAGCACGCGGCTGGTGGCGGCCTTGGCCGCAGCCACGTCCGGCTGGTCGAACGGGTGGATGCCGAGGAGCGCCCCCGCCAGGGCGGTCGCGAGCTCCCACAACAGGACCTGCTCCCCGAGGTCGGCGAACGCCCCGGCGCCGGGCAGAACGACGACCGGATGACCGGCGTCGGCGAGCGCGTCCAGCCGGCCGGCGGTGCCCGGCTCGGGCTCGCCCACCGCGACGAACAGCCGATCCTCGCCGTACACGGCGGGGTCGCCCAGCGGCTCGCCGACCACGGGCACGATCCCGGTGCCGTCCTTGCCCGTCGACTCGGCGAGGAGCTGCTCGAGCCACAGGCCGAACGTGGCAAGGGGATCGGGAACCACGAGCGTCAGCTTGTCCCGGCCCACCCGGACCGCGGCCGCCATCGTCGCCGCGAGCCGGGCCGCGGGGTTGGCGGCCGGGGCCGTCCGCAACGCCTCCGTGATGCCCGAGGCCGATGCCAGCAACCCGTCGACGTCGGCGCCGGCCAGGACCGCGGGCACCAGTCCGAACAGCGACAGCGCGGAGTAGCGGCCGCCGATGTCCGGTGGGTTCTCGAAGGTGGCCGCGAACCCCCGGTCCCCGGCCAACGTCGCGAGCTCGCTCCCGGGATCGGTGATCACCGCGAACCGGGCCGGGTCGGGGTGGCGGTCCCAGGCCCATGCCAGGTGGCTCCGGGTCTCCAGGGTCGTGCCGGACTTCGACGCCGCGATGTGCAGCGTGCGGTCGGGTGCCAGCTCGCCGCCGAGCCGGGCGATGGCGGCGGGATCGGTGGTGTCGAGCACATGCAGCCTCGGCGCGTCGGGGACCGGCGGCGACACGCGCGCGACGACCTCCGGGAACAGGCTGGATCCGCCCATGCCGGCCAGGAGCACGTCGTCGACCCCCGACGAAATGCGGGCGCAGGTGTCCCGGATCTGGTCGAGCCCGGTCACCATGTCGGGCACCACGGTGAGCCACCCGAGCCGATCGCTGATCTCGGTGGGGTCGTCCCGCCACAGCGTGTGGTCGCGCGCCCATGTGCGGGCCACGGCGTCGCGATCGGCCAGTTCGGCCAGGGCCGCCTCGCTGGCTCCGGCGAGGGATCCGAGGCGGTCGGGGGTCTCGTCGAGGATCACGCCTCCCCTTGCTACCAGCGATGGGGCGGACTTGCGCCCACTACGTTGACGCGGACATGTCATCCGCCGCCACCGATCCGCCGAGCGCCGCGGACCTCTGGGGCGACGCCGCCGCACCCGCCGCACCTGCCGCACCGACCGCGCCGACCACACCCGCGCCGGCGGCGGATCGGTCGGTCTCGCCCGGGCTCTCGGACCGCGCCCTCGTCGCGATCACGGCCGCCGTCGCCCTGCCGATCTTCTGGCTGGGCTACGGCACCGACATCGATGTCGGCCAGGTGCTGATGGCGGGCGACCGCATTCGCAACGGCGACTACGCACCCTCGCGCAACCCGGGCGTGCCGGTGGTCGAGACGATCGTGGGCCTGCTCGATCCGGTGGGCGGGCACCTGCTGGTCAACCTGGCCACGGTCGGGGCGCTGGCCTTCACCGTGGTGGGGATCGCCCGGCTGGTCCGGGCGTGGGGCCACGACAACGGCGACCTCGTCGCGCTGGCCTTCCTGGCCTCGCCGGCCACGGTCATCGCCGGCACGTCCACCGGGGACTTCGTCTGGACGCTGGCGTTCTTCGTCTGGGGGGCCCTGGCGCACCTGCGGGGCCGGACCGTGGCGGCCGGTGTGCTGTTCGGGCTGGCCATCGGGAGCCGCGCCTCGACGCTGCTGCTCGTCGCCGCGTTCCTCGTGGCCGACGGCTGGGACCGCGCCCACCGGCGCCGCTGCCTGGTCACCGCGGCGTTGGCATTTCCACTCGGTGCCGCGTTCTTCATCCCGTCGTGGCTGTCGTACGACCGCACCTTCGAGTTCCTCACCGCTACCGAAGGCTGGCGCGGCTTCGGCAACAACATCGGTCGCCTCGCGGTGAAGAACTACGCCGCCGCCGGCCTGGCGCTGGTGGTCGTCATCGCCGTGGCCCTTCCCGCCCTCGTCCGGTCGCTGCGCCACTGGGGGACCGACCCGCTGTTGCGCTTCGCCGTGCTCGGCCTGGCGGTCACCGAGGCGCTGTTCCTCCTCGTGCCCTGGAAGCTGGCGCACCTGATCCCCTGCCTCATGGCGCTGCTGCTGTGGGTCGCGGCCAGCGAGCGCAACCGGCGGCCCTTCCTGTGGCTGACGATCGGCGCCGTCGCCCTCAACGGCATCGTCGCCTTCCGGCCGCTCACCGCCGATCAGCCGAACAACAGCACGACCGCGAGCTTCGAGCCCGCCATCGTGCTCGGCCTGCTGCTCAACGACATCGACTGCCGCATAGAGTTCATGGACGAGCCCCCGCGCCCCGGGACCGGCGGGTGGGACTGCACGCTCGAGCCGGTGCGGGGACCGAGCCGGGGCGCCGAGACCGGCCCGGGCGGCTGACCGACGCCGCTGCCGCGGTCAGGGACCGGCCCGGTTCACCGTGCGAACGCTCGCCAGCGCGGCGGCGACCATGGCGCGGACGTCGTCGTCGGACGTGCGGGTCCGGCGCAGCAGCTCGCGGTAGAAGATCGGGCCGGACAGCAGGTCGACGAGCAGCTCGGGATCGGCGTCGGCGCTGATCTGCCCGTCGGCGATCGCCGCACGGAGGCGGTCGACGATCGGCTGGCGACGGTCCCGCACGAACTGCACGTGCAGCGCCGAGATGACCGGGTCGCGCTGCGCCGCCACCAGGAGCGCCGGCAGCGAGCGCCGCATCGTCGACGACTCGACCACGTCGCGGACCGCCCGGAAGACGGCCACGAGATCGTCATCGAGCCCAGCGGTGTGGGGCACCTGGTTGGAGGGGGCCACGGTCGCCCACGCCTCCGAGATCAGATCCGACGGGCCCGACCAGTGGCGGTACAGCGTCGTGCGTGACACGCCGGTCTCCCGGCTCACCCGGCCGAACGTCACGCTCGCGAGACCCTCGGTCTCGAGCAGGCGATGGGCGGCGGCGAGCACCTTCGCCACGGTCCGCTCGACCCGTGCGTCCCGCGGAGCGCTGATCGCCACCTCTCGCCCGTTCTCAGGCCACGGCGTCGGCGATCGCCGCCGACAGCTCGTCGATCACCCCGTCGTCGTGGGCCAGGCCCGGGAACATGACCTCGTACGCCCCCGGCGCGAGCGCCACGCCCCGGTCGAGGAGGCCGTGGAACAGCTTGGCGTAGGCGGCCTGGTCGGTGGACCGGGCGCCGTCGTAGTCGGTCGGGACCCCGGCGCCGAGGTGGACGCCCACCAGCGCGGACGCCACCGGCACGTGGGCGGCCACGCCCGCGGCGCCGAACGCCGCCCGGAATGCGTCGGCGAGGGCGGCGGCCGTGCGGCGCAGGGTCTCGTAGGCGGCGACGTCGAGCAGTTCGAGGACCGCCAGCCCCGCGGCGGTGGCCAGCGGGTTCCCCGACAGCGTGCCGGCCTGGTAGACGGGGCCCAGCGGGGCGACGGCGGCCATCACGTCGGACCGCCCGCCGTAGGCGCCGATGTTGAGCCCGCCTCCGATGACCTTGCCCATGGTGGTGAGGTCCGGGGCCACGCCAAAGAGCTCCTGCGCCCCGCCCCGCGCCACCCGGAACCCGGTGATCACCTCGTCGAAGACGAGCAGCGCGCCGACCCGGTCGCACTCGGCCCGCAACCCGGCCAGGAACCCCGGCTCGGGCGGGACGAGGCCCATGTTGGCGGCGATGGGCTCGACGATGACGCAGGCGGTCCGCTCGTCGAGCGTGGGCACCCGGTTGTAGGCGACCACCGCCGTGTCCCGGACGGCCGCCTCGGTCACTCCGGCCGACCCGGGCAGGCCCAGCGCCGCCAGCCCGCTGCCCGCCTCGGCCAGGAGCAGGTCGCCGTGGCCGTGGTAGTTGCCGGCGAACTTGACCACACCGGGCCGTCCGGTGAAGCCGCGCGCCACCCGGATGGCGGACATCGTCGCCTCGGTGCCGCTCGACACCAGCCGCACCATCTCGCACGACGGCACCCGGGCGCAGATCTCCTCCGCCAGCAGCACCTCGCGCTCGGTGGGCGCGCCGTAGCTCGTGCCGCCCGCGGCGGCGCCCTGCACGGCCTCGACGATCGCCGGATGTGCGTGGCCGGCGATGATCGCCCCGTACGACTGCACCAGGTCGATGTAGCGGCGCCCCTCGACGTCCCACACGTGTGCGCCCTCGGCCCGGTCCACGAAGTAGGGCGTGCCGCCGACCGCCCGGAACGCCCGCACCGGGCTGTTCACACCCCCGGGGATGACCCGCTCCGCGCGGGCGAACAGCTCGTGGTTGGTGGTCACCTCAGCCGGTCGGCGACGTCGCGCGTGGCGTAGGTGAGGATCATGTCGGCCCCGGCCCGGCGCACCGCCGTGAGGTGCTCGAGCATCACCGCGGGCCCGTCGATCCAGCCCCGCTCGTCGGCGGCCTTGACCATCGCGTACTCGCCCGACACGTGGTACGCCGCCAACGGCACGTCGACCTCGGCCCGCACCGCTGCCAGCACGTCGAGGTAGGCGACCGCCGGCTTGACCATCACCATGTCGGCGCCCTCCGCGAGGTCGGCCCGGATCTCCTCCAGCGCCTCGCGGGCGTTGCGCGGGTCCTGCTGGTACGCCTTGCGGTCCCCGCCGCCGGCGATGGTGACGTCCACGGCCTCGCGGAACGGCCCGTAGAGCGCCGAGGCGTACTTGGCGCCGTACGCGAGGATCGCCACCTGCTCGAAGCCACCGCCGTCGAGGGCGCCGCGGATCGCCGCCACCTGGCCGTCCATCATCCCGCTGGGCGCCACCACGTCGGCGCCGGCCTCGGCCTGGGCGAGCGCGACGCGGGCGTAGAGGCCGATGGTGGCGTCGTTGTCGACCTGGCCATCGGCATCGACGACCCCGCAGTGCCCGTGGTCGGTGTACTCGTCCAGGCACAGGTCGGCCATGACGACCAGTGCGTCGCCGACGTCACCCCGCAGGTCACGCAGCGCCAGCTGGACGATGCCGTCGCGATCCCAGGCGCCCGAGCCGGTCGCGTCCTTGGCGGCGGGCACGCCGAACAGGATCACCGCGGGCACGCCGAGCTCCGCCAGCTCGTGCACCTCCTTGCGCAACGACTCGCGGGTGTGCTGGACCACGCCCGGGAGCGAGGTGATCGGCGCCGGCTCGTCGATGCCCTCGCGCACGAACAGCGGCGCGATCAGATCGTCGACGGACAGGTGGGTCTCGGCCACCATGCGGCGCATGGCGGGCGTGCGCCGCAGCCGGCGCAACCGGCGCTGAGGAAACGTCACCCCCGGGATGCTATGGCCCGAGGCACCGCATACCCGAACTTGCGGCGGTTACCGACCCCATGGGGGCGGCAACCGCCGCACGTTCGGTGCGTGGGGCGCGGATCAGCCCGTGACCAGATCCTCGGGTGTGAGGTCGAGGGTCTTGCCCTCGAAGTCGACCAGGTCGCCCTGCGGGACGAAGTGGTTGCGCTGCCCATCCCCGATGAAGTCGTACTGCGCCAGCATCAGCGACTCACCCATGAAGGGATCGTCCTCACCGGTGGTGATGCTGACGCCCGGGAGCAGCAGGCCGACGTCGCTGATGCCGTCGAGGTTGTGCAGCGACTCCATGATCGCCAGGCGGGTAGGTGCCTCGGCGGCCTTGAGCGCCTCGACGAACACGGCGGCCTGGGTGTAGCCGTAGCCGACGATGGCGTTCTCGGGATCGAAGCCGTCGGGCCGGTACTGCTGCACCGTGTCGAGGTACTCCTGCATGGCGGGGTCGTCATCCCAGTCGGGGTTCAGCGGGTCCTTGAGGTTGCCCGCGGAGTAGACGTCGGCGGCGGCGGCGCCGGCCAGCCCCATGAGCGTCTTCGAGATGCACGTGCCCGACACCCACGTGATCGGCTTCCAGTTCGCGGCCGCCGCCTTGGTGAGCGCGTCGGGGCACGCCAGCAGCGTGCCGCCGTTGAAGAAGGCGTCGGCCCCCGAGGCCGCCAGGCTGGTGATCTGCGCCGACACCTCGCTGGCGCCGGACGGGTACCGCTCGGTGGCCACGACCTCGATGTCGGTGCCCTCGATCGCCTGCTGGAAGCCCTGCTCGTAGGCCTTGCCGAAGTCGTCGTCCTGCACGAGCATGGCGACCTTGGCGTCGGGCTTCTGGTCCGCGAGGACCTGGGCGAACATCTGCCCCTCGAGCGTGTACGGCGACAGCGTCGAGCCGATCAGCCAGGGGTAGTCGGGGTTGCCCCAGGCCGGCGACCCGGTGGCGGCGAACACGTCGGGTACGCAGAGGTCGCCGAGGAAGTCGCGGATGGCGACGTTGTTGGCCGTGCCGACCACGCTGAACGTCCCGAAGGCACCGCTGCCGTCCTGGCCGAGCATCTCCTCGACGTTCTGCGCCGTCTCCGACGGGTTGTACTGGTCGTCCATGTCGACGAACTCGAACGTGAACGTGCGGTCGCCGATGTCCACGCCGCCCTCGGCGTTGACCTTCTCGAAGTACGCCTCCCAGCCGCGGGCGATCTCCGAGAAAGCCGCAGTCAGGCCCGACTGGGGGTAGCTCGAGGCGAGCTTGATGACGTCGCCCTGGATCTCCTGGGTCGGGTCGCTGCCGCAGTCGGCGGTGTCGATCGACGAGCTCGCCGCCCCGCCGCCGGTCTCCGTCTGGGCACCGTCGTCATCGTCGTCGCGGGAGCTGCACGCCGCACCGACCAGCGCCAGCGCGAGCAGCGCCGCGAGCCATCGCTGTCTAGGTCCCCTCATCATGTGTGCCTCCTGGATTGATGCTGTCGTTGGGCACGTCGCTAGCAGACGCGGGGGCGGGACGTGCCACCGACCCCGCTGATCGCCGGCCCAGGCGGGCGAGCAGGCGGCGCACGCCGCCGACCACGCCCTCGGGCAGCACGTAGACGATGGCGATGAGCGCGGCGCCGAAGATCGCCGGGGCCAGGATCTCCTTGCCCTCGATCAGGTCCTCGGTGTTGCGCCTGAGCCACACCAGCAGGAAGGCGCCGACCGCCGGGCCGAGGATCGTGGCGGCGCCGCCGATCACCATCGCGACCAGGAACTCGATCGAGCGCTGGAGGTAGAGGATCGGGCTGGTGGCGTCGGCGATGCGGTCGATCATCACCGAGAGCGATCCGGCCACACCGGCGTAGGCGGCGCTCAGGGCGAACGTACCCACCTTGGTGCCCGCCAGGTTCACGCCGACGGTGGTGGCGGCGATCTCCTGGTCGCGCACGGCCACCATCGCCCTCCCCATCCGCCCCCGGACGAGGTTCCAGGCCAGCACGAACAGCACGACGGCGATGGCCAGGCACACGAAGTACGCCCACTGGTCGTCGTCGAGCCCGTCGATGAGCGAGGCGAACTCCGCCCGCCGCGGGCGCAGCAGGGCAACGCCACCCGCGCCCTCGACGTACTTGGACGCCAGTCGCGGGAACAGCACGGCCAGCGCCAGGGTCACCAGGGCGAGCTGCAGCCCCCGAACCCGCAGTGCCGGAAAGCCGACGAGCATGCCGACCAGCCCGGAGAGCACGGCGGCGACGGGAATGGTGGCCTCGAAGGTCCAGCCGTGGTCGACCATCAGGATCGCGGTGGTGAAGGCGCCGACGCCGAAGAACGCCCCGTGGCCGATGGACACCTGGCCGGTGAACCCGGTGAGCAGGTTCAGGCCCATGGCGGCGATCGACAGATAGATCGCCTGCGAGATGATCCGGTTGTTCTCGGGCGTGAAGTAGAAGGGGGCGTAGAGCGCCACCACCGACAGCGCCACGCCGATGACGATGCGGGCGAAGAGGACAGGCCTGGGGAGGGGCGGCCAGAGCGGCGGGCGCTCGCCGGGAGCGGCGGCGGGCGCGGCCGCAGTCTCGGGCAGCGTGCCGAGCGCCGGCTCGACCGTGGCGCCGGTTCCGTCGGACGGCATGCTCATGGGTCCCTGCGCCTCACACTCGTTCCACGGTTCGGCGACCGAACAGGCCATTGGGCAGGATGACCAGCACCACGAGGATGAGCCCGAGCGGCACGACCACCTCGATGCCCTCGAACGCATCCACGTACTGGACGGTGAGCGCGTCGGCGATGCCCACGATGAGCCCCGCCACGACGGCGCCGAGGAGGCTGTCGAACCCGCCCAGGGCGGCGGCCGCGAAGGCGTACACGATGATGATCTGCATGAGGCTGCCGTCGAAGCCGGTGCGTTGCGACGCCACCAGCGAGCCCGCCAGGGCCCCGATCGCGGCCGCCATCCCCCACCCCAGCATCAGCATCGTGCCGGCCCTGATGCCGTGGAGCCGGGCGGAGCCGGGGTTGGACGCGACCGCCCGCAGCTTGAGCCCGAGATTGGTCCGCTGCAGCAGGAGCCAGAGCAGGATGCACTCCGCGACCAACACCGCGATGAGGCCGATGGTCTCCTTGCTGATCACCACCGCGTCGCCTCCGCTCGAGAACAGCTCGACGTTGCCCTCCGGGAACGGGGACGGCATGAGCTGGGGGTCGGTCCCGAAGATCAGCTGAGCCACCGAGTTGAGGCCCAGGAACAGTCCCAGGGTCACGATGACGACGTTGAGCGGGCTGCGGGCCTGCTCGACCGGGCGGATCAGCACCCGCTCGATCAACGCACCGGCGACGAAGGCGATGGCCATGGACAGGCCGATCGCGGCCACGATCGGCAGGCCGAAGCCGTCGCTCTCGGACGCCAGCTTCCACGTGATGTACGTCGAGAACAGCGCCATCTCGCCCTGGGCGAAGTTGAGGATCCCGGTGGTGCGAAAAATGATCACGAGGGCGAGGGCCACCGACCCGTAGACCAGCCCGTTGCCAATGCCGTTGATGACCTGCTCGACGAAGAGTTGCATGTCGTGTCCCGAACTCTCAGAACCCCAGGTAGGCCTTGCGGACGGCCTCGTCGTCGTGGAGCTGCCGGGCGTCGCCCTGCACGGCGATCCGCCCGGCCTCGAGCACGTAGCCCCAGTGGCCGATGTCGAGGGCGAGGTTGGCGTTCTGCTCCACCACGAGCACGGTCAGCCCGTGGTTGCGGTTGAGGTCACCGAGCTGCGCGAACAGCTCGCGGGTAACCAGCGGGGCGAGCCCCAGCGACGGCTCGTCGAGGAGGAGCAGGCGGGGCCTCGACATCATCGCCCGCGCCAGCGCCAGCATCTGCTGCTCACCGCCGCTCATGCTGCCCGCCTCCTGCCTGCGGCGCTCGGCCAGGCGCGGGAACACCGAGTACCAGCGGTCGAGGTCGGACCTCACCTCGCCGTCCACGCGGTTGATGGCACCGATCCGCAGGTTCTCCTCGACGGTGAGCTCGGTGAACGTGCCCCGACCTTGAGGCACGTGAGCGATGCCGAGCCGGGCCACGGCCTCGGGAGAGCGGCCGAGGATCGATCGCCCGTCGAACACGATGTCACCCCGGGCATGGATCTGGCCGCTGATGGCCCGCAGCGTGGTGGTCTTGCCGGCGCCGTTGGCGCCGAGCACCACCGCCACGTGGCCCTCCTCCACGGCGAGGTCGATGTCATGGAGCACGCGCACCGGCCCGTAGCCGCCCTGCACGTTGGTCAGCTCCAGCAGGCTCATGCCGGCGCCCCGAGGTAGGCCTCGATCACCAGCGGGTCGTTCCGCACCACCGCGGGCGGGCCCTCGGCGATCTTGCGACCGAAGTCGAGGACCACGATGTGCTCGGAGATGGCCATCACCATCGCCATGTGGTGCTCCACCAGCAGGATCGTGAGGTCGAACTGGTCGCGGATCGCCTTGATGGTCTCGCCGAGGTCGTCGACCTCGCTGTGGGTGAGGCCGTTGGCGGGCTCGTCGAGCATCAGGAGCCGGGGCTCCGCCGCCAGCCCCCGTGCCAGTTCGATCCGCTTGAGCGTGCCGAAGGGCAGCCCGGCGACCGGGCGGTGGGCGAGGTGCCCGAGGTCGAGGCGCTCCAGCAGGTCGAGCCCCCGGCGGCGCTGGGCCGCCTCCTCGCGGGCGGCCCCGATGCGGAACATGGCCCGGCCGAAGCCGATCGACCCCTCCGCATGCGCACCGGTCAACACGTTCTCGAGCACGGTCAGCGCCGGGAAGAGCGCCACGTTCTGGAACGTGCGGGCCAGGCCCAGGCGGGCGATGCGGTGTGCCGGCACGTCGAGCAGGTCGGCACCGTCGAACGTGACCGTGCCGGTGGTCGGCTGGTAGAGGCGGCTCAGCACATTGAAGAGGGTCGTCTTGCCGGCGCCGTTGGGCCCGATCAGTGCGCAGATGGTTCCCTGCTCCACCGAGAACGACAGCTCGTCCAGCGCGACGACGCCCCCGAATCGGACCCCCACATTGGTCACATCCAACAACGCCAAAACGGCCCCCTGGTCGCCCACCCCCCGGCGATGCTGAGGCCAGTCAAGCACATGTCCGAACCGCGCCCGTGCTGGGGGGTCCGGCGTGCGCCCTAGGCCCTCACCAGGCTTCGCAACGCGGGGAGGTCGACCGCGGCCAGCGACGGCACCACCAGGTCCGCGGCGCCGAAGTCCAGCCCGGCCGTCATCGGCCCCGGCACCGCCACCACGACCATCCCCGCAGCCCGGGCCGCGGCGACGCCGTTGGGCGAGTCCTCGATGGCCAGGCAGCGGGCGGGCTCGACACCCAGGCGCTCGGCGGCAAGCAGGAACAGGTCGGGCGCCGGCTTGGTGCGGCCCCCCGCACCGCCCAGGTCGTCGCGGGTGACGACCGCCGAGAACCGGGACCGCAGCCCCAGCCGCTCGAGGTGGCCGCCGACCCAGTCGAGGCCCGACGACGACGCAATCGCCGTGGGGATCCCCTCGGCGACGGCCGCGTCGAGCAGCTCGACCACCCCGTCGCAGGGTGGCAGCGCATCGAGGACCCGGAGCCGGCGCGCCTCGCGCCGGGCGACCAGTGCGGCGCGGTCGACCGGCCGCCCCAGGCGGTCGGCCAGGACCTCGGACCAGTGGGGGTGGTCGGCGGTGCCGATGATCGAGTGCCACCACGAGAGCTCGAGCGTCTGGCCGTGCTCGGCGAAGATGCCGGCGGTCGTCTCGTACGTACAGGTCTCGGTGTCGAGGATCAGCCCGTCGAAGTCGAAGACGAGCGCGCCTATCTCACCCACCGGCGTCGTCCCCGGGCGCTCGCCCGGGCGCCTTCGCGGCCCACGCGACGAGTGCGTCCACCAGGCCGTCGATGGTGTGGACCTCCGCCTCGACGTCGACCGTGAGCCCGTGCTCGCGGGCGGTGGCGCCGGTGACCGGTCCGATGGCGGCCACCGCGGGGGGCAGGGGCCGGCCGGCCAGCTCCGCCAGGAAGTTGGTGACGGTCGACGACGACGTGAACGTCACGACGTCGGCCGTGGCCACGGCCGCGGCCTGCTCCGCGGTCAACGGCGCCGGCTCGGTGCGATACGCCTCGACCACGTCGACGTCCCATCCCTTCGCCCGCAGCCCCTCGGGCAGGACGTCCCGCGCCACCGCGGCCCGGACCAGCAACAACCGCCGCCCGGCGCCCCCAGACGGCCGGGGCAGGGCGCCCAGGAGGGACTCGGCCACGAACTCGGGCGGCACCAGGTCGACGGCGAGGTTGCCGCCGGCCAGGGCCTCGGCCGTGCCGGGCCCGATCGCCGCCAGCCGGGCGCCGGCGAAGGCGCGGGCGTCGCGGCCGCGATCCCGCACGGCATCCAACAGGCGGCGCGCGCCGTTGGCGGAGGTCAGGACCACCCAATCGTGCTCCCCGAGGCGGTCCACCGCCGCCGCCAGCGCCGCCCCACCGTCGGTGGCGTCACGGATCTCGATCGCTGGCGCCTCGACGGTCGACGCGCCCTGGGCGTGCAGCCGTTCCACGAGCTCGGCCGCCTGGTCGCGGGCGCGCGTCACCACGACCCGCCGGCCGAACAGCGGCCGGTTCTCGTACCAGGCCAGGTCCGAGGCGGCCACCTCACCGATCACGATCGTCGACGGGGTCCCGAGCGGCCGGTCGGCGATCGTCGCCAGCGTCGCCCTCACGGTGCGCTGCTCGGGCCGGGTCCCCCACTGGACCGCCGCCACCGGGGTGTCGGGCGACCGACCAGCCGCCATCAGCTCGCCGGCGATCCGACCGATGCGGGCGACGCCCATCAGCACGACGATCGTGCCGCCCACCCTGGCCACCGCATCCCAGTCGACCGTGCCCTCCGCGCCCTCGGCGCCCGGCTCCTCGTGCCCGGTGACGATCGTGACGCTGGTCGACGAGTGGCGCAGGGTCACCGGGATGCCGGCGTATGCCGGTGCGGCGATCGCCGAGGTGATGCCGGGCACCACCTCGAACGGCACGCCGGCCGCGGCCAGTGCGGCCGCCTCCTCGCCGCCCCGGGCGAACACGAACGGGTCGCCGCCCTTGAGGCGCACCACCGTCTCGCCCCGCCGGCCCCGCTCGATCAGCAGGTCGTTGATGTCGGGCTGGGCCAGGCGCACGTGCCCCGGCGCCTTGCCGACGTCGATCCGCTCGGCCCCCGCGGGTGCGACGTCCAGCAGCGACTCCTGCGACAACCGGTCGTAGACCACCACGTCGGCCCGCCGCAGCAGCTCGAGCCCGCGCACGGTCAGCAGTCCGGGATCGCCCGGGCCGGCCCCCACGAGGTGAACGGCCATCAGTCGCGGCCGAGGAGGGCGGCGGCGCCTTGGTCGTCGAGCAGCTGCCGTGCGACCGACCGTCCCAACGCCGCGCCCGACGACCCGGGTCCGGCCAGCTCGTGGCGGACCACGGTCCGCCCGTCGGCCGAAGCCACCAGGCCCCGGACCCGCAGCCGGTCGCCCGCCAGGGTGGCGTGAGCCGCCGCCGGCACCGAACAGTCGCCGCCGAGCTCGGCGAGGAACCCGCGCTCGGCATCGACGGCGCGGCGGCTGGGCGTGTGCTCGATGCGATCGAGCAGGCAGCGGGTGTCGGTGTCGTCGGCGCGGCACTCGACCGCGAGCGCCCCCTGGCCGACCTGCGGCAGCATCACGTCTGGATCGAGGCGCTCGGCGATGCGGTCGGCCAGGCCCAGCCGGTCGAGCGCGGCCGCGGCCATGACCACCGCGGCGACGGCCTCGCGCTCGGCGTATGCCAGCCGGGTGGCGATGTTGCCGCGCAGTCCCTCGAACGTCAGGTCGGGGCGGGCGTGCGCCAGCTGCGCCCGGCGGCGCAGCGACCCGCTGGCCACCGTCGCCCCGGGCGGGAGGGCGGCAAGCGTGGCGCCGACGAGGGCGTCGCGCACGTCGGCCCGCTCGGGCACGGCCCCGATCACCAGGCCGTCCGGCGTCAGCGACGGCAGGTCCTTGGCCGAGTGCACGGCCACGTCGGCGCGTCCCTCGAGCACCGCAGCCTGCACCTCCTTGACGAAGACCCCCTTGCCGCCCAGCTCCCAGATCGGGACGTCGCGCCGGCGGTCGCCGCTGGTCTCGACCACCACGGTCTCGACCTCGAGGCCGGGCTCTGCCTTCTGTGCCAGGACGGCCACATGGTCGGCCTGCCAGCGGGCCAGCGCCGAGCCCCGGGTCGCCACCCGGAGCCTCATCGTCGCCCTAGCCCGTGCACGGATAGGCACGCCATCTCGACTCACGGTGGTCAGTGTTACCGGGAGGCCGAGCTGTGCGGCTGGGGCTTGCGCCGCAAATTCCGTACTGTTCGGTGCTCACCTGCGTGCCTATCCGCTCGGCCTCTCAACCCTCTATCTCGAACAGCTCACGCAGCGCGGCCACGAGGCGGTCGCCCCGGGGGCTTCCGGCGGCGTCCTTGAGCACCACCGTCGGCTGGTGGAGCAGCTTGGACACCAGGCGCTTGGTCACCGCGTCCACCAGGTCCACCTGGTCGGGGCCGAGGCCGTCGAGCCGCCCCCGGAACCGGTCGAGCTCGGCCTGGCGCACCACCTCGGCGCGCTCGCGCAGCGCCACGATCATCGGCGCCACCTCGCGGGCCGAGCTGGCGTCGAGATAGCGCTGCAGCTCGTCGTCGAGGATCGCCTCGGCGGCCGCGACCTCGCGGCGGCGCCCGGCCACGCCCGCGGCGGCGAAGCCGCGCAGGTCGTCCATGTCGAGCAGCGTGACCCCGTCGATGTCGGCGACGGCCGGATCGACGTCGCGCGGCACGGCGATGTCCACCACCAGCAGGGGACGCCCCGGGCGACCGGCCATGACCGCCTCCAGGTCGGACCGCTCGATGATCGGCGCCTGCGCGCCCGTCGACGTGAGCAACAGGTCGACGTCGGCAACCCGGTCGGGCACGTCGACGAGCGCCACGGGCTCGGCCCCGATCCGGGCAGCCAGCGCCGCGGCCTTGGCGTGCGTGCGGTTGGCCACCATCAGGCCGATGCGCTCGCCGGCGCCGGCCATGGCGACCGCCATGCCCTCACCCATGTCGCCGGCGCCCAGCAGCAGCACCGTCTTGCCCGCCAGCCCACCCAGCCGTTCACGCGCCATGGCGACGGCCGCCTGCGAGACCGACGCGACCTTGCGGCCGATGGCGGTCTCGGTCCGGGCGCGCTTGCCTCCCTCGAGAGCGTGCCGCACCAGCAGGTTGAGCCCCGGACCGGCGGCGCCCTCGGCGTGGGCCAGGTCCCACGCCTGCTTGACCTGGCCCTGGACCTCGCTCTCGCCCAGCACCGCCGAGTCGAGCCCGGCCGTCACCGAGAACAGGTGGGCCGCCGCCGCCGAGTCGTAGTGGACGTAGAGGTGGTCGGCGAAGTCCTCAGGGGGCAGGAACGAGTGCTCGGCGAGGAAGCTGCGGATGTCGCTGTAGGCGCCGTGGAACCGCTCGGCCACGGCGTACACCTCGGCGCGGTTGCAGGTCGAGAGGACCATGGCCTCGCTGATGTGCTCGCGGCTGCACAGGTCGTGGAGGGCCTTGGATGCCTGCGCGTCCGGCACGTTCATCCGCTCGAGCAGCTCGAGCGGGGCGGTGCGGTGGTTCAGTCCGATGACGACGAGAGACACGAGCGCAGGCGCTCCCTTGCGGCTTCGAGCCGGCCGGCCCGAACGAGTTCCAGAATTCCCGAATCCAGCGCCGATCGCCAATCCACATCCTCGGTCGATAGGCCCTCGCGCTGGACACGAACGCGCTCCTCGGCCAACAGCCCGATCAGCTGGTCGTATTCCGGTCCCAGCTCGTCGGCCAGGCGGTCGCGCAGCCACGAGGCGACCGCCGGGCTGTGGCCCGCCGTCGACACCGTGACCGTCAGCCGGCCCTGGCGCACGCGGGCCGGGAGCGTGACGGTGCAGCGCTCCGGGTCGTCGGCGCTGTTGACCCACACGCCGGCGGCCTCGGCGTCGTCATAGACCTGCTGGTTCGCCGCAGGGTCCCCGGTCGCGGCGACCACCAGCCGGTAGCCGGCCACCTCGCCGCTCCTGTACGGCCGGGCCTCGGCGACCACCTGCCCGCCCCCGCCCACCGCCCCGTCCGCGAGCTCGGCGATCCCCGGGTCCAGGTCGGGGCTCACGACGGTGACCCGGGCCCCGGCCTCGACGAGCCCACGCACCTTGTGGAGTGCAACGGGTCCGCCGCCGACCACCAGGCATCGTCGCCCGTCGACGATCAGGTTGACCGGGTAGACGGGGTGCTCGACGGGCATGGCAGGCGGCGCGGCGCCACGGCCCGGCTAGGTCGCCGGCGGCGCCGCCGCGTCGGCGGCCACGTGGGCCACCCGGTCGGTCGCGGTCTTGCGCTGCTGGTAGAAGCTGAGGATCTGCAGCTCGACCGCGAGGTCGACCTTGCGGAGCGACACCTCGGGCGGCACCGACAGGATCGTCGGGGCGAAGTTGAGGATGGAGCTGACGCCCGCGGCGATCATCCGGTCGGCCACCTCCTGGGCGGCGCTGGCCGGGGTGGCGATGATGCCGATGGCGATCTGCTGGGTGGCGGCGATGGCGGGCAGCTCGTCGATGTGGCGGACGGGGATGCCGTTGACCTCCGTGCCGATGACGCGGCGATCGGCGTCGACCAGGGCGGCCACCGGAAAGCCCCGCTCGTGGAACCCGGCGTAGTTGGCCAGCGCGTGGCCGAGGTTGCCGACGCCGGCGATCACGACATGCCAGTCGTGGGTGAGGCCGAGCTCGCGGCTCATCTGGAACAGGAGGTATTCGACGTCGTACCCGACGCCGCGGGTGCCGTAGCTGCCGAGGTAGCTGAGGTCCTTGCGGACCTTGGCGGCGTTCACGCCCGACATCTCCGCCAGCCGCTCCGACGAGATCGTCGGCATGCCGTCGTTGGCGACCTCGAGCAGGCTGCGGAGGTAGAGCGGCAGGCGACTCACGGTGGCCTCGGGGATCTTGCGAGCCTGCCGCTTGCCACCATTCGCCATCAGCTCGGCAGCCTATCCCCGCTTGTTCACACGCTCACAAGGGCACGGGCCCGAACCCCATCGGTTCTGGTTGTAGCTACACGGTCATACGCCGCACAGCTACAACCAGTTCGCTTCACTGCCCTGCCGGCCTTCAGCGGAGCCGCCGGCGCAGCAACTTGCCGGTGTCGCCGTGGGGCAGCTCCTCGACGACGCTGATGACCGACGGGCACTTGTACCGGGCCAGGTGTCGGGCGGCGTAGTCGATCAGGGCGCGCTCGTCGATGGACGCACCGGGCTCCGGTACCACGAAGGCCCTCACCGCCTCGCCGGTGTGCGCGTCGGGCACGCCCACCACCGCGGCCTCGGCGACGTCCGGGTGGCGCACCAGCACCCCCTCGACCTCGGCCGGCACGACGTTGAAGCCGGACACGATGATGAGGTCCTTGGCCCGATCGACCAGCCAGAGGAAGCCGTCGTCGTCGACCACCGCGAGGTCCCCCGTGCGCAGCCAGCCGTCCTCGGTGAGGACCGTCCCGGTCGCGTCGGGATCGTCCCAGTAGCCGCCGAACACGTTGGGCCCCTTGACCCAGATCTCGCCCGGGTCGCCGACCAGCGCGTCCTCGCCGAAGCGGTCGATCAGGCGAACCAGCAGCCCGGGGAGCGGCACGCCGATGCTGCCGTCGGGTGCCTGCTGGCCCACGCCGCTGGTGACCGCCGGCGAGGCTTCGGTCAGCCCGTAGCCCTCGGCGAGCACGACGCCGTAGCGGGCGGCGACGGCCCGCCGGAGCTCGGGCTCGAGGGCCGCCGCCCCCGACACGCCGAGCCTCACGCCCGCCATCGGGTTGGGCTCGCCGGCACCCGCCGGCGGCAGGTCGGCCCAC
>DATFVX010000111.1:0-2403 GCA_035259985.1 Acidimicrobiales bacterium | reverse complement strand
TGCTCCAGACGCGGGGCCAGTACCAGTACAAGCCAGACCTCCCGTTCGTGCCCGGCAGCGAGGTGGGCGGCGTCGTGATCAGCGCCCCGGAGGGCGCGGCGGTGCGGCGCGGCGATCGTGTGGCTGCGTTCCCGTTCCTCGGCGCCTGGGCGGAGACGGCTGTCGCCCCCGAGCACATGGTGTTCAAGCTTCCGGCCGAGCTGGATTTCGCACAGGGCGCCGCGTTGATCCTCAACTACCACACCGCGTACTTCAGCCTGCGGCTTCGGGGCCGGCTGGTCGAGGGCGAGACCGTGCTCATCCACGGTGCCGCCGGCGGCGTCGGGACGGCCGCGATCCAGGTCGCGAGGGGCCTCGGCGCCCGGACGATCGGGGTCGTGTCCTCCGACGAGAAGGCCGAAGTCGCCCGGACAGCGGGCGCGGACGAGGTCGTCCGTTCCGACGGCCCCTGGAAGGACGAGGCCAAGGCGCTTTCCGGCGGCGGCGTCGACGTGGTGGTCGACCCGGTGGGCGGCGACCGCTTCACCGACAGCATCCGTTCGCTGCGCGAGGGCGGGCGCGTGCTGGTCGTCGGCTTCACGGGCGGCGCGATCCCCGAGGTCAAGGTGAACCGGCTGCTGCTGAACAACACCGAGGTGGTCGGCGCAGGCTGGGGCGCGTACGTCATGGGCAAGCCCGACGCCTGGCGCGAGATCGGCGCGGCCGTGAGCGAGCTTGTCGACGCAGGCCAGGTCCGCCCGATCGTCGGAGCTCACTTCCGGCTCGAACAGGCCGGCATGGCCCTCGGGCTCCTCGAGGAGCGTGCAGCGCTCGGCAAGGTCGTGCTCGACGTCCGGTGACCACGCCGGTGACCGTCAGGCCGGAGCTCGGCGCGCCTCCGCCTCGACCCGTCTCAGCACCCGGAGGGCGTTGGCGCCGAGGATCCCCTCCACCTCGCCGTGGTCGAAGCCGCCGCCGAGCAGCGCCGCCGTCAGCTTGGGCAGGTCGGCCTCGCCGGCGAACCCGGCCATGACGCCCGGGACACCGTTCATGTCGGTGCCGATGGCGAGGTGCTCAGGGCCGACGGCCTCGGCGATGTGCCGCGCGTGGGCCACCAGGTCGGCCATGCTGCGCACGCCGAAGCGGCGCGCTCGGTAGGGCCAGAGCCCGACCACACCGCCGGTCGACGCGATCGCGCGGAGCTCGTCGTCGGCCAGGTAGCGGGCGAAGTCCTGCAGAGCGCGGGCGCCGGTGTGCGACGAGGCCACGGGCGCGGTCGCCGCGTCGACGACGCCCAGCAGGGTGGCCCGGTCGGCATGGGCCACGTCCACCAGCACGCCGAGCTGGTTCATGCGTTCGACGACCTGCGCGCCGGTCGGGCTGAGGCCCGGCGAGGCGTGGCGCCGAACGGGCAACGGACCGGCGTACCGCTGCCACGGCAGGCACGTGGTGCCCAGCGTGTTGTCACTCAGATGCACCAGCACGATCACCCGGACGCCACGCCCGTGCCACGCGTCGATGCGATCGACGTCATGGCCCGCCGCGTCGGCTCCCTCGACACCGAGCACAACCGCAGGCACGCCCCGCGCCCGGGCGTCCAGCAGATCGTCGACCGAGTGGGCGACCCGGGCTCCGCCATCGACGGCTTGCCGCTCGATCAGGGCCAGCTGCGCCTCGACCGCGTCCCAGGCGCTCCGGCGAACGTGCCACCGCGTGACGATGGGATCGCCCACGGCCTTGGCGACCGCCGCATCGACTCCCGCCCGCCGCAACACGTCGAAGCCGACCTCAGCGGGGGCCCGCATCGTGAGGCCGCGCCACACCGTGCGGAACGGTTGCGGCACGAACCCGGGGCCATGGGTGTGCAGGTCCAGCACGAGGGACCGACCATGCAGCCGTTCGGCTTCGACGACCGACGGCGTCACGCCTGTCATGCCTCGAAGACGACCGTGCGCTCGCTGATCATGGCGGCGGACCGATCGCCGCCGCCCGGCAGCTCAGCACGCTCGGCGTGGCGGAGCAGGTGCCAGATCGCATTGCCGAGGAGGTCGAGCTCGGTCGACGCGTAGTGCTCGCCGCCGAGGCTGCGTATCCGCTCGGTCTGGTGCGCCAGGGCGCGGGCGTCCTGGCGCAGGATCTGCTTGCCCCGCTGCCGCACCACGGGCCGCACGGCGGCGGCCGGCAGGCGGCTCCGGAACCGAACCACGAACCAGGCGCGGGTTCGGAACCGTGACATCGGGAGGTGGACGATCGTGTTGATGATTCGGAACCAGCCCTCGACCGCGTACTCGATCTGCGCGATGGACGGGAGGAAGAAGCGGTCCCAGTGGTCGAAGGTGCGGCCGGTGTCCTCCCGAAGCCGGATCGGCCCCATGCCCACCGGCTCGCCGAGGTACTGCACCTCGACACCGTCGGCCACCGGGC
>DATFVX010000110.1:0-13411 GCA_035259985.1 Acidimicrobiales bacterium | reverse complement strand
TCCGGGCGGCGAACTCGCTGGCGGCCGCCGCCCGCCGCCGCGGTGGCGACGCGCTGCTCGTCCTGCTCACCGACGGCCGCGCCACCGGTGGATCGGCGAGCCTCGACGAGGCCCTTGCGGCGGCCGCCGACACCCGGCGGGCAGGCGTGCCCGGGCTCGTGCTCGACTGCGAGACCGGTGCCACCCGCCTCGGGCTTGCGGCCGGCGTGGCCGAGGCGATGGGCGCCCGCGTCCTCGACGTCACCGACCTCGACGCCGAAGGCCTCGCCCACAGCGTCCGCGAGGCGGGTCCTCGATGACCGTCCACGGTGTCGGCCCGGCGTTCCATGAGGTGGTGCTCGGCCACGCCGTGACGAGCGCCGCAAGTGCTGCCAGGCCACCGAGCCGCCGTACGAGCGCAACGGCTCGGCGAGCCTCGGCGACCGAGGGCGGGTCACCGGAGCCCAGGATGCCTCGGTCCTCGATGTGGTCGCCGTAGCGGTTCATCCCGCCGACCCTGACACCTACGGCGGCGGCCACCGCAGCCTCGATGACGCCGGCGTTGGGGGAGGGGTGGGCCCGAGCGTCGTGACGTACGCACTGCCAGATCGCTCGGCGTCGTGACGGGACGAGCACGGCAACCCCGGCGGCCGCGAGGCGGGCCGGGAGCCAGTTGAGCGCGTCGTCGAACCTTGCCGCCGCCCGACCGAAGCGCTGGTACCGCTGGTTGGGGTGTCCCACCATGGCGTCGAGGGTGTTGGACGCTCGGTGGGCGAGCACTGCGGGCGCCCCGCCTGCTGTGGCCCAGAGCAGCGGCGCAATGACGGCGTCGACGCTGTTCTCGGCTACCGACTCGACCACCGCACGCAGCACCTCGTCTTCGTAGAGGAGGGACGGGTCGCGGCCGACGAGCGTGGGCAGGCGGCGGCGAGCGTCGTCGAGGTCGCCGCGCTCAACGGCATCGATGATGGCGGTGCCCTCGTCGAGCAGCATCCGACCGGCAACGCTGACGGAAGTGGCCAGCGCCGTTGCGATCGGGGCACCGAGCAGGCGCGTGGCGAGCCGTCCTAGGAGCCAGGCGCCGCCCACACCGATGGCGAGATGGATGGCGCCGGCGGCGGAGGCATCTCGGTAGGTGTGTGACTCGAGCCGGGTCATGGCCGTGCCGAACCAGGCGACCGGGTGGAGCGCCGTGGGCGGTTCGCCGACCACGTGGTCGATCGCCCAGCCGGCTGCGGCCGCGGGCCCGTGCGCGGTCACCCGACGAGTCGCCAGAGTGCGGCGGTGTCCAGGTGCGTCTCGATGGCGTCGGCGAGCAGTTCGAAGGTGGTGTCGAGCACCTCCGGTGGCCGGGTGCCGAACAGAGCCTGGAGCACGTCGGGGCTCTCCAGGAGGCCATGAACAGTGGTGGCCAGGACAGAGCCGTGGGCCCAGACCAGCGGTGCAAGCTCGCAATCGGCGGCTCGGACCCGCCCGTTGCGGATCTCGTAGCCGTCGACGTCGAGCCCCGACAGGCCGTCCCACGGCGAGGGCATGGTCGGGAACGACACGGTGGTTGCCCGGGTGAGCTTGGAGGGCTCCATCTCGGTGACCAGCGGCATGAGACCGACGGCGTCGGCCGCGCCTTCGATCCCGCCCGGGTCAAGCACCTCTCGGCCGGCCAGCATCGCCCCGCCACACACGGCGAAGACGGCCCCGCCGGCAGCGACGCGCGCGGATAGCTCGTGATCGAGGCGCCGCTCGCGGAGCCAGGCTGCATCGGCGGCGACGTGCTTGCTGCCGGGGAGGATGACGAGGTCGGCGCCGGCGAGATCGCCCGGCGTCGAGGCCCATCGCATCCGGGCGACGTGGGGGACCAGGTACAGCTCGTCGAGGTTGGACGCGTACGGGTAGCGGACCACGCTGACCGTCGGGGCGGGAGTCGGAGGATCGGCCCGGATCGTGCCGCCCTCCTCGTCCGGGAGCTGGTGGGCCAGCAGGGGCAGCACCCCGAGCGCGGCCATCCCGGTGCGCTCGCCGATGGTCGCCGGACCCGGTTCGAGGAGGCCGGCGTCGCCCCGGAACTTGTTGAGCACGAAGCCAGCGAGGCGCCGACGAGTCGATGCCGGCGCCAGCGACCACGTGCCGTACAGGTGGGCGAAGGCGCCGCCCCGGTCGATGTCGACCACCAGCAGCCCGGCGGCGTCCGCGTGCTCGAGCACCTGGTTGTTGACCAGGTCGGGCAGGTTGATCTCGGCGGGGCTCCCGGCCCCTTCGATCAGCACCAGTTCGTGGCGAGCGGACAGCCGTTCGTACGCCGCCGCCATCGCCGGCCACAGGTGTGGGCCCCGCTCTCGCCAGGCCAGGGCGGTGAGGTCGGGCCGGGCGACGCCGTCGACAACGACTTGGCTGCGCGTCTCGGCTTCGGGCTTGAGCAGCACCGGGTTCATGTCGACCGACGCCGTCTGGCCGGCGGCGCGCGCCTGGAGCCACTGCGCCACCCCGATCTCGCCGCCGTCGACAACGCGGGCGTTGTTCGACATGTTCTGGGCCTTGAACGGCACCACGTCGACGCTCTGACGGTGGAACCAGCGGGCCAGGGCGGTGACCAGCAGGCTCTTGCCGGCGGTCGACGTGCATCCGAGCACCATCAGCGGTCGCCGGTTCACGGCGCCCCGCCCGGGTCGCCGAGCACCCCGTCGACGGCGGTGAGAAGCCGGTCGAGGCCGGCGTCGTCGGGAACGGCCATGCGCACCACGCCAGGCATGCCGAACGAGGTGCAATCGCGCACGAGCACCGCCCGGCGGGCGAGCAGGTCGCGCAGTCCGGGAGCCTCGACCAGGACCCAACAGGCGTCGGTGTCGCGGACCGCGAACCCGCGTGCCATCAGCGCCTGCACCAGCTGGATGCGCCGGGGCCTGATCGCCGCCGCCCATCCGGCAAGGTCGGTCTCGGCCAGGAGAGGCTCGACGACGGCGAGGGCCAGCGCGTTCACCGCCCAGCGCGGTTGGCGGGACCGGATTGCCTCGGCGAGCTCCAGGGTGGGGGCGATGACATACCCGAGGCGTAGCCCGGGGCAGGCCCAGAGCTTGGTGAGCGAACCGACTCGCCAGGCTCGGTCGTCGCCACGTGTCCAAGTGCCGCTGGCCAGTGGGTAGAACGCCTCGTCCCACACCGCCGCCTCGGCGCTGCCGGGGGCCAGCCGCCCGAGTGGGTTCGACGGATTGGACCGCCACCGCGGTGCGCCCTCGCGCACCTCGGCGAGGTGGCGGGCGTAGAGCGAGAACTCCGGGTCCTCGACCCACCCCACCGGCTCGTGCGCTGCGACCAGGGCGATGGCCTCTGCGCCACCGTTGGTGAGCACCAGCCGTCCCGGGTCGACACCGATGGCGCCGGCCAGTGCCCGGGTGGGCTGCCGGGGGTCGGGGTAGTGGCCGACCCGCGTCGCCGCGCGGGCCACGAGGCGGGCGGCGTCGGGGGCGTCGGGGTTGAGGCTCACGGACAGGTCGAGGACGGCGTCCAGGTCGGTACCGAGCCAGGCCGCCAGCGCGGCGGCGTCGCCACCGTGGGGACCAGGGGCCGGTGGCGTGAGCGCCCGCACCCAGGCCTGCGCCGCTGATGCGTCCGTCGCGATCGTGGCGTCGACATCGGGGGGCCGGCGGACCATGGCCACCGCTATTCCCGCGGCCCGGGCGGCCCGGATCTTGGCGTCGTCGCCGCCGGAGTCCTTGGTCACCAGCGCGTCGATGTCGTGACCGGCCAAGAGGGCCCGCTCGCCGTCCACCGTGAAAGGGCCGCGGGCGGTGACGATGGTGGCGCCAGGCGGGCCCTGGGCGGGTGGCTCAACGGAGCGCACCACGAAGTGGACGCCCGGCACCGTCGAGAACGGTTCGAGATCGAGGCGCCCGACGGTCAGCAGGACCCGCCGGGCGTCGAGGCGCCGCAGCGCGACGGCTGCCGCGGCCATGTCGTCGACCTCGACCCAGCGGTCGCCCGGCCGGTGCTGATACGGGGGTCGACGCAGGCGGAGGTGCGGGATGCCGGTGCCTCGCGCCGCGGCAAGGGCGTGGTGCGGCATGCGGGCCGCGAAGGGGTGGGTGGCGTCGACGACGGCACCGACACGCTCGCTCCGGAGGAACCGACGGAGCCCATCGACGCCCCCAAACCCGCCGACCCGGACGGGACAGGGGAGCTCGACACGAGACGAGGTGCGACCGGCCAGCGAGGCGACGACCTCGACGCCGGGCTCGGCGGCCAGCAGCTCGATGAGCTCCCGGGCCTCTCGGGTTCCCGCCAGCACCAGCACCTTCATGGTCGGCGGAGGAGGTACGTGTCGAACAGCCAGCCGTGCCGCTGCCGAGCCTCGGACCGTTCCCGCTCGATCTGGTCGCGGCAGTCGCCGAGCCGGCCATGGACGAGGCGCTCGTCGGGTAGGCCCACGAAGGCACCCCACCAGATCTCGAGGTCGTCGTCGAGGCCGGCGAGGGCTCGGTGGTTGTCGAGCAGCACGACGACGTTGGGGGCGTCGTCGGGCCAGCCCTTGGCCGCGAGGCGCCGGCCGGGGGTGATCAGAACCGGCTCGCCGGTCCGGTTGAGCGCCACCCGGTGGCGAGACGCCAGGGCGGCGACGCTGCTGATCCCGGGGACGACCTCGACCTCGAAGGTGACCTGGCCGCGGGCGGCGACCTCGTCGAGCACGGCGAGGGTGCCGTCGGACAGGGTGGGATCGCCCCAGACCAGGAAGGCGCCTGTCTCGCGCTCGGCGAGGCCGGCGACCAGTCGCTCGTAGGCGTCGACCCGCGCCGTTCGCCAGCGGGCGACGCTGGCCTCGTAGGGACCGCCGCCGCGCGCTCGCACCGGGTCCAGGTCCACGGCGACGAGTCGGTAGTGGTGGGCCGGATCGATGACCTGGCGGCACAGCGTCAGCCGGGCGGTTCGGAGCGCATCGTCGGCCGCGCCCTTGTCGACGAGGAACACGACGTCGGTGTGGTTGAGGGCACGGACGGCCCCGAGCGTGAGGTGGTCGGCGTCGCCGGCGCCGATGCCGACCACGAGCACGCGCCGGCTCGCCGCGTCGCCCGCCTCGTCCCGTGTAGACCGTCTGCCGTCCATGCCCTACGTACTACCCTATGTTCGTGCGCAAGACCTCGGTCTATCTCCCGGACACGCTCAAGCGACAGCTGGGCGCCCTGGCCGGGCGCACCCACCGCAGCGAGGCCGACCTGCTCCGCTCAGCTGTCGAGCGGCTGATCCAGGAGCACGGCGACACGACGAGGCTCGAACACGACCCGCCCGTCCCGGGTCGGCTGGTCGGCGTCGGCGTCGGACCCGGCGCCGCCGACCTGCTCACCGTGCGGGGCCTGAGGGCGCTGCGGCGGGCCACTGCCGTCGTGGCGCCGTCCACCGACGTCACGGCGGCCGGTCGGGCCGAAGCGATCGTGCGCGGGGCGGCACCCGATGTGGTGGTAGACCGGCTGGTGTTCGCGATGACGCCCGACGAAGCCGCCCGAGACGCGGCGCTGAAGGCCGCGGCCGCGGACATCGTCGCCCGGCTGGACGCGGGGGATGAGGTGGCGTTCGTGACCTTGGGCGACCCGAACCTGTACTCGACGTTCTCGTCGGTGGCGGCGCTGGTCGACGAGCGACGGCCGGGGACGCCGATGGTGACGGTGCCGGGCGTGATGGCCTTCCAGGAGCTGGCGGCGCGCTCGGGAACCGTGCTGGCCGACGACCAGCAATCGTTCCTGGTCCTACCAGCCAACGACGTCGCCGTCCTCGCTGACGGCGGCGCCTTGTCCGCCGCCCTCGGCGACGACACTCGCACGGTCATCGTCTACAAGGGCGGCCGGCACGTCGCGGGGGTCGCGGAGCGGCTTCGCAGCGCCGGCCGCCTCGGCGGTGCGGTCCTGGGGGAGCTCCTCGGGCTGCCCGGGGAACGGATCGCCCCGGTCACCGAGGTTGGCGACCGGCCCGCCAGCTACCTGTCGGCCGTCATCGTGCCGGCACGCGCCGACAGGTGATCTCGTTCGTGGGCGCCGGCCCGGGCGCTCCCGACCTGCTCACCCTGCGGGGCGCCGAGCGGCTCGCCCACGCGGACGTGGTGGTGTGGGCGTCCTCGCTCGTTCCCCAGGCGGTGCTGGCCCACTGCCGCCCCGGGGTCGAGCTGCACGACTCGGCAACGATGACGCTCGAGGACGTCCTCGGCGTGTACGCCGCCACCGCCGAAACCACCCCGATCGTGCGGCTCCACTCCGGTGATCCCAGCGTCTACGGCGCGATAGCCGAGCAGATGGACTGGTGCCGGGACCAAGGCCGTGCCTTCGAGGTCGTCCCCGGTGTGACCTCGGTAGCGGCGGCCGCCGCCACCCTGGAACGCGAGCTGACGGTTCCCGGGCTTTCCCAGTCACTGGTCCTCACGCGCCTGGCGGGTCGCACCGCGGCTGCCATGCGGCCCGGTGAAGGGGTGGCGGCCCTCGCCCGATCCGGGGTGTCGATGGCCGTGTTCCTCGCCGGGGCCTGGCCGGACGAGCTCCAGGCCGAGCTGCTCAGCGGCTACCCGCCGGAGACGCCGGCCGCCGTCGTGGTGCGGGTCACGTGGCCCGACGAGCGCGTGGTCCGCACGACCGTAGGCGACGTGGCCGACGCCGTCCGCTCGACAGGGGCGAGACGTACGGTGCTGGTGTTGGTCGGGGATGCCCTCGGCGGGACCGTGCCGGTCCGTTCCCACCTGTACTCGCCGACCCACGGGACCGCGTTCCGGCTGCCGAGCAGGAACGGCTCGACGGCGGGGCGCCCGAGCCGGCGGCGATCCCGGTGACCCGTGTGGACGCGCCGGTTCTTCCCGTGGCCGTTGTCGGCCTGCACGGGGGGCAGTGGTTCGGGTCGGGAGCCGAGGCCGCGCTGCGCCAGGCCGACGTGCTCGTCGGCTCGGCCCGGCAGCACCAGGACCTGGCCGGTTCGGCGTTGCCGGGGGAGGCGGTGGAGCTGTGGGGCCACCTCGACGAGTTGGTCGAGCTGTGTGCGGCGCGGTCGGCCGCCGGGCAACGGGTGTGCGTCCTGGCCTCGGGCGACCCCGGGTTCTTCGGGATCGTCCGGCTGCTGGCGGCCCGCCTCGGCCCCGAGCGGTTGGATGTGCACCCCGCGCCGTCGTCGATATCGCTTGCATTCGCCCGAGTCGGGATCCCGTGGGACGACGCCGTGGTCGCGACGTGCCACGGCCGGCCGGTCGAGTCGGCGGCGACGGCGGTCGCCGAGCACCCCAAGGTTGCGGTCCTCGTGTCGCGCGACGCACCGCCCGAAGCGCTCGGGAAGGCCGTGCTTGCCCTCGGCCCGGCCGGGCCCGGCGCCGCTCCGGTGACGCGGGACGTCTGGGTGTGCACGCGGCTGGGCGAGCCCGGCGAGTCGGCCACTCGCACCGACCTGCCCGGCCTGGCCGCGGGCCTGTTCGACCCGCTCTCGGTGGTGATCTGCGTCGGGCCCGGCGGCGGTGTCGCCCCGGCCGCCAGCCGCGGCTGGGGGGCCGACGCGTCGACGTTCGCCCACCGCGCCGGGTTGATCACCAAGGCCGAGGTGCGCGCCATCGTGCTCGGCAAGCTGGACCTGCCGACCAAGGGGGTGCTCTGGGACGTCGGCGCCGGCAGCGGCAGCGTCGCGGTCGAGGCTGCCCGCCTGGCCCCCGGGCTGCGGGTCCTCGCCGTCGAACGGGATCCCGAGGCCTGCCGGCGGATTCGGGCCAACGCCGCCGGCACCGCCGTGTCGGTGATCGAGGGGGTCGCCCCGGCGGCGCTGGCCGGCCTACCGCCGCCCGACCGGGTCTTCGTCGGCGGCGGCGGGCTCGCGGTGCTGGACGCGGCGCGGGCCCGGCTCCGCCCCGGTGGGGTTGCGGTCGCCACGTTTGCGGTCATGGCCACAGCGGTCGCGGCCGCCGATCGCCTCGGCTCGCTGGTCCAGCTCCAGGTCAGCCGGGCGACGGGCATCGGTCCCGACCACGCGCTCCGGTTGCGGGCTGAGAACCCGGTGTTCGTCGTCTGGGGGCGGGCGTCGTGACGGCGCCGCGGGTGCTCGCGGCGTCCCTGGACGCCGCCGGCGCGCGCACGTGCGCCCGGCTGCCCTTCGAGCACGTGCACGGCGACCTGGCGGCCACGGTGCGGGCGCGCTGGACCGATGTCGACGCCTTCGTCCTGTGCTGCGCGACCGGGATCGCCGTCCGGGTCGTGGGGCCCCTGCTGGACGACAAGTCCACCGACCCTGCGGTCGTGTGTGTCGACGAAGCCGATCGCTTCGCCGTTGCGCTCTGCGGCGGCCACGCCGGGGGCGCCAACGACCTCGCCCGCCAGGTGGCCGCCCTGCTCGACGCGACCCCGGTCGTCACCACCGCCACCGACGCGGCGGGCGTCCCGGCCCTCGATGCCCTTCCGGGGTTCGTGGCCATGGGTGACGTCGCCGGCGTGGCCCGGGCCTGGCTCGACCGCGGCCCACCAGCGATCGGACGCACCCTCGACTGGCCCGTCCCGTTCCGGGCCGGCGACGGACCCCACCGGGTGATGGTCACCGACCAGGTGATCAACCCTGGACCCGGCCAGGTCGTCCTCCATCCCCCCTCGCTGGTCGTCGGTGTCGGTGCCTCGAGCGACGCTCCCGCTGACGCTGCCAGCGGCCTGCTGCAGCGGGCCCTGGCGGGCGCCGGGCTGGCCGCCGAGTCGGTGGGGGAGGTCGCGACCCTCGATCGCCGGGCCGGCGACGCCGTCGTCACCGCGTTGCACCACCCGGTCCGGGCGTTCGACGCCGCCACCCTCGCGGCCGTGGACGTCCCCCACCCCAGCCCGATCGCGGCGGCGGCCGTGGGAACGCCCAGCGTCGCCGAGGCCGCCGCGCTCGCCGCCGCCGGCCCCGGCGCCGAGCTGGTCGTCGCCAAGCAGAAGGCCGCTGCCGCCACCGTGGCCGTGGCTCGCCGGCGCCGGCCACCGGGCCGGCTGACCGTCGTCGGCCTCGGCCCCGGCCATCCCCGCCATCGGACCCCGGCGGCCGCTGCCGCCGTGCGCGGCGCCGACGTCGTGATCGGGTACGAGCCCTACGTCGAGCAATGCGCCGACCTGGTGAGCCCGGCCCAACTCGTAGTGCGCAGCCCCATCGGTGCCGAGACCGACCGCTGCGCCGAGTCCCTGGACCGGGCCGCCGGCGGCGCCAACGTCGCCCTCGTGTGTTCCGGCGACCCTGGCGTCTACGCCATGGCCGGCCTCGCCCATCAGCTCGCACCCCGCCACGGCGGCCCACCCATCGAGGTGGTTCCCGGCGTCACCGCCGCGGCTGCGGCGGCCGCCCTTCTCGGCGCCCCCCTGGCCCACGACCACGCCGTCGTGAGCCTCTCCGACCTGCTCACCCCGTGGCGAGTCATCGAGCGGCGGCTGCAGGCCGTCGCCGCCGCCGACGTGGCCGTCGCCCTCTACAACCCACGCTCCGCCCGGCGCACCTGGCAGCTCGATGCCGCCCGGTCGATCCTGCTGGACGGCCGGCCCCCCGCAACCCCGGTCGGCATCGTCACCGACGCCACCCGCCCCGGCGAGCGGGTCATCCTCACCACCCTGGCCGACCTCGATCCGACTGTGGTGGGCATGCTGTCGATCGTCGTCGTCGGCAGCACCGCCACCACCGTGGTCGACGGCCGGATCGTAACGCCGCGGGGCTACGCGACGTGACCGACTCCGACGTGGGCGACGTCCATCCCATCGAGGCGGAGAGCTACCGCATCCTGCACGAGCGGGTCGACTTGTCGGCGTGGCCGCCGCGCGCCCGCCACGTCGTGGCCCGGATGATCCATGCCACCGCCGACGTCGGCTACGCCACCTCGGCCCGGATAGGTGTCCGGGCCGTGGACAGCGCCGTCGACGCACTGACGCATCGCGCCCCCGTCATCGTCGACAGCACAATGGTCACCGCCGGCACCCCCCGCTTGGCGACAACCTGCCTGCTCGACCAGGTCCCTGTTGCACCGCCCGGCTCGACCCGCGCCGCAGCCGCATTCGCCCTTGCCGCACACCGCTACCCGGAGGGGGCGATCTGGGTGGTCGGCAACGCCCCGAGCGCCCTGATCGAGCTCCTCGCCCGGCAGCGTCTGGGCGAGGTCGACCCGGCCGCCGTGATCGGCCTCCCGGTGGGGTTCGTCGGGGCGGCCCAGTCCAAGGCCGAGCTGTGGGCGGGACCACTCGCACCCGTCGCCATCACCAACACCGGCGAGCGGGGCGGCAGCCCCGTTGCGGCCGCCGCCCTCAATGCCCTCCACCGACTCCACCGACTCGACCGAGGAGACTCGTGCTGACACCACGACACACCGGCATCCCCCTCCGTCCCCACGGTCAGGGCGATGCCGACCCTGCTGGCGCCGGCGACGCGCCGAGCGACGGGCTCCTGCTCGTGGCCCACGGCTCGCAGTGCCCAGCGGGCGTCGCCGAGGCCCGAGCGCTGGGCGACGCGGTCGCCGGGGCACACCACGACCTGGCCGTCGAGCTCGGGTTCCTCGAGCTGGCGGACCCGCCTGCTGCCGCCATGCTCGACCGACTGGTCGGGCGCGGCAGTACGAGGGTCACCGTGCAACCCCTCATGCTCCTGGCCGCAGGCCACGGGAAGAGTGACGTCCCCGCGATCGTGCTCGAAGGACGCGACCGGCACCCCGGCATCGATCTCCGCCTCGGCGCGCCGCTCGGCGTCGTGCCCGAGCTGCTCGCCGTCGCCCACGCCAACCTCGAGGACGCCGCCGCCGACGGGCTTCCCCTGCTCGTCGTCGCCCGCGGCACCTCCGACCCCGACGCCAACGCGGAGGCGTGCCGGGCGGCGCGCCTCCTGGCCGAATGGTCGCGCGCCCCCGCCGTCGATATCGGCTTCACCGGCGTCACGTGGCCATCGGTGCCAGACGCCCTCCAGCGGGCGGCCCAACTGGGCCACGACCGCATCGGCGTGTTCTTCTGGTTCCTCGCCACCGGCAAACTCGTCGAGCGGGCCCGCGACCAGATGACCGACTTCCGGGCCCGGTCCGGCATCGAGGTCGTCGACGCCGGCTACTTCGGACCGGACCCCGACCTCGTGCCGGTCATCGCCCAGCGCCACCGCGAGGCGCTCGACGGCGTCCATCGCACCAACTGTGACACCTGCACATACCGGGCCGCTTGGCCCGGCCGGGAGGATCGCGTCGGTCAGCCCCGGGGCGTGGGCCATTCCCACCTTGCCGCCCAGCACCGCCACGGGCACGCCCCCGCCCACGCCGACTGATGTCCAACCTGGCGGCCCGGGTCATGATCGCCGGCACGGCGTCGGGGGTCGGCAAGACCACCGTCGCCACTGGCCTCGTCGCCGCACTAACCGCCCGCGGTCGATCGGTGGCCACCGCCAAGGTCGGGCCCGACTTCATCGACCCCGGGTACCACTCACTGGCCAGCGGCCGGCCACCGCGCAACCTGGATCCCTGGCTCTGCGGGCCCGATGCCATCGCCCCCCTGGCCGCCCGCGCCGCCGCCGGGTCCGACCTGCTGGTGATCGAGGGCGTCATGGGCCTCTACGACGGAGCCGTCGACGGGACGCCATCATCGACCGCCGACGTGGCCGCCCTGCTCGACGCCCCGGTCCTCCTCGTGGTCGACGCCGGTGCAATGAGCGCGTCGGTGGCCGCACTCGTACGCGGCTACCGCGACCACGACCCGAGGATCGAGCTCGCCGGCGTGGTCCTGAACCAGGTCGGCTCACCCGGCCACGAACAGCTGCTGCGCGAAGCGGTCGCGCCGCTCGGCATCCCCGTGCTCGGCGCCCTGCCACGCGATGACGCCCTGCGCTGGCGGGACCGGCACCTCGGCCTGGTCCCGGTTGCGGAGCGACCGGCCGCCGTGCGCGCCTCGCTCGACCGCCTCGCCGCGGCGATTGCCGGCGGGTTCGACCTCGACGCCGTCGAGGCCGTAGCCCGTGCCGCCCGCTCCATTGAGGCGGTCCCGCCCCCGACGCCCTTGCCAGTCGGCCGCTGCCGGATCGCGGTGGCCGCCGGGGCCGCTTTCACCTTCGCCTACCAGGACAACGTCGACGCCCTCGAAGCCGCCGGTGCCGAGGTCGTGGCCTTCGACCCGCTCCACGCCGCGGCGCTGCCGCCCGCCGTCGACGGCCTGATCGTCGGGGGCGGGTTCCCCGAGGTCCATGCCGCAGCGCTGTCCGGCAACGCGCCGTTGCGGGCCGATGCCGCGCGCCGGATCGCCCAGGGCCTACCCGTATGGGCCGAATGCGGCGGCCTGCTGTGGCTGGCTCGCGAGCTCGACGGAAGGCCCATGGTCGGCGCGGTCCCAACCCGAGCCCGGCTCGGCGACCGGCTCGTGCTCGGCTACCGCGAGGCGCAGACTCGGGCCCCCAGCCCGCTGGGGCCGGCCGGCACCAGGATGCGGGGCCACGAATTCCACTACTCGATCTGCCAACCACCCGGCGGCGCACTGCGACTGACCAGCCGGTTCGGCACCGCCACCGACGGGTTCGCCACCCCGACGCTCCTGGCGACCTACCTCCACCATCACGCCGGCGGCGACCCGTCGATCGTGCGCGCCTTCGTCAGCGCCTGCGTGGCCGCGAGGTCGAGCTGCCCGGAACCGTGACCCCGAGGAGCTCCGCGGCTCCGGCCAGGTCCCCCGACTCGACGAGCGCGAGCGCCTCATCCAGGGGAAGGCCACCATGCCCCCGCCGTCCCCCCGATCGCGGACGCATCGCCACCAGCGACGCCAGCTCACCAACCGCCGGGGTCACCACCGCGGCGAGTCGGTCACGCAACCATCGCGCCAGCGCCGGACTGACCCCGCCCGTCGCCACGCCCACCGTCACCGGTCCCTCGTCGAGCATGGCGGCGAACGTGACACCACCGCCATCTGGCCGATCGGCCCGGATCACCACCGCGCCGTCGGCGCGCCCGGCCCGGGCTACCTCGTCGTTCACCCGGCCGTCGTCGGTCGCCGCCACCACCAGCGCCGCCCCCGCCAGGTCGTCCGCGCGGAACGCCCTGGTCACAACCGTCACCCCGAGCCCCCAACCGTCCGGCGCTGCCGACGGGTCGACGACCACCACCTCAGCCCCCGCCGCTCGTAACCGAGCCACCTTTTCCCGCCCCGCCGGCCCCGCGCCCACGACCACTGCCCGGCGGCCGGCCACGTCGACGTGGAGCATCAGGCCCATCGGCCGCGCACGGTACCCCGGGTTTCGGTCGACCGTCCGGCGCTGACCGCCGAAACGCGGAGCGATGTGACGTTTGTGGGCCCCGGAGACCGGGGCCCACGAACTCGATGCAGATCTACCGCTTTAACGGCTCACGGGTCGACGTACGTGATCGTGCAGACGACCGGGGACTGCCGGACACGCACATTGGACGTTGTGAGCGAGTTGTTGTTCGTGTTGGAACCGACGTTGGTGCTGCCGCTGACGCAGCTGATGGAGGTGGCGT
>DATFVX010000109.1:0-10672 GCA_035259985.1 Acidimicrobiales bacterium | reverse complement strand
CCACGACGTCACCCTCGCGGAGACCAGCCGCCGCGGCCACGCCACCCGCCTCGCGCAGGGCGCGGCCGCCAACGGCGTCGAGGTCGTGGTGGTGCTGGGCGGGGACGGAACGCTCAACGAGGCGGCCAACGGGCTGGCCCGCACGGCCTGTGCCCTGGCGCCCCTACCGGGGGGCTCGACCAACGTGTTCGCACGCACGATCGGCCTGCCCAACGACCCGATCGAGGCCACGGGCGTGCTACTCGACGCGCTGGGGCGGCGCTCGATCCGGCGGGTGGGCCTGGGGTCGGTGAACGGCCGCTACTTCCTGTTCCACACCGGCGTCGGGTTCGACGCCGCCGTGGTGGAGCAGGTCGAGCGTCGCGCCGGGATCAAGCGGTACGCGGGACATCCGTTGTTCGTGTTCGCCGGGTTCGACACGTGGATCCGCCACTACGACCGCAGCCGCCCCCGCTTCGCCGTCCACCATGCCGACGGTACGGTGATCGACGACGCCTACCTGACGATCGTCCTCAACACCAACCCCTACACGTACCTCGGCAACCGGCCGCTGGAACTGGCGCCCGAGGCCACGCTGGACCGGGGTCTGGCGTCGGTCACGCTGCGGACCATGGCGTTCGCGCGGACGATGCGCATCATCGCCTCGGCGCTGGGTAGCGGCACACTGCTGCGGCGGAGCCGCTGGGTCGACCATCGCACCGACCTGGCGGCGCTCAGCGTGCGGGCCTACGGACCGGTCCCCTACCAGGTGGACGGCGACCACCTCGGCGACACAGAGCGCCTCGACTTCCGCCACGAGCCGGAGGTGCTCGACCTGGTCCTGCCCTGACGTCCCGCCCCGAACGTGCGGCGGTTAGGGCCCCCATGGGGGCGCCAGCCACCGCAAGTTCGGGTCAGGGTGACTGCCCGGGCCCCCGGCCGAGCGCCACCAGCGCCACGTCGGGCACGTCGGTGACGATGCCGTCGACCCCCGCCTCCCCCGCCAGCCAGCGGATGCGGTCGGGCTCGTTGCAGGTCCAGGCGTTGACCGCCAGCTCCTCGTCGTGGGCGCGCTCCACGAGCTCCCGCGTCACGAGGGCGTGGTGCGGGTGGAGCGCCCGGTGCCCATGGTCGACGGCCTCGGCGATGACCTGCGCGCCGCCGTCGGGCCCCACGATGCCGACCAGCCACGCGGTGACGAGGTCCGGGGCCAGCTCGCGCACCCGGTCGACCGTGGGCAGGTGGAAGCACGACACGACGTAGCGCTCGCGCTCGGCCGGCGGGCGTGCCGCCAGGACCTCGACGACCTGGTCGACGATCGCCAGCGTCTCGTCGAAGTCGGCGTCGAGCGGCCAGTTCTTGACCTCGACGTTGACGAGTGCGAGGCCCGCGCAGGCGTCGAGCACCGTCGGCAGCGTGACGATTCCGGCGGGCAGCTCGTCGGCGGCCAGGTCCAGCAGCCTCCGGCCGTCGCCCAGCGCGGGGTCGTGGTGGACGGCGAGGGCACCGTCCGCGGTGCGGCGCACGTCGAGCTCGACGCCATCGGCGCCGACCTCCCGCGCCGCCCTGAACGCCTCCAGCGAATTCTCCGGCGCCAACCCGGCGGCGCCCTTGTGCCCGATCACCAAGGTCAAGACCGTGGTACCTCCCGCTGCGGGTCCGCCGACCGTCCTTGTTTCCGGCCGCGGGCACCCGTCTTTCGCGGCAGAAAAAAATCCTTGCCCACCAACTCAACTCCCAGTATCGTTTCGCCGTCGCAGCCACACGCACTCCGTGCAGCATCGCGGTGGCATGTGAAACCCGTCACAATCTCGGTGACCCGAATCCGCCGTGGAGGTCCCGTGGCCCTGACGCAGAGCCGCAATATCAACCTGTCCAGCGAAAATGACGACTGGCGCGAGCACAGCGCCTGCCGTGACACCGACCCCGACCTGTTCTTCCCGGTCGGCACCACCGGTCCTGCGATCGAGCAGATCGAGACGGCCAAGAGCGTGTGCCGGCAGTGCGAAGTCCAGCGGGAGTGCCTGGAGTATGCCCTGGCCACCAACCAGGACAGCGGCATCTGGGGGGGCACCTCCGAAGAGGAGCGTCGGGCACTGCGCCGCCAGTGGGTGGCCCGCCACCGCCGCGCTTCCTGATCCCTCGTCGTACGCACTGCCCGCTGGGGCTGCTGGGGCGGCCGGAACTGGGGACCGGCCATCGGATCGATCACAGCGACATCGGACGCGTGTGATCGAGGTCGTCGTCGCGCGTCGCGTCGACGGCCACGCTGAGCGCGACCTCGGTTCCCGGCCGGTCGCCGTTCCCGCGACCCGGGGAGATCGAGATCTCGCCGGCCAGGTCGCCGGTCACCAGCGTCCTCACGATGGACAGGCCGAGGCCGGTGGACTGCTCGAGCCGGAAGCCGGGGGGCAGCCCCACGCCGTCGTCGGCCACCCGGAGGCGCAGCACGCGCCCGTCGCGGGCGATCTCCACCTGCACACGGCCCGGCGTGCCCGTCAGGTCGAGCTCGGGCGGGTAGGCGTGGTCCACGGCGTTCTGCAGTAGCTCGTTGAGCACCACCGCCAACGGGGTGGCGATGCCAGCCGGAAGGATGCCGCCGTCACCGTCGACGTCGAAGCGGATGGGGTGCTCGGGCGAGATCATGCTGTCGGCGACCATCCCCACCACCGGCTTCACGATGTCGACGAACGGCACGTCGTCGCCGGCCTCGCGGGACAGGATCTCGTGCACGAGCGCGATCGAGCGGATGCGCCGCACCGACTCCTCGATGGCGGTCTTGGCCTCGCCCCGCGCCAGCCGCCGGCCCTGCAGCCGCAGCAACGACGAGATGGTCTGCAGGTTGTTCTTGACCCGGTGGTGGATCTCCCGGATGGTCGCGTCCTTCGACAGCAGCAGCAGATCGCGGCGGCGGAGCTCGGAGATGTCCCGCAGCAGCACCACCGCCCCGGTGACGGTCCCCTGGTCCAGCAGCGGGATGCCCCGGATCAGCACGGTGATGTCGACGCCGCGGGCCAGCTCCTCGGTCGCCGGCGCCCCGGTGTCGAACGCCGTGCGCACCACCGTCTCCTCGAGCCCCAGCTCCGAGAACCGCAGGCCCTCGGCGTTCGCGTGGACGCCGAGCCGGTGCAGCGTGGACACGGCGTTGGGGGACGTGTACTCGACCCTCCCCGAGGAGTCCAGGACGATGGCGCCGTCGCCGACCCTGGGCGCCTCCTCGCTCTCGGCGTCGTCGGCGTCGAAGGGGAACGCCCCGCTCGCGATCATGCGGGCGAAACGGTTGAACACGTCGACGTAGGTCCGTTCCAGCTCGCCGGGCTGGCGGCCGAACGCCGGCGCCGACTCGCGGGTGAGCACGCCCACGACCCGTCCCCGGTAGCGGATGGGGATGCACAGCACCCGCACCCGCTCCTTGAGCGGGGAGATCACCATCTCGCCCTCGATGATCTCGCCCAGCCGGTAGGCGCGGGCGACCAGCGGCCTGTCCTCCTCCTCGAGGACGGTGCCGACCCAGTCGGCGCGGTAGACCGTCTGGGACGTGGTCGGGCGGACCTGGCCGAGCACGACGAACCGGTTGGCGCCGCCCTCGCGGCTCTCGCCCACGACGCCGAACAGCAGCAGGTCGGCGAAGCAGAAGTCGGCCAGCAGCCCCCAGCTCGCGACGAGGCGCTGGAGGTGCTCCACCGCCCCCGTCTCGAGGCGGGTGAAGAACCGGGCGAGCTCGGCGAGGGTGGCCATCTGCCGATGATTCTGGCAGCGGACCGTCCCAACGCCCGCCATCCGCGAGGGTCCGCTACTTAAGGGGGCGACCCCCGACCACCACGGGGAACTGGCGGTCCGCCGCATCGCACGGCACGCGGGCCGTCGGCGGACCGGCGGACGGATCGCCCTCCAGGCGCTCGGCGCCGTCGGGTGCGTACTGCACGATGTAGGCCTTGCGGACGGCGCCGCTGAGGTTGGGGCCGGTCAGGTGCGGCGTCAGGGACGAGAACACAACCGCACCCCCGGCGGGCACGGGTGCGGCGACGCTGCCCGGTGGATCGTCGAGGCACTCCCAGCCCAGCGGCTCGACGTAGTGGTGCTCGAGGGTTCCCCGCCGGTGGAGGCCGGGGACGACGTGCGGGCAGCCGTTGTCGGGGGTCGCGTCCGTGAGCGCCAGCCAGATCGTCAGGTACTGCTGCGGCTCGACGTACGCGTAGCCGTTGTCCTGGTGCCAGGGGAAGCGGCGAGGCTTCTCGGGCTTCTTGTAGACGGCCTGGTCCCAGTACAGGCGCACGTCGGGCCCGATCAGGTCGGCGGCGATCCCCGTCAATGCCGGGTCGGTGACCACCCGCCTCAGGACCGGCGACCGCGCCGCCAGGTGCACGCTGAACGTGATGGCGCCGGCCTCCGCGATCATCAGCCGCTCGTCCTCCCGCGAGCGGAGGAACGCCTCGGTCCTGGCATCGAACGCGTCGATCGCCGCCGTGGCGTCGGCCAGGAGGTCGGCCGGCACCAGGTCCGGGATCACCACGTAGCCCCGCCGGTCGTAGTCGCGCACCTGCCGGTGGTCGAGGGCGAGGAAGGGCCCGCAGCGATCGCGCCACTCGAAGCCGCGGTTCCAGGGGTGGGCCCGGGGGTCCACGGGCTACCGCCAGAGCCAGGAGCCCAGCTCCAGCAGGCCCGCGAGGTCGGTGATGTCGTGGTCGGCGTAGGGGACCGTGGCGACGACGTCGGCCACCGCCGCCAGCTCGGCGCGCTGCTCGGCCTCGCGGGTGGCGACCACCTGGAAGTTGAGGAAGCTCTCCCCCACCTCCGCCAGGACCCGCGCCAGCTGGTCCGGGGGGCCGATGCCGGCGCCGCCGGAAGCCTCGGTCACCGCCTTGGCCAGTCCCGCCGGATCCGCGGACATGCGTTGGGCCACGGCCGCGGCGTCCCGGTCGCCGAACCACTCGGGCAGCACCTTGTTGAGCACCACGGCGCCGAGCTGCAGCTGGCGCTCCGACAGCGCGTCGACGAAGAACTCGGTCTCCCTGACCGGCGACGGCTCCAGCGTCGACACGACCACGAACGTGGTGCGCTTGTCGGACAGGGTGCGTGTGACCGCCCTGGCCCGCTCGACGAAGCCGTCGTACATGGTCTGGAACAGCAGGAAGAACTCGGCGATGTCCTGCAGGAACTGCGATCCGAGGATGCGGTCGGCCACCGTGTAGAAGGGCTTCGACGCCATCGTGAAGACCCGGCTCCGGGCGGGCACGGTCAGCCAGCGCAGCAGCCGGCTGGAGAAGAAGTCGGCCATGCGTTCGGGGGCTTCCAGGAAGTCGATCGCGTTGCGGGTCGGCGGCGTGTCCACGAGGATCAGGTCGTAGCGACCCGAGGCGTGGATCTCGTACAGCCGCTCCATCGCGATGTAGTCGTGGCTCTGCACGAACCGGCTGGTGATGTTGTCGTAGAGCGGGTTGGCGAGGATCGCGTCGCGGGTCGCCGCGTCGGGGGCGTGGGCCCGCACCAGCTCGTCCCACGACCGCTTGGTGTCGAGCATCGCCGCCCACAGCTCGCCCCTGGGCTCCGGGACGCCGGCAGCGGCGAACTCCTCCGGCCGGATCTGGGTCTCCACGTTGCCGAACCGTTCCAGCCCGAGCGCGTTGGCAAGGCGCCGGGCCGGGTCCACGGTGATGACCAACACCTTGCCGCCGAGGTGGGCCGCCGCCATGGCGGCGGCGGCCGCCGCCGTCGTCGTCTTGCCGACGCCACCCGATCCGCAGCAGATGACGATCTCCTTGGACGCGAGCAGCGGCTCCAGCGACGACGGGGCCTTGAGCGCCCGGCCCTGGCGCGATCGGCGGGCCGCCATCAGTAGCCCAGCTCCGCGCCCAGTGCCTCGGCGATCTGGCGGGTGGCCCGCACGCCGTGGCTGCGCTGGAACAGCTCGGGCACGTACAGCAGCTGGGTTCCCGGCGGCAGGCCCTCGCGCAGGACGCCGAGGTGCTCCGCCCTCGTCCTCCGCAGCTTCACCGCCAGGTCGGCGCCGTCGAGCAGCGGCTCCACCGCCCCCGGCCCGGCGCCCGCGCCGGAGCGGCGGGCACCGACGGCGGCTGCCAGGGCCTCCGTGCGGTCGGGGCGCTGCAGCTCCCTGAAGATCTTCTCCTCCCCCCGAGTGAACAACTCGGGCAGGACCCGGTTCACCACGACCCCCGCCAGGTCGACGACGGTGTCCTCCCCCAGCCGGGCGGCGAGCTCCAGCGTCTCGTTCACCGGCATCTCCTCAGGGGTGGCGACCACCACCACGCCGGTCCGCGCCGGGTCACCGAGGATGTCGAGCATCCACCCGGTCTGGTCGCGCACCATGCCCACCTTCACGAGGTCGTTGATGGCCTCGGGGGCGGCGAGCTGGCCCACGATGTGCCCGGAGGCCGGCGCGTCCACGACGACCAGGTCGTAGTGCCGCTCGCGCACCTCGTAGCAGAGCTTGCCGACCGTGAGGATCTCCTTGACCCCGGGCGCGGCGTTCGCCACGAAGTCGAACGTGCGGGCGAGCGGCCCGAGCCTGGCGAGCAGGGGCAGCTTGAGCTGGAGGCCGAGGTACTCCCTGAGCGACGCCTCGGTGTCCATCGTCATGGCCCAAAGGCCGGGCGCGATCTCGCGCTCGCGGAACTGCGTCGGGGCGGTCTCGAACGCGCCGGCCAGGTCGCCCTTGGCGTCGACCTCGCACAGCAACGTGCGCTGGCCCCGCGAGGCCGCCAGCGAGCCCATGGCCGCGGCGATCGACGTCTTGCCGACACCGCCCTTGCCGGTCACGAACAGCAGGCGGCGGTCGAGCAGGTCGGTGGGCGGGTCGGGCAGGGCCACCTGACCCGCTCGGGTCACTGCGCTAACCGCCGAACCCGATCCGGCGGGCCATCTCGGGGCTGCCGATCTCGACGTAGGCGACCTTGTCGACCGGCACCCCGAACTGCCGGCCGCGACGGTCGGTGAGCCACAGGGTGCCGCCGTCCTTGAACGCGGCGTCGATGTGCTCGCGCACCGCATCCGCGTCGGTCTCGTCGGCCAGGATCACCTCGAGCTCCTTCGGCGAGCTCTTCACCCCGATGCGGACGTCCACGTGCTTCCTCCTGAAATCGAGCGGCCGTCATCGTACGGGGACGGTGGGCCCGGCGGCGATGTCGGGCAAAGGTGGCGACGGAGGTGGGGTCGGCTCACCGGGGCCATTGCCGACCCTCGGAGCGCTCCTCGCCCGGACCCGGGTCCCACCCGGCGTAGCCCGGGCCCGGCTCGGGGTACGCCGATCGCCGCGTGCGGCGCAGGTGGCGGGCATGGCTGCCGTCGCCCGACGGGTCGTCGGGCCAGGACGCCATCTCGCTCGCCCACAGCGGATGCTGGTCCTCAGCCCAGGTGCGCGGCACTCTGCCGGTGACGATGCCTCGAACAGAGACGGAGTCGGCCAGCGCGAAGGCGATGTGGCCGGCGACGATCAGCCAGGTGGCGATCGCAGTCCAGTCGTGGACGAAGGTGGCGCCGGTGCGCCACTCCAACGGGAAGGGCTCGAACCAGCGCATGATCGAGCCCGTGGCGAGCATCACGGGGATCATGCCGGCGATGAACGCGGCGTTGGCCTTCTGCCCGGCGTTGAACTTCCCCACGCGGTCGCGCCCTTCGAGCCCCCGCGTCCACAGCCAACGGCGGTCCTCCTTGCTCCAGCGCGCCAGCCGCCGGATGTCGTCGCGCACGGCGCCCCGCCAGCTACCCAGGTAGGCCAGTATCAACGGAACCGGCATCGCAAGCCCGGCGATCACGTGGACGTCCTTCACCAGGTTGCGCCGGCCCACCAGGGTGCTCAGGGGCCCGACGTAGAGGACGAGGCCGGTCACCGCGCAGGTGAGCACGGCGGCGGCGGTGCCCCAGTGCAGCGCCCGCTCGGCGGGCGTGAACCGGTCGAGGAGCGATTCGCCGGTGTCGTCGGGCGGTGCGGCCCTAGACCGGCTCGTCATCGCGGCCGTTGGACTTGCCGATCCAGGCGTCGACGTCGTAGCCCCGCTCCTCCCAGTAGCCGGGGTCGAGCTCGTTGACGAGCTCGATGCGCTCGAGCCACTTGAGGGACTTGTAGCCGTACATCGGGGCCACGTAGAGGCGAACCGGGCCGCCGTGTTCCCTGGTCACGGGCCCGCCCTGCATCTCGTGGGCCACGAGCACGTCGTCGCGCCGGGCCTGGTCGAGCGTGAGGCTCTCGTAGTAGGCGCCGTCGAACGAGTCGATGCGCAGGTGGGTGGCGCCGGCCTGCACGCCGGCCTCGTCGAGGAGCTTGGACAGCTTGACCCCGCGCCACGGCACGTCGGCCACGCGCCAGCCGGTGACGCACTGGAAGTCGCGCACGAGGTCGGTCTGGGGACGGCTGCGCAGGTCGTCGAGGCTGAGCTCGAGCGGCCGGTCGACCAGCCCGTCGACCTTGAGGCGGTACTCCTCGTCGCTGCGCTTCGGCAGATGACCCACCACCGAGTAGATGCGGAACCGACCGGCCGTGGGGACGAACGAGGTGAGCCCGGTCGGGTCGTTCTGCGTGAGCGGCCGCAACCAGCGCTCGATGTGCGCCTGCACGGTGTCGCCGAACGCGATGCCGAGGGCACCCGCGCCCAGCATGCCGAGCACGACGCGCCGGCCGATGCGCGTCCCGCCGCCGTCTTCGGCTCGGACCCGGTAAGGCCCCCCGGCTGTGCTCACCGCTAGGAGCGTAGGCCTCCCGGACCGGCGCGTGGCGGTCGGCCGGCCGCGGGCTGCGGTGGCGGCGGCGAGCGGCGGTCGTGGACCCGGTCGCGCAGCCGGGCCAGGCGGTCGTCCCAGCGCCGGCCGGTCTGTCCGGCCCAGGCCGCCAGGTCCTCCAGGGGCGCGCCGACGGCGACGAACCGCGTCTCACGGCCGGCCCGATCCGCGACGACCAGGCCCGCGTCCCGCAACAGGACGAGGTGCTTCGCCACGGCCTGCCGGCTGATCGGTAGCCGGTCCGACAGCGCCGTGGCCGTCACCGGGCCCCGTTCGGCTACCGCACGGAGGATCGACCGCCGGGTGGGATCGGCGAGCGCCGCGAACACTGCATCGCTCGGCTCTCGCGCCATGACCCGGTAGGCGGGCGAGGTCAGCGGACGAGGACCCCGGCCGCCACGAACAGCAGCTCGAGGCCGAGGACGCGATACGACCACAGGTCGCCGGCTCGCAGCGTGGCCGGCCCCGGGCGAACGGACGCCTCGGCCATGCCCGGTCGCGTGGCGGCGAGCGTCTCCGTGACGGTCACCCGCGTGCCACCGGTGGTCGGCGCCAGCACGATCTCGACCGTGGAGGCGGCGGCCTCGTGGTCGGGCTGCCACCACGTCCAGACCAGGCGGCGGCCGTCGTCGACCTCGTCGAGCCGCAGCTCCCGCGATCGGGCGTCGTCGTCGTCGAGCCACAGGGCCCGCAGCTCGGGCTCGGCCAGGGTGGACCACACCTCGTCGGTCGCGGCCTCGACCTCGACCTCGCGCGTCACACGGCGGCCCGCGTCCGTGACGGGCGATGAATCAGGGGTCTCGTCGCTCATACCCGCAACTCTACAGTTGCGAATTCGGATCGGCAGCCCTACCGTGCAAGGCGCAACCAAACGGTTGCGCCTACGAACCGGAGGCCCGCCCCATGCTCGTCCCCACCGTCATCGAGACCAGCAACCGCGGCGAACGCGCCTACGACATCTACTCCCGCCTGCTCAAGGACCGGATCGTGTTCCTCGGCGGCCCGCTCGACGAGGCCGTGTCCAACCTGATCATCGCCCAGCTGCTGCACCTCGAGGGCGAGGACATGGACCGCCCCGTCAACCTCTACATCAATTCGCCGGGCGGCGACATGACGGCGCTGTTCGCGGTCTACGACGCGATGCAGTTCCTCGGCCCGCCGATCCACACCGTGTGCGTCGGGCAGGCCGCCTCGGCTGCGGCCGTGCTGCTCGCAGCCGGGGAGCCGGGGCACCGCTCGGCGCTGCCCAACGCCCGCATCCTGATCCACCAGCCGCACGGCGGCGCCCAGGGCCAGTCGGTCGACATGGAGATCGCCGTGCGGGAGATGGTGACGATGCGGGAGCGGATGGTCGACGTGCTCACCGAGCGGACCGGCCAACCCCGTGAGCGGATCCAGGCGGACATCGACCGCGACTTCATCCTGCGGGGCCAGGACGCCGTGGACTACGGGCTCGTCGACGAGATCATCGAGCACCGCAAGCCGCGTCCGGTCGGCGCATTCCACCCCGCCGGTGTCGCCGCCGCGAGCGGCTGATTGGCCCCTGCCGCCGGGGCGCCGGGCAGACTTGCCCGATGGACGCCTCCCTCCGTCTCCCCGGCCACGGCCTGGAACTCGCGGCGGACGCCTACGGACCCGACGATGGCCCGCCGGTGCTGCTGTTCCCCGGCGGCGGGCAGACGCGCCACTCGTGGGACGGCACCGCCCGCCTGCTCGGCAACAAGGGCTGGCGGGCCACAACGGTCGACCTGCGCGGCCACGGCGACAGCGACTGGGCGCCGGACGCCGACTACAGCCTCGACGCCTTCGCCGCCGACGTGCGCGCCGTGGCCCGGCACGAGGCCAGGGGGCATTCGCAGGCGCCGGCCCTGGTCGGCGCCTCCCTCGGCGGGATCAGCTCGCTCATCGCGATCGCCGAGGCGGAACCCGGCGATCCCGGCGGGCCCGTGGCCAGTGCGCT
>DATFVX010000108.1:0-13964 GCA_035259985.1 Acidimicrobiales bacterium | reverse complement strand
GAGTCGTCGATCATGCCGAGCGCGCCGGGCCCGCCGGTGAGCTGCCGCCCCCAGACGGAGCTGCCGTCGGCGACGTCGATGGCCCGGGCCGTGCCGTTCCAGGTGCCGACATAGGCGGTGCCGCCCCAGATCGCCGGCGTGCCGGTCACCCCGGCGAGGCCGTCGACGCGCCACGCCTCCCTGAGCTCGGCCGCGGTCTTGCGGCTGATCCGGCGTTCCGAGTCCTGGTGCCGCGTGTTCGCGAGGTCATGGCCGAACGACGGCCACAGGCAGCCGCTCAGCGTCACGGCCGCCAGCGCCGCCAGGACGGCGGATCGCGCCTTCGGGAGCCCACCCCGCGCCGCGGCGCGGCCCCTCACCTGCCCCAGCGACAGCCCCATCGTGCGTCCCCTCGGTCGGATCGGCCCGCCGGCGGGACACTAGGACACCGTCAGGCATTGACAGTGGTCCAGGCTGCCGGCCCGGTTGTTGATCCCCGGCCCGGGGCCGGGGACGAGGACGCTGATGCGGTGGGGGCCGACGGCGGCCGACGAGCCGACGGTGACGGTGACCTGCAGCTCGGTCGGCGACGTGAAGGCGACGGAGTCGACCTCGACACCGTCCGACGGCGACACCTCGACGACGACATTGGGCCGGAAGGCCTCGCCCACCACCGTCAACGTTGCGGACGTGCCGCGGGCGACCACGGACGGCGTGGCGGAGGAGATCCGGGGGGCGTGCACCGCGCGGACCAGGATGTCGGTGGTCGCGTCGGCATCGCCGGGCACGATCGTGTCGCTGTCCGAAGCGAACGCCACGAACTCGCCGTCCCCCAGCGAGGGCGACGAGTGGTTGCCCACCGCCTCGGCGCGGTCCAGGCTCACCCGCGTCGTGGTGGCGGCACCGAGGTCACGGACGAACACGTCGAACGTGCCGTTGGTGTCGCCCGCCACCAGATCGGTCGCGCTCGACGAGAACGCGACCTGGGACCCGTCGGCGCTCAGCGCCGGTTCGAAGCTCTGCCCGTCGTTGTCGCCGCCGGCGGCATCGACCGACGCACGCAGGGTCGTCGCGGCGGCGACGTCACGCACGTAGACGTTCGGGGTGCTGGGCGCGCCCGCCACGATCTGGTCGGTCGCGCAGACGAGCGCCAGTCGTTGGCCGTCGGCGCTGATCGTCGGGTCCGAACAGGGGCTCGCCGCCGTGCCGCCGCCGAACTCGGGCACGGGGACGATCGTGGCCGACACACGGTCGAGGCGGTACACCTCGCTCGTGACCTGGGGGGCCGGGAGGGTGTGCAGCGCCACGACGGCATAGCGCCCGTCGAAGCTGACCGAGCCGTGGCCGAGCCCGTCGAGGAAGAACGGGAACCTCCACGGCGACGGTGGGAAGCTCAGAGCTCCCGTGGCGACGTCGTAGACCACGTGGGCGGCTCCGAACAGCGACCCGATCGCGGCCGCGCCGGTGAACCAGACGGTGGAGCCGTCACCGCTGATCGCCCCCGAGCCCACGTCTGTCGTGCCGCCCGGGTTGAAGAACCGCGACGCCGCCACCGTCGTGTGGGCGGATCGATCGCGAACGAACACGTCGGCGCGCCCCGGGAAGTCGGGGGCGAGGTTCGCCGCCTGTGAGTAGAACACGACCTTGTCGCCGTCCGCACTGATCGACGGCGCGGACGACGGTCCGTCGGCCGGGACCCCGCCGGCGCCGACGCTGATCAGCTCGACGTCGCGCGTCTGGAGGTCACGGACGAAGACGTCGGGCTCGCCGTTGGTGTCCCCCGGCACGAGGTCGTCGGCCTCGGACACGAACGCCACGTAACGGCCGTCGGCGCTCAACGCAGGCGCGCTGCTGTTCCCGTTCGCGCCGTCGCCGCCCAGGTCGCGCGACGCCAGCTCGATCCACGGCTGCTGACATCCGGCGCCGACGAGCAGCAAGATGGCGACGATCCCGACGCGCCGCATGGCTCCCCCCAGGTCGATCATCGAAGCGACCGACGGGATTGTCCCACCACGCGACCGGCCGGTCCATCGGCCGCTGCGACCCGCCGCCCGTTCCCGGCGCCGGTCGGGCGATCAGTCCCGGGGCGGCAGCTGCTGGACGGCCCAGCCGTTGCCGTCGGGGTCGCTGAAGAACACGAACCGGCCCCACGGGAAGTCCTGGATCTCGCCGGTCTCCACGCCGCGTCCCGTGAGCTCGGCGCGGGCCGCTTCGATGTCGTCGACGACCATCTGGAGGCCCTGGGCGGAGCCCGGCGGCATCGCGGATATCCCCTTGCCGAGGGCGATCGAGCAGCCCGACCCGGGAGGCGTCAGCTGGACGAAGCGGATCTCGTCGCTGACGGCATGGTCGTGGTCGACGTTGAAGCCTGCCTTCTCGGCATAGAAGTCCTTCGCTCGATCGACGTCGGAGACGGGGACCGCCACCAGCTCGAGCTTCCAATCCATGCGATGCTCCTCGTTCGTTCGGGATGTGGTCGGGACGTCGGTCCGGATGGTGCCGGCCTCAGCCGGGTGACCAGGCGGGGTCTCGGCCGGTGATCCCGAGGATGCGGTCCAGTACGGCGGCGTCGTCGGACACCGCGACCTCGGGCCCGAACATCCCCTCCCGCGCCGCCTCCTGCCCGGCGCCGGAGAACTGCGTGACGAACCGGTGGACGGCGTCGAGCGACTCGCCGTCCAGCTCGAAGTCCTGTCCGCTGGCGCGGGCCACGTCCCAGCCGTGGACCACGAGCTCGTCCAGGGCGATGACCCCGGCGAGCTCGCCCGGCAGGTCGATGCCGCCCGCCTTGGTCATGCCTGTCCACGCCGCCGGGTCGCGCCAGGATTCCGCAAGGGCGTCGAGGTCACGCGGGATCTGTGTCCGCCAGTCGTCGCCGAGGCGCGAGGCGTCGCCCGCCGCCCTGCCCGACGTCATGCCGGCGCTGTCCTTCCTGGCGGCGGCGGTGAAGGCATGCGCGAACGACTGGACGTGATCGAGCAGGTCACCGAGGGTGTACTCGTCGCAGGGCGTCGGCCCGGCGAGCATCCGATCGGGGACGCCATCGATCAGGTCCGACATCCGCCGGGCCGCCGGCCCCAGCTCAACCATCGGCATCACACCCCTCCTCGGTGTCGCGATCCGGCCTCATGATTACCCAATCTCGGGGCCCCGCCGGGCGCGATCAGAATCGGTGCCGGTTAGCGTCCATACCTGCATGGCGACCGAGGGCGACCGCAAGCCGATCCTGCTGACCGTCGACGACGACCCGGGCGTGTCCCGTGCGGTCGCTCGGGACCTCCGCCGCCAGTATGGCGAGGACTACCGCGTGGTGCGGACCGAGTCGGGCCCGCAGGCGCTCGAGACCCTGCGGGAGCTCAAGCTGCGTGGCGACCTGGTCGCAGTGCTGCTGGCGGACCATCGCATGCCCGAGATGAGCGGGCTCGAGTTCCTCGAGGAGGCGATGGACCTTTTCCCCCACGCCCGCCGGGCGCTCCTCACCGCGTACGCCGACACCGATGCGGCCATCCAGGCGATCAACGTCGTCGACCTCGACCACTACCTGCTCAAGCCCTGGGACCCGCCCGAGGAGAAGCTCTATCCGGTCGTCGACGCCCTCATCGACATGTGGCTGAGCAGCGACGAGCAGCCACCGGTCCACACGCAGGTGGTCGGGCACCGCTGGTCCTCCCGCTCCTACGAGGTGCGCGACTTCCTGGCGCGCAACTCCGTGCCCTATCGCTGGCTCACCACCGATGACCCCGAGGGCCAACGCCTGCTCATGGCCGCCGGGGTCGACAGCACCAGCATCCCGCTGGTCGTGACGCCGGACAGCGACTACCTGGTCGCCCCCAGCGTCGGCGAGCTGGCGGCCAGGGTCGGGCTCTCGACCACGCCGTCGACCGACTTCTACGACGTGGTCATCGTCGGCGGGGGTCCCGCCGGACTGGGGGCGGCCGTCTATGCCGCGTCGGAGGGGCTGCGGACCGTGCTGGTCGAGCGCGAGGCGACCGGGGGGCAGGCCGGCCAGAGCTCACGGATCGAGAACTACCTGGGCTTCCCGGACGGCGTCACCGGCAGCCAGCTCACCGACCGCGCCCGGCGGCAGGCCCACAAGTTCGGCGCCGAGGTCCTGACGACCCGCGACGTCGTGGGCCTCGACGTGCGGCCGTCGTCACGAGCGGTCCGCTTCGCCGACGGCGGCGAGGTCGTGGGCCACGCGGTGCTGCTGGCGACCGGCATCGCGTATCGCCGGCTCGGCGTGCCCGGCGCCGAGCCGCTGACCGGGCGCGGCCTGTTCTACGGCTCGGCGGTGACCGAGGCGTCCGCGTGCGCCGGCGACGACATCTTCATCGTCGGTGGGGCCAACTCGGCCGGTCAGGCGGCGGTGTTCCTGGCTCGCCACGCGCGCCGCGTCACGCTGCTGGTGCGGGCGGACACCCTCGAGAAGTCGATGTCCTACTACCTCATTCGCCAGATCGAGGACATCCCGAACATCGACGTGCGACTCACCACCGAGGTCGCCGCCCTGCACGGGGACGACCACCTGGAGGCGGTCACGATCTGCAGCAGCACCACCGGCAAGCGGGAGACGGTGCCGGCGGGCTACCTCTTCGTGTTCATCGGTGCTGCGCCCCGCACGGAGTGGCTCGAGGGTGTCCTCGAGCGCGACGAGCGGGGCTTCGTGCTCACGGGCCCCGACCTGCGCGGCGGCGGCGAGCGTCCACGTCCCCGAGGGTTCGACCGAGACCCCTATTTCCTCGAGGCGAGCGTTCCCGGCGTGTTCGCGGCGGGCGACGTGCGCGCCAACTCGGTGAAGCGGGTCGCCTCCGCCGTCGGGGAGGGTGCCATGGCCATCCAGCTCCTCCACAGCTACCTGGAGCGCTCGTGAGAGCCGCCCACGTCGAGGTGATCACATGACGGATCTCCCTGATCAGCTGGCGCCGGGCACGCCCGACCGGCTCGGCGCGGGCCAGCACGAGCGCTTGACGCCCGACGAGCTGCGCACGCTGTTCCTGTTCGAGGAGCTGAGCGACGACCAGCTCTCGTGGCTGGCCGAGCGGGGCCGGGTCGTCGAGTACCCGGAGGGTGCGACCATCCATGCCGAGGGCGCCCCGGCGTCGTGCTTCATGGTGCTGCTCTCGGGCACGTTGTCGATGTGCAAGCGCGTGCAGGGCGGCGAGCTCGAGCTGTTCCGCAGCGACTACCGCGGCGCCTACACCGGCGCCTTCGACGCCTACGTGCCCGACCGCGGCGTGCCGAAGGTGTACCTGAGCACCGGCCGGGCGGTCACTCCCTGCCGCCTGTTCGAGATCCCCGCCGCCGACTTCGGCCGGGCCGTGTGGAAGTGGTTCCCGATGGCCGCCCACCTGCTGGAAGGGGCGGCAACGCAGGGCGCGGACGCCAGCAACATCGTCGAGCGGCACGAGCGCCTGGTCGCCCTCGGGTCGGTCACCGCGGGGCTCACCCACGAGCTGAACAACCCGGTGGCCGCCGTGATGAGCGCCAGCGCCCGCCTCCGGGAGATGCTGGCCGAGATGCGGGACAAGCTCGGCATCGTCGTCCGCAGCCAGCTTCCCGGGCACCAGCTCCAGGCGATCGCCGACCTGGCGGCACAGGCGCTCGAACGGCGCAGGGATGCGCCCTCCCTGTCCGCGCTGGACGCGTCGGATCGGGAGGACGAGCTGGCCGACTGGCTCGAGGGTCACGGTGTGACCCAGGCATGGGACATGGCGCCCACGCTCGTCGCGGCCGGTGCCGACATCGACTGGCTCCAGAGCTTCGCCGACGCGTTGCCCCCGGGCCAGCTGGAGACCGGGCTGTCGTACCCGGTGCGCGCCCTCGAGTCCGACGCCCTGCTCGACGAGATCACCGACGCCGCCGGCCGCATCGCGGACCTGCTGACCTCCGCGAAGCAGTACACGCAGATGGACCGGGCCCCGCTGCAGACGTTCGACGTCCACGAAGGCCTCGACGCCACGCTGACCATGCTCGGCCACAAGCTGGGCGACAGCGTCCAGGTCGTCCGGGATTACGACCGCTCGCTGCCCCACGTCTCGGCGTTCCCGGGCGAGCTGAACCAGGTCTGGACGAACCTCATCGACAATGCGGTGGACGCCATGGGCGGGAGCGGGACGCTCACCGTGCGCACGCGTGCCGGCCTCGACGACCGCCTGGTCGTCGAGGTCGGCGACACCGGGCCGGGGGTGCCCGACGAGGTCCGGAGCAGGATCTTCGAGCCGTTCTTCACCACCAAGCCGATGGGCAAGGGGACCGGCCTCGGTCTCGACATCGCCTGGCGGATCGTGGTCGGCAGGCACCATGGCGACATCCGACTCGAGTCGGAGCCGGGCGACACCAGGTTCCAGGTCATCCTTCCGCTGAGGGAGTCAGATGCGTCCGCAGGATGACAACGGGTTACACAGCGGTATACCAGGTGACAAACTAACGGTTAACGGAATAGGAACGGTCGATATGGCGGAAGGGCTGCTCGCGGACTCACCCAGCATGGAGGCGGTCGGACCGTTCGTGGTCGACCTGGACGACAGGCCGGCCCGGGACCCCGCCCTCACCGGCGGCAAGTCGGCGTCCCTGGCGCAGGCCAGGGCCGCGGGGCTCGACACCCTGCCCGGCGTCGTCCTGACCACGGCCTTCTGCGATGCCATCGACGCCGGCGCCGAGGTCGCGGTGCATGCGGCGGTGAAGGAGGCATTCGAGCGGGCCGAGGGTGACCAGCGGGGGCTCGTGGCCCGCAGCTCCTCGGTCGTCGAGGACACCGCAGAGTCGTCGATGGCCGGCCAGTTCGAGTCGATCATCGGGATCAACGGGTTCGACGAGTTCGTCGCCGCGGTTACGGCGGTCCTCGACTCCCGGGAGCGCGCCGGCGCAGCCGACCAGCCGATCGCCGTCCTGGTCCAGCCCCTGATCGAGCCCCGGTACGGCGGGGTGATGTTCGGCGTCGATCCGGTGTCGGGCCGCACCGACCGCCGGATCGTCAGCGCCGTCGAGGGTGGGCCCGAGCCGCTCGTGAGCGGCGAGGTCGACGGCTCCCGCTACGTCCTCGAGCCGACCAAGGTCAAGGTCATCGAGTTCGCCGCCAACGACGGGCCCAAGCTTCCGGCGCTGGACCTCCGGCACCTCATGGCGCTGTCGACGCAGGTCGCCAAGGTGTTCCACGGCCCGCAGGACGTGGAGTGGGCCATCGCCACCGACAACAAGCTGTGGCTGCTCCAGTCCCGGCCCGTCACGTCCGAGATCCGCGGCACGCCGCGCGGCCCCATCTACGGGCCCGGTCCGGTGGCGGAGACCTTCCCCGCCCCGCTGACCGAGCTGGAGAACGACCTCTGGGTGCCGCCGCTCCGCGAGGCGGTGGCCGAGGCCGTGCTGCTGTCCGGGACGGCGACGCAGGCGGAGCTCGACGCCAGCGAGGTTGTCGTCTGCGTCGACGGGCACGTCGCCATCGACCTGCGGTTGGCCGGCGAGATCCGGCCGAAGCGGACGGTCGTGCACAGGCTGAACCCGATCCCCGCAGCCCGAGAGCTGCGGGGTTCGTGGCGCGTCGGCCGGCTGCGGGCGGCGCTGCCGCGGCTCGCCGAGCACCTCCTCGACCGGACCGACGCCGACCTCGAGGCGGTCCCGCCGCTGACCGACATCACGAGCCGGCAGCTGATCGCCCTCTTGCACCGCAGCCGGGCCATCCTCAGGGCCCTCCACGCGCACGAGATCCTCATGGGCATGCTCACCGACACCGGCGGCAACCGCATGACCGGCGCGTCGGTGGCGCTGCGTGTGCTCGCCGAGGCCCGCCAGGACGGCCTGAGCGACAAGGAGATCATCGCCCGGAGCCCGTCGGTCCTGGCGCTCACGGGACCTCGGGTGGCGCCGGAGGCGGAGCTACCCGAAGAGGCAACGGCGGTCTACGTGGCGCCCGGCTGCAAGGTCTGCAGCGACAACGGCATCCTGCGCGAGGCCCTGCGGCTGCGGGTGCGCTGGGTGCAGGAGGTGTCGGGCCGTGCGGCCTGGGAGCTGGGTGAGCGCCTGGCGGCCGCCGGCGACCTGACCGAGCCCGAGCTCATCCGCCACATGACCCTCGAGCACGTCGAGGCCGTCGCCACCAAGCGGGCGGTGGTCGTGCCTGGGCTGGTGACGAGCCACGACCACGACTTCGGTGCGCCCCTGCCCGCCTGGTTCCAGCTGTCCGACCTGGGCAAGCCGATCCGCGCCCAGTGCGCCTTCGAGGTGGGCGGCGGGACGGGTGCCGGCGGCGGATCCGGCAGCGGGCCCGTCACCTACGACAACGACGATCCGCCCCCGGGATCGGTGCTCGTCACCACCACGCTGTCGCCCGGGCTCGGGCCGCTGCTGCCCCGGCTCAAGGGCATCGTGGCCGAGACCGGCTCGGTGCTGTCGCACCTGGCGATCCTGGCCCGGGAGGCCGGGGTGCCGACCGTCGTCGGCTACGCGGGCGCCACCGACGACCTTCCCGAGGGTGCCGTGGTGCTGGTCGACGGCGACAGCGGCCGGGTGACCATCCAGGGGAGCTCGGCCTCCGACGGTGAGGCCGAGGTGCCGCCGGGCGGCGACAACGGCGAAGTCGGGGCAGGTGTCGAGGCAAAGGACGCAGCATCGTGAAGATCATCGCCTGGCTGGCCGGCATCGCGACGCTGATCGGCGGCGTCCTGTACATGGTGGTTTCGCTCAACCGCTGGGAGTGGAACCGCGCCCTGTTCTTCGGGTTGATCGTCGTCATCGCGGAGGTCGGTCTCTCCACGGGCCTCGTGCTGCGGCGCCTCGCGCGCCTCGAGTACCGCGCCACCCGCATCGACCCGGCCGTGGCGCAGATCCTGCACGAGGCCCGGCCGCCGTCGCCCGACCGCTTCGCCTGGCTGCGTGAGCCGTCCCGCGATCTGAACGTGTTCATCACGTTCGTGGTCGCGGGCGGGGTCTTGCTCTCCGGCATGGCCTGGGTGGTCGACAAGGTCGCATCGAAGTCCACGTCGCCCGCCGGCGAGGAACGGCTGGGCCGCCAGCTCGACCCGATCAGCTATCCGTCCGGCGGGTTGCTGCTCGACGACATCACCGTGCTGGCCCAGGAGGTCCCAGGGGCCAACGACGACCAGATCCGGCAGCTGCTGCGGCGCGGCGGCCGCCCGTCGTAAGCGGCCGAGCGGATAGGGGCGCAAGTGGGCACAGAACAGTACGGAACTAGCAGTGCAAGCCCAGGCCGCACAGCTCGGCCTCCCGGCAACTCTGACCACCGTTCGCCCAGACGACGTGCCTACCCGCGCAGGCACTGAGCGGTGAGGAAGATCTCGCCGATCGGGCTCCTCCTCGGGGCCGTCGGCCTGGCGATCGGCATCGTCGGGATCCTGGCCCTGCGCGAGGCGACTCTCTCCACCCACGAGGCGGTCGCCGCCGAGCAGACCGAGCTGGTCATGTCCGCCGACACCAAGGGCGGCGAGTCGAACCAGACGCTCCCGGAGATGGTCGAGGCGCAGCTCCTGGCGTGCCGGCTGGAGGTGACGTCCGACGTGGAGGGTCCGATCGAAGAGTTGGAAGACGGACACTTCCGTGCCGTGCTCGTCCCCGCGCTGGACGAGACCAACCGCCGGCAGTTCCGGGGTTGCATGGAGGACTGGTTGATCGACGGTGTCCGGATCAACGTGGTCGACATGACCAACGCCTGACCGGCCCGAACGGCTAGGTCCCGGCCCTCTTCGCCAGCGGCACCTTGTAGAGGCGCGCCCAGTTCTCGCCCACGATGCGGACCTTGACGTCGTGGGGGAGCGCCAGCCGCCCCAGCTCCTCGACGGCATGCGGGTACTGCGAGTCGCCGTGGGGATAGTCGGTCGAGAAGACCAGGTTGTCGCCGCCGAACCAGTCGACGTAGTGGATCGCCGTCACCTCGTCGGCCTCCAGCGAGATGTAGCAGTTCCGCCGGAAGTACTCGGACGGCTTCAGGCTGAGGTCGGTGGCCTCGTACCACCCGGTCCACTCGTGGTGCTCGTCGAGCCGATGGAGCAGCCAGGGGGCCCAGGAGCAGTTGCCCTCGAGGAGCGCGACCCGGAGGTCCGGGAACCGCTCGAGCACCCCACCGGCGCACATGCACACGGCGACGAACTGCATGGCGAGCGGCTGGTTGAAGGTGTGCCACATCATCAGCCGGTCGAGCACCTCCAGCGAGAAGTCCGGCCGGAGGTAGGTCTGGCCGCCACCGTGGAACGCCACGGGGACGTCGAGCCGCTCGATCTCGGCCCACAGGGGGTCGTAGGCGGGGTCGTGCCAGGGGCGGCGATTGACGCAGCCCGGCGCCAGGAACACCGCCCGGAACCCCAGCTCGTCGACACAGCGCCGGGCCTCGGCCACGGCACCGTCGATGTCGTGCGGGGCGACCATGGCGGCGCCGTACATGCGGTCGGGTGCGTGGCCGCAGAAGTCGGCCAGCCAGTCGTTGTAGGCCCGGGCGATCGCGCTGGCGTAGTCGGGCTCGAGCCCGTCGGGCCCGACCATGTCGACGGAGTCGAGGCCGAGCACGAACAGCCCCCGCGACGGGAACAGGACCGCCAGGTCCAGGCCCTCGGCATCCATGGCGTCGATCTGCGACGCCGGATCCCAACCCCGCGCCTCGGCGTCCGCGTAGACGCTGTCGTGCTCGGGTCGCCACCCGCTCCGGCGCCCCTCCTGCCGCACCGGCCGCACCCGCCCGAGGCGCAGCACCGAGTGGTTCTTCACCCGCACCCGCATGTCGCGGGGGATCTCGGTCAGGCCGACCGGCGCGGCATGGGCGTACGCCGGGTCGATGTAGCGCTGCCAGAGGTCGGGCGGCTCCATCACGTGGAGGTCGCTGTCGGCGATGACATGGCCCTTCAGCGACTCGGGGTCACCGCCACCACCACGTCTTTGAAGATCTTTCGGGCTCATACCCCATTTTTCCTTCAAAGACTCCATTGGTCTCCCCTTCTTGCTCGACCCGGCGTCGGGCTCGGCCGGCATCAGTCCGCCTGGAAGAGGCTCACCGTGCAGACGCTGCCGCCGCCGACGAGGTGCGCCAGGGCGGTCGACGCCCCCGCGACCTGGCGCTCCCCGGCGTCGCCGCGCAGCTGCTGGACGACCTCGTGGACCATCGCCAGCCCGGTCGGACCGCCGGGGTGGCCCCGGGCGATCAGCCCCCCGTCGGTGTTGAACGGGATCGCCCCGCCCAGGGCCGTGGCACCCTCGGCGACCAGGCGCTCAGCATCCCCCTCGGCGCAGAACCCGAGCAGCTCGTAGTACTCGAGCTCCTCGTTTGCGAACGCGTCGTGGCACAGGGCAACGTCGATGTCGCCCGGCCCGAGCCCGGCGTCGTCGTAGGCGGCGCGGGCGGTGTCGCGGGTCATGGTCGCGGGGCCCACCACCGGCCCGAGGAACGTGTGGCCGGGCGCGTAGGTCTCGGTCTGGAGCGCCGACGCCACGGGCCGCACGAGCCGTCGCCCGTCGGCGCGCGCCCTCACGCGGTCGGCGGACGCCAGCACGGCGCACGCGGCACCGTCGTCTGCGGGGCAGGCCATCATCGCGGTCAGCGGCTCGGCCACCATCTGCGACGCCAGCACCTCGTCGGCGGTCACGCGGTGGTCGGGGCGGCGATCGCTCCACGGGCAGAGGGCGCCGTGGTTCCAGTTCTTGGCGGCGATGGCGGCGAAGTGCTCGGGCTTGGTGCCGTGGTCGTGCATCCGCCGCTGGGCCCAGAGCGCGAAGTAGGCCGCCGGGAGGATCGTCGAGTCGATGCGGTCCCGCCCGGCGCCGCGCCCGGATCCGCCGCCGCGGGCCATGTCGGTCATCTTGTCGAACCCCAGGGCCAGCGCCACCTCGGCCCGCCCCGACGCCACCGCCCACGCCGCCTCCCGGAACGCCACGAGGCCCGTGGCCGAGGCGTTCTCGACGTGCGTCACCGGCAGCCCGGTGAGGCCCAGCTCCTTGACGGCCTTGATGCCGAGCAGCGACGCCGGCTGGATGTAGCCGACGAACGCCTCGTCCACGTCGGCCAGCGACATGCCGGCGTCGTGCAGCGCCGCCAGCGCCGCGTCGCGCGCGAGGTCGGGGCCGCTGCGGTCGAGGTGCTTGCCGAAGCGGACCATCCCCACGCCCGCGACGGCCACCCCCTCGATCCTCACGCCCCGCTCCCCCCGGCGGCGGGGCGTGCGGACTCAACGGGGCGGAAGCGGAAGATCACGACCTCGTCGCCTTCGGCGTCCTCCCCCAGCGCCTCGAGGTCGAGTTCGACCTCCATGCCGATGTGGAAGTCGTCGCTCTCGCCGAGGAGGATCCCCTGCACCCGCGGGCCCTCCCGTAGGTCGACCTGCGCCACCCCGTAGGAGGACACCTTGCGGTCGCGCTTCGCGAAGAGCGGCACGTGGACGTACGTCCAGGTGTAGACGTGCCCCCGCGGGCCGAGCAGCACGTCGTCGCACCCCTCCGCCAGGCAGCGGGCGCACACCACCCGCCGGGGGAAGAAGTGCTCGCCGCACGCCGGGCACCGGCTTCCGAGCAGCCGCGGCGGCTCGCCCGGCTCATCCGGGATGGTGAAGTAGCCGTCCTCGATCGGCCGGCGGGTGGGGCGGCGGACCACAGGCTGCTCCTAACAGTCGTGTCAAGTCTTGAGGCGATCGGGCTACGCTCCGGCTCGCCCAGCTCGAGGGAGGAGAGTGCATGGAGCGCGTCGGGGTCATTGGACTGGGGAACATCGGTGGGGCGATCGCCGCCAACCTGGTGGCCGACGGCCACGGCGTCACCGTCACCGACGTCGATCCCGACCGCGCCCGCGCAGTCGCGGGTGCCGATGCAGTCGGCGACGTGGCGAGCGTGGCTGCGGCCAGCGAGATAACGATCACGTCGTTGCCCGGCCCGGAAGCGGTCGCCGGCGTCGCCGACGAGTGGACCACGGCGGCGGCTGCAGGGGCGATCCTGCTCGACATCTCGACCTCGGCCCCGGCGACCAACCGCGGGCTCGCCGCCCGGGTCCGGGACGGCGGGCGCCACTTCGTCGAGGCGCCGCTCACCGGGGGCGCGATCGGCGCCCAGAACCGGTCCCTCGTCTTCATGGTCGGCGGCGACGACGAGGCCGTGGAGCGCTGCCGGCCCATCCTCGACAAGCTCGGGCGCGCGACGTTCCACGTGGGGCCCGTCGGCGCCGGCACCACGATGAAGCTCGCCAACAGCCTGCTGGCGTTCAGCGCCATCTGGGCATCGCTCGAGGCGCTGTCGCTGGCGGCCGCCGCCGGCCTCGACCTCCGGACGGCGATCGACGTCGTGCGCACGGGCGGCGCGTCCAACTTCTTCATGGACCACATCGTCGACGGCATCGACACGCGTGGCCGTCCCCCGCAGTTCTCGGTGACCCTGGCGGCGAAGGACGCCCGCCTGATCGACGACCTGGCAGCGGAGTCCGGTATCCCGGCGCCCGTGGCGGTGGCGATCCGCCAGGTCTTCGCCGACGCCGTCGAGCGGGGCCTGGGCGAGCACGACTGGAGCGACCTGGTCGTGGCGGCGGAGGCTCGCACCGGGCTGACGCTCACGCTCGGGCCAGCGCCGGACGGCGGCGAGGGCGCGTCGTGACGCGTTCCCGCGAACACGACCTGGAAGGCATCGACCCCGCCGGCCTGCATCCCGCAGCGCACGCCGCCGCCACGCCGGACCGCGTCGCGCTGGTGATGTCCGAGAGCGGTGAGACCCGCACGTATCGCGAGCTCGACGAGGGGTCGACGCGCCTGGCCCTGGTGCTGCGCGATCGCGGGATGCGGCCCGGCGACCACATCGCGGTGCTGCTCGACAACGAGCCCGCCTTCTTCGACGCCGTGTGGGCCGGCCTTCGCTCGGGGCTCTACGTCACGCCGATCAACTGGCACCTCACGGCAGCCGAGGCGGGCTACATCGTGGCCGACTGCGGCGCCACCGCCCTCGTGGCCTCGGCCCCGCTCGGCGACACCGTCCGGGAGCTTGGCGACGACCTCGCCGGGGTCACCACCCGGCTG
>DATFVX010000107.1:0-10759 GCA_035259985.1 Acidimicrobiales bacterium | reverse complement strand
TAGCCGCCGCAAGTTCGGGGTGGTTCGGGGGGCGGCTAGCGTCACCGGCCGTGCCTGCCACGACCGAACTTCTCGCCGACGCCCGGCGGGCGCTGCTGGACGACGGGCGGCCCCTGGCGCTCGACGAGCTGGCGGCGCTGGCGGCGGTGCCCGGCGCCGACGTCCGCGGGCTGGCCGCACTCGCCCACGAGGTGCGCCTCGCCCGGTGCGGCGACGCGGTCGAGGTCGAGGGGATCCTGTCGGCCAAGACGGGTGGGTGCCCGGAGGACTGCCAGTTCTGCTCGCAGTCCGCGCGTTACGACTCGCCGGTGAAGGCCGTCCCCCTGCTCCGCCACGACGAGGTGGTGGCCGCCGCCAGGGAGACCGCAGCCCTCGGCGCGAGCGAGTTCTGCCTCGTCTACGCCGTGCGCGGCCCCGACGAGCGGCTGATGGCGCATCTCGAGGACGTCGTGCCCCTGGTTCGCAGGGAGACGGGCCTCAATGTGGCCGTGAGCGCCGGCATCCTCGACGACGGCCAGGCACGCCGGCTCGCGGAGGCCGGGACCCACCGCTACAACCACAACCTCGAGACCGCCCGGTCGCACTTCCCGCACATCGTCACCACCCACAGCTGGGAGGAGCGGTTCGACACCTGCCGGCTCGTCCGGCGCCACGGGATGGAGCTGTGCTGCGGCGTCCTGTTGGGGATGGGCGAGTCCGACGAGCAGCGCATCGAGCTCCTCGGGCAGCTGCGGGAGGTGGGGCCCGCCGAGGTGCCGCTCAACTTCCTCGATCCCCGTCCCGGCACGCCGCTCGCCGGCCGCCCGCTGGTGGCGGCGCTGGAGGCGATCCGCTGGATCGCGTTGTTCCGCCTGGCGCTGCCGGACGTGATCCTCCGCTACGCCGGCGGCCGGGAGGTCACCCTCGGCGACCTGCAGGAGATGGGGATGACCGCGGGCATCAACGCCCTGATCGTCGGCAACTACCTCACGACGCTGGGCCGGGCGCCGCAGGAGGACCTCGTCATGCTCGACAAGCTGCGCATGCCCATCGGCACGCTGTCGAAGGTGATCTAGGCATGACGAGTTCCGCCCCGTCGACCCTCCCGGCGCCCGCCACGTGGCGCCACTGCTCCGGGTGCGGGGCGCCCGTGGAGGAGTGCCCGGGCTGCTCCGGCGCCTACGAGCCCTGGCGCTTCTGCGTGGATTGCGGTCGCCGGCTCACGGTGCAGGTCACCCCGACCGGCTGGCGGGCGCGGTGCCGCGGCTGCCGGGGCGTGCTGCAGGCCTCGCACGGCGCGGCCCGCTAGCGGTGCCGGGTCCGACCCCCGGCCGCGCCCCCGGCGCCGTTCCCGCCGAGGCCATCGCCGCCCTGCCGAAAGTGGAGCTCCACGTCCACCTCGAGGGTTCCATGCGCCCCTCGACGGTGCTGGCGCTCGCCGAGCGCAACGGCGTCGAGCTCGGGGTCGAGTCCGAGGCGGAGCTGGCCGAGCGCTACCGGTTCCGAGACTTCCTGCACTTCATCGAACTGTTCCGCGCCGGCCTGGCGGTGCTGCGCACCCCCGACGACCTGGTCACCTGCGGCGACGCCCTGGCCCAGGAGCTGGCGGGCCAGCGCGTCCGATGGGCGGAGGTCACCACCACGGCGGTCCATCACGTGCGCACCGGGGGCTGGGGCGAGGCTGCGTACGCCGCGGCGCTCGACGAGGCCCAGCGCCGGGCCGCGGCCCGGGGCGTCGAGGTCCGCTGGATCGTGGACATCTCCCGGGGCCAGGAGCTTCCCGACGACCACCTGACGGCCGCGCTGCTGGCCGGCGCGGATGCCCCCTCCGGCGCCGTGGCGATGGGGCTCGGCGGGCCGGAGGCGGAGTGGCCGCCCGAGCTCTACGCCGACACGTTCGCCCGGGCACGGGCGGCCGGCGTCCCGGCGGTGGTCCATGCCGGCGAGGCGGCGGGGCCGGCCAGCGTGACCGGCGCCCTCGACAGCCTCCACGCCCTGCGGCTCGGACACGGCGTCCGCGCCCTCGAGGACGGCGAGCTGGTGCGGCGGCTGATCGACGAGCAGGTGCCGTTGGAGGTGGCGCCCACCTCCAATGTGCTGCTCGGCGTCACCGCACCCTCGATCGCAGATCACCCGATCGGCGAAATGATCGGCCTCGGGATGAACGTGTCGGTCAACACCGACGATCCCGGCTACTTCTCGACCACGCTCGAGCGCGAGCTCGGCCTCGTGGCCGAGCATCACGGTGTCGATGCCGGCGGGCTGGCGGCGCTGCAGCGGCGAGCGATGGGTGCGTCGTTCGCGCCGCCCGGGCTCCGCACATCCTTCGAGGCCGAGCTCGGCGCCTGGGAGTCGACCTGGGCCGGCGCTTGAGGCGCGACGGGCCGCGCCGTTAGCGGCTCACGTCCTCGGCGGCCTGGCGGACCTGCCAGTCGCGGTCGGCGAGCGCCCGCTGGAGGGCGGCCTCGACGTCGGGTCCGTCGAACGGCGCCAACGCCAGGACCGCCCGGCGTCGAATTGCGGGCCGGTCGGCCGTGGCCGCCAGGATCGCCGGCAGGCCGGCGGCGTCGCCGATGGCGCCCAGCGCCGCGACCGCGGCCTCCCGGCAGATCGGGTCGACGTGGCCGGTCGTCACAGCCGCGAGCACCGCCACGACCCCCGGTTCCGGAGGCCGGCGCTCGCCCGACGCCCACGCCGCCGCCTCGACCACGGCGGGGTCGGCGTCGTCGAGGACGGGGGCCAGCGGCGGGTCGACGTTCCCGGGCAAGGTCGCGGCCAGCTCGGCGGCGCGGGCCCGCACGACGGGCGACGGGTCCAGCAGGGCGGCGGCGACGTCGGTGACTGCCAGCGACCCGGCGCGGGCGAGGGCGCCGAGGGCCGTGGCCCGGACCGAAGGCTCGGCGTCGGCGAGGTAGGACCGGGCCCCGGCGACGTCGCCCCGGTGTCCGGCCAGCGCCGCAGCCCGCCGGCGAGCCACGGCGTCGGGCACCTGCCGGGGCATGGCCTCGCGTGTCTCGGGGTCTATGTCAGAGCCCGCTCAGCACGTGGTTTCCGGCCACGGCGGCGGCAACGATGAGGCTCGAGACGACGACGCCGAGCAGGGCGACCAGGATCAGCAGCTCGCCCGTCGCCTTGAGCCGGGTGGTCGCCCGGGGCCTGAGGGGCACCACTTGTCCCTGCTGCGGCCGGCGCCGGGGCGCGGGGCGCCGCGCGTCGTCGAGCGCGCCGACCTCGGTCGGGCGGGCCGCCGGCACGGCGACCAGCGCCGCAGCCGTGCGGTCGGGGGCGGCGCCGACCGGTTCGGGCTCGCGTGCCGACTCCGACACGCGCACCGGCTCCGGCTCGACGCCGTGGTGACCATCCGACGACGGTTCGGGCAGGGCCACCGGGTCCGGCACCAGGTGGGTCGCGGCCCGCCTGGTCGCGTCCGCCGCCCGGCGTGTCCCCCGCCGGGTGGCGCCGGTCGCCCGGCCTCCACCCCGCCGCACCGCGCCGGCGGTGCCGGCCGCCGTCCGGGCGCCCGAGCGGTGCGTGGCCGCAGCGGCGCGGCGGACGAGCGCGGCGGTGCGGGCCTTGCCGGCCCCGATCGCCGCCGCCGTGGTCGCCCCGATCGTCGCGGCGGTGGCTGCGACCGCAGCGCCGCCGCTCCGCGCCGCGGCGCCTGCCCGGCGGCCGGCGCGGGCCCCGGCATGCCCGGTGGCTCGACCGGTTCGCATGCTCGCTCGTCCCGTGGCGTCTCCGGCCCGCATGCTCGCTCTTCCTGTCGCTCGCCCGGCCCGAATGCTGGCAGTCCGGACTGTCCGCCCGGTCTGGGCTCCAGCGTGGCCCGTCGCCCGGCCGGCGACCGCGACGGCCTGCAGGCCAGAGCGGGCCACGTGGAGACTAGTGCGTCCCATGGCGTCCGTGCCGTAGGCGAGTGCCAGGCCGGAGCGATCGCAGCACCGGACGGCGCCGCGGCCGACCGCCTGGGTCCCCGCCGTGGCCTGCTCCCGGACGCGCTGCGCCACGCCCCGCGAGTGGGCCCGGGCGCTGGGGCGTTCGCCGCTTCCCATGGCAGGCTGGTCGGCACTGGCCGCAAGCCTCTCGACCGCAACGGCCAAGACGCCCCCTCCGACGATCAACACGCAGAGTGTTACCAAGGCCACGCGAACCGGATGCTAATGCCGCCTGAACCCACTTCTCACCCCCCGGACGAGATTCCCAACCCGGTTCGTGACCAGAGCACCGAGGGCCCGCCGATCGACGCCGCGCCCGGGCCGCAGGAGCCAGATTCTCCCCCCGATGGCCCCTCGGGGGATGGGTCCCGACCGGCGCGCCGCCGCCGGCGCATCTGGCCGATCGCGCTCACGGTCCTGCTCGTGGCGTTCGTGGTCGGCGCCGTCACGGTTCCGCTGCCGTATTACGCCTACCGGCCCGGCAGCGTGCGCGACACCGAGCCGCTGATCACGATCGCCGACGAGGAGACGTTCCCGTCCGACGGCACCATCAGCTACACCACGGTCTCGCTGCGCCAGGCGACCCTGCTCAACATGCTCACGGGCTGGCTCGACGACGACGTCGACGTGTTCCCGCGCGACAAGGTGCTCGGCGATCGCAACGCCCAGGAGAACCGCAACCTCAACCTGCAGATGATGGACACGTCCAAGCAGGTCGCCACCCAGGTTGCGCTCGAACGGCTCGGCCACCCCGTCGCCGTCAGCATCACCGGCGAGACCGTGGTCAACGTGCTGCCCGACCTCCCCGCCGACGGCGTGCTCGAGCCCGGCGACACCATCACGGCCGTGAACGGCGAGATGCTCGACGAGCCCGACGACCTGACGCGCCTGCTCGCCGGCGACAGCCCCGGGGACGAGGTGACGATCACCATCGAGCCTCCCAGCGGATCGCAGCCCCACGACGTCGAGCTGGCCCTGGGCGCCGATCCCGACGACCCCGGCCGGGCAATCATCGGCATCGAGGTCACCGGCCGGGGCATCGACTTCGACTTTCCCGTCGACGTCACCATCGACACCGGCGACGTCGGCGGACCGTCGGCGGGGCTGGCCTTCACGCTGGCGATCATCGACGACCTGACCCCGGGCGACCTGACCGGCGGCGCAGATGTGGCGGTCACGGGGACCATCAGCAGCGACGGCACGGTGGGCCCGGTGGGCGGCACCGGACAGAAGGCGGCGGCGGTGCGGGCCCAGGGATACGACGCCTTCCTGGTGCCGACCGCCGACTACGAGGCCGCCCGGCGGCACGCCGGCGACGTCGAGGTCATCGCCGTGGACACGCTCGACGAAGCGCTCGCCGCCCTCCGCGACCTGGGCGGAAACGTCGACGAGCTGCCAAAACCCGCCCCGTCGAACGGCTGAGACGGCACTCCACGCGCGCGTCGCCACCCTGAGCGTCGGGAAAATCGACCCTCGGCGCGCGCCGGGTGGGAGTCATACGATCGGGGTTCATGCCGCCCGAGCCTTCTCCCCTCGATGCTACGGGCATCGCCCGCCGGCATTTCTCGACCGTCCGGAGGGGCTACGACCCCACGGAGGTGCGTGCCTTCCTCCACGACCTGTCCGAGGTCGTCGGGCGACTCCAGCGGAACGAGGCGCACCAGCTCGACCGGGCGGAGCGCGCCGAGGCCAGGGCCCAGCTCGCCGAGCAGCTGGACGAGCACCGGCTGGTCGAGCTGCTCGGGGCCGAGACGGCACGGGTCCTCGAGGCTGCGCGGGAGGCGGCCGGCGACATCCGCGCGAAGGCCGAGGAGTCGGCCGGGCGGATGATCCGGGACGCCCAGGGTGAAGCGCACACCGTCCTCGAGCAGGCCGAGCGCGACGCCGCGGATCGCAGGCGCGAGATCGTGTCCGAGGCCGAGCAGCTGCACCGCGACGCCGAGGCGATCCTCGAGCGGCGGCGGGCCGAGGGGCAGGAGCTGGCGGGCGAGATCCGGCGCGCCGCCGAGGTCGAGCGTGAGCGGATGCTGGCCGAAGGCCAGCAGGCCCGGGCGGGCGCCGAGGCGGACGCTGACCGGCTCCGGGACACGGCCCGCGAGCAGGGCCGGCAGCTCGTCGCCGAGGCCCAGGCGGTGCGGGAGCGGATGCTCGGCGACCTCGCGCGCCGTCGCCGGACGGCCAAGGAGCAGCTCGAACGCCTGAACGCCGCCCGCGAGCGCCTCCTGGCTGCCTACGCGGTGGTGCGCCGGACCGTCGACGAGGCCACCGGCGAGCTGACCGTCGCCCTGCCGCAGGCCAAGCTCGCCAGCGAATCGGCGGCGCGGCGCGTGAGCGAGGCGCCCGAACCGTCGGTCGACGAGCTGGAGGCCGAGCTCACCGTGGCGCGCATGGCGGGCCTGGTGGAGGACCTCGACGGCCTCGACGACGTGGACGTCGACGAGATCGATGCCCTCATCGACGGCCGGCTGGAGGCGGCCGACCACCAGCTCGCCGACCAGGAGGCGGGGCTACCCCGCCGGACGGCCGGTGGGGACGCCGGGGAGCGCAAGAGCATCTGGCCGTTCCGCCGCCGTCCGGCGGACGAGCCGCCGACCGAGCCGGAGCCGTCGGAGGCGTCGGCGACCGTCGCCGAGGCGCTCGAGGCGGCAGCGATCGTCACCGAGGTGGCCGACCGCCCCGTCGAGCGCGGCCGCGGTGTCGACGACGACCTCGATGATGGCGAGCGGGACTCCGAGGTTGACGCGGTCGGGGGCGACGCCCCCTACGCCGCCGGCGATCACCCCCCAGAGGCCGACACCGGCGTCCGGGACACCGGTGACGCCGGCGTCGGCGTCCGGGACACCGGTGACGCCGACGTCGGCGACCTGGAGGCGGCGGACCCGGTGACCGACCGTCCGGGGGGCATCGCCGCCGCGGGCGACGACCACGACCAGGTGGAGGAGCTCTTCGCGCGGCTCAAGGCCGATCGCGGGGCGCCGTCATCCGGCGCCGCGGACGGCAACGAGACGCTCGGGGTGGGCGCCACCGCCGTCGCCGTCATCGACGATCCCCAAGACAGCGCGGACGTCGCGGTCGCGGCCGGCGGCGAAGACGGGGGCGCCGAGGCGGACGAGCTCGATCCCGACGCGGCGGTCCTCCACGACCGCGACACCCACCTCGGACCGGTCGAGCGGGAGCTCGGTCGCCGGCTCAAGCGCGTCCTCGCCGACGAGCAGAACGAGGTGTTCGACCTGTTGCGCCGCGACCACCCCGCCAGCGTGGACGACGTGGTCCCCGCCGCCGCCGAGCATGCCCAGCGCTACGCCGCGGCCGCCCTGCCGGAGCTCGACGTCGCGGCCGTGTCGGGGGCTGCGAGCGTGCACCGTGAGGTCCGAGGGTCGTGCACGGCCCTGGCGAACGAGCTGGGCCAGTCCCTGGTGGAGCCCATGCGAGAGCGGATCGCCCGGGCGTTCGACGAGTGCGACGGCGACCTCGAAGAGGTGACAGAGCGGCTCCGGTCGCTGTATCGCGAGTGGAAGGGGCAGCGGATCGGTGCGGCCGTGCGGCACTACGCCGCAGCCGCGTACGCCTGGGGCGTCTACGAGGCGACGCCGTCGGATGCGGAGCTGCGATGGCTCGTGGACCGGGCCGGCGAGGCCTGCCCCGACGCCGACGACAACGCCCTGGCGAGCGGCGTCCGCAAGGGGGAGGCGTTCCCGACGGGCGTGCTGTGCTCGCCGGCGCATCCGGACTGCCGCTGCCTGGTGGTTCCGGTAGGCATGGGCGGCGGGTCCGGCGGGCCCGGCGAAGCCCGATCGGGCCGCGCCGGATAGGCCCCGCTTCCAACCATCCGAACAGCTGTCGGTAGGCTCGGCCCTCATGCGAGCCCCCGACGACCTGCCGCGCCGAGCGCCCCGGCGCAAGAACGGCAGGCGCGGGCGCACGCTCCTCATCGTCGGCGTCATCGCCGCGTTCGTGCTGCTCACGTCGCTGCGGGGCATCGCCGGCTTCTACACCGACTTCCTGTGGTTCGACTCACTCGACCAGACCGGCGTCTGGCGGGGGATCCTCGGGGCGAAGCTGAGCCTGGCGCTCATCTTCATGGTCGGCTTCTTCCTGCTGGCCTGGTCCAACCTGCTGATCGCCGATCGCATCGCGCCGCCGTTCCGGATGGCCGGCCCGGAGGACGAGCTGCTCGAGCGGTACCACGACATCGTCGACGACCGCATGGGCTGGCTGCGGATCATCATCTGCGTGCTGCTGGCGATCATCGCCGGGTCGGGGGTGTCGTCGGAGTGGAACTCCTGGATCCTGTTCACCAACGGCGGCAACTTCGGCGTCGAGGATCCGCAGTTCCACAACGACATCGGCTTCTACGTCTTCCGGCTGCCGTTCCTGTCGTTCGTGGTCGACTGGCTGTTCGCGTCGCTGCTGATCGTCATCATCGTCACGGCGGTGGCGCACTACCTCAACGGTGGCATCCGGGTTCAGCCACCGTCGCCGCGGGTGACGCCGCAGGTGAAGGCCCACCTGTCGGTGCTCCTCGCCGTGCTGGCGCTGGTCAAGACGGCCGACTACTGGCTGCAGCGCTTCGAGCTCACGACCTCCACCCGGGGCATCGTCGACGGTGCCAGCTACACCGATGTGAAGGCGCAGCTGCCCGCGCTCAACCTGCTGGTGCTCATATCCCTGTGCGCGGCGGCGCTGTTCGTCGTCAACATCTTCCGCCGCGGCTGGACGCTCCCGGCCGTCGCCGTGGGCCTGTGGATGTTCGTGGCGGTGGTGGCGGGGGGCATCTACCCCCAGTACGTCCAGCGATTCCAGGTCGAACCCAACGAGTCGGCCCGGGAACGCCCGTACATCGAGCGCAACATCGAGGCGACGCGGGCCGCGCTCGGGCTGTCCGACGTCACGACCCAGCGGTTCGTCCCCCAGACCGACGCCAACGCTGTGCAGCTCTCCGGCTCCGAGCCGACGGTCCGGAACATCCGCCTCTGGGACCCGGCCGCCCGGCTGTCGGGCCAGACGTTCGAGCAGCTGCAGCGGATCCGCAACTTCTACGACATCAACGACGTCGACGTCGACCGCTACTCGATCGGCGGGCAGCCGACACAGGTGAACATCGGCGTCCGGACGATCAACCCCGACGGCGTGCCCGGGGACTCGTGGGAGGCCGCGCACCTCGCCTACACCCACGGCTACGGCGTCGTGATGGCGCCGTCCAACGCGGCCGAGGGCAACGAGCCCGAGTTCGTGCTGGGCGAGATCCCGCAGAGGGAGGCCGAGGGCCTCTCGCTCGACAAGGCGGGCATCTACTTCGGCGAGAACCTCGACGGCTACATCGTGGTCGACACCAATCGCGACGAGATCGACTACCAGAACGAGGACGGCGACACCAACTTCACGACGTACGACGGTGCCGACGGCGTCAAGGCCAACTCGGTGGTGCGCCGGGTTGCGTTCGCCCTGCGGTTCGGCGACCTCAACCCGCTCATCTCCGACTTCATGACCGACCGCTCCCGGGTCGTGTACGTGCGGGACGTGGTGGACCGGGTGACGAAGCTGGCGCCCTTCCTCCAGGCCGACAACGACCCCTACCCGGTGCTGGTCGACGGCCGGGTGCAGTGGGTAGTGGACCTGTTCACGACGACGTCCCGGTACCCCTACGCCCAGATGGCCGACACCGACCAGGTGGCAGCGTCGAGCGGCCTGAACCACCGGTTCAACTACGTCCGCAACTCGGTCAAGGCGACGGTCGACGCGTACGACGGGACGGTCACGTTCTACGTGATGGACAAGGACGACCCGATCATCAACGCCTACCGGGACGCCTTCCCCGACCTGTTCAGCGACGACGAAGTCCCACAGGAACTGCAGGCCCACCTGCGCTACCCCGAGGACCTGTTCCGCATCCAGACGTCCGCCTACGGCCGCTACCACCTCGACGACCCGGACGAGTTCTTCAACCAGAACGACGCCTGGCGGGTGGCCCGGGACCCGGGAACGGCCGGCGCCGACCCGTCCACGCAGGTCACCAACGAGCAGGGGCAGGTCACGGGGGCGCAGGCGCCCCGCATCGCGCCCTACTACCAGCTGCTCCAGCTCCCCAACGACTCGGGCCAGGTGTCGCGCGAGGCGGAGATGGTGCTGATGCGCCCGTTCGTCCCCTTCAGCGAGGACGACCGCAGCCAGAAGCTGACGGCCTTCATGGCGGCGCGCATGGACCCCGTCAACTACGGCCAGCTGGTCGTCTACCAGCTGCCGTCGAACGCCCTACCGGACGGCCCCGGCCTGGCGGCAGCGGCCATCCGCGCCGACGAGAACGTCGCCAGGGACCAGACGGAGCTGGGCCAGCGGGGCTCGGAGGTGCTCTACGGCAACCTGCTGCTGGTGCCGGTGGACAACGCGCTGCTCTACGTCCAGCCGTTCTACGTCATGTCCGAGGACGAGACCCGCCAGCTCCCCCAGCTCGAAAAGGTCATCGTCAACTACGGCGACACCGTGGTCATCGAGGACACGCTGCGGGAGGCGCTGGTGGCACTCTTCGGCGAACGCGTGGCGACGCAGGAACGCCCCGGCGCGGAGGGCGAGCCACCACCCGCGGAGGCGCAGCCACCACCCGAGCAGGGGGGCACGGCGAACGACGAAGCCGCGCGCTTGCTCGCACAGGCCGACACCCTGTTCGACCAGGCCGACGCGGCGTTGCGGCAGGGCGACTTCGCCACGTTCGGGCAGCGCCTGGCCCAGGCGCGCGAGCTCGTGGCGCAGGCGAACCAGCTGCTCACGGGCTCGTCCGGGGACTCGTCGGACGACGAGTCGACAACGACCACCACCTCGTCGACGACCACCACCGCGCCCGAGACGTC
>DATFVX010000106.1:0-3157 GCA_035259985.1 Acidimicrobiales bacterium | reverse complement strand
GCCAGACCATGTCTTTGAAGGATTTCCGGTGCTGGGCACCGATTTTCCTTCAAAGACGCGGCGAGGGAGCGCCCGGGGGCGCTCCCTGCCGGTGGTGGGCGTCCGCCGCAGCCCTAGAGCTGCATCGCCTTGATCTCGAGGAACTCCTCGAAGCCGTGCTGGCCGTATTCCCGACCGTAACCGCTGTTCTTGAAGCCACCGAACGGGGCACTCGGGTTGAAGGCGCCGCCGTTCACCTCGATCTGCCCCGTGCGAATCCGCCGGGCGAAGGCCTGGGCCCGCTCGGCGTCGGAGGACCACACGCCGCCGGACAGGCCGTAGACCGAGTCGTTGGCGATGCGGGCCGCCTCGTCCTCGTCCTCGTAGGCGATGATCGACAGGACCGGGCCGAAGATCTCCTCCTGGGCGATCGTCATGTCGTTGCGGACCTCGGAGAACACCGTCGGCTGCACGTAGTAGCCCTGCTCGAAGCCCTCGGGCCGCTCGGGACCGCCGGTCACCAGCTTGGCGCCCTCGTCGATGCCCTTCTGGATGTAGCCGGTCACCCGCTCGACCTGAGCCTGGCTCGACAGCGGCCCGAGCCGGGCACCGTCGGCGAACGGGTCCGACGGCTGGAAGTTGGCCGCGACCTCGTCGGCGGCGATGCGTTCGGCGTCGGCGACCCGGGACGCCGGGACCAGCATGCGAGTCAGCGCGGTGCAGGTCTGGCCCTGGTTCAGGTAGCACTTGAAGACGCCGTCGCGCACGGCCCTCTCGAACGTCTCGTCGTCGAGGTCGTCGAGCAGCACGTTGGCCGACTTGCCGCCGAGCTCCAGCGCCACTCGCTTCAGGGACTGCGCCGCGAGCTCGGCCACCCGCTTGCCGGCGCGGGTGGACCCGGTGAACGACACCATGTCGATCCGGGGATGGCCGGCGATGGCCTCGCCGACGACCGGCCCGGTGCCGATGACCAGGTTGAACACCCCGGCGGGCAGGCCGGCGTCGTTGATCACCTCGGCCAGGATGAACGCGTCGAGCGGCGCGACCTCGCTCGGCTTGAGCACCACCGTGCAGCCGGCGGCGATCGCGTAGGCGACCTTGGCTGCGATCTGGTGGAGCGGGTAGTTCCACGGCGTGATGGCCCCCACCACGCCCACCGGCTCCCGCCGGATGACGCTGTTGCCCAGCTGCGTCTCGTACTCGTAGCTCTCCGCCAGCTGTGCGGCCGTGTTGAAGGAGTTGATGGGCAGGCCGGCCTGGATCATGAGGCTCAGCCACTTCGGCATGCCGGCCTCGCGGGTGACCACGGTGGCGATCTCGTCCATCCTGGTGCCAAGGCCCTCCGCGATGCGCGTGCAGTACTTGGCCCGCTCCTCGGGCGTGGTCTGCGACCACGATTCGAAGGCGGCGCGGGCGGCGTTCGCGGCGGCGTCGACGTCCTCGGGCGTGCCCGCGGGGACCTGGGCGATGACCTCGCCGTTGGTCGAGTCGTGGACGTCGATCGTGTCCGATCCGGTGGACGGCACCCAGGCGCCGTCGATGTAGAGCTTGTCGTGGACCTGCACGGCGGAACCCCCTGGGGTGGAGCGTGGGTACCCGACGCTAGCGCCGATCCTGACCCAGCGGTCAAGTGTCTGCGGGGCTTCGCTCGCCGGCGGCTCCGGGCCGCCGAGCCCGGTGGTCTCCGGGCCTGCCCAGCACCCAGAACGCGATGCCCGCCGCCACCCCCACGTTGAGCGAGTCGACGCCGCCCCGCATGGGGATGCCGGCCCGGACGTCGGCGGCGGCCAGCGTCTCGGGCGACAACCCGGGCCCCTCGGCCCCGAACAGGAGGGCCACCCGGTCGCTGCCGGGGTCGCCGGCGCCGTCCAGGGCAAGCTCGTCGAGGGGCACGGCGCCGGCGTCGGGGGTGAGGGCGATCAGGCTGAAGCCGTGCGCCCGGAGGACGTCCAGGCCGCCTGGCAGCCGCGGGACCCAGGCCCAGGGGAACCCGTAGCCCTCGCCCATCGCCACCCGCGCCGTGCGGCGGTAGAGGGGGTCGCTGCACGTGGGATCGAGGAGCACGGCGTCCATGCCCAGCCCGGCCGCCGACCGCAGGACGACGCCGAGGTTGGTGGGGTTGCTCACCCGTTCGAGCACCACCACGCGGCGGGCGCCGCTCAGGACCTCGGCAGCCGGTCGGGGCGGGCGGCGGTCGAAGCAGGCGAGCAGGCCGCGGTGGACGCCGAGGCCGGTGATGCGCTGCAGGACCACCGGGGCGGCGGCGTAGACGGGCACGTCGGCGCCGACCCCCGGCGGCAGCGGATCGGTGCGGGTGGCGTCGACCAGCACCGCCCGGAGCGCGTAGCCGGCGCGGATTGCACGCTCCGCAACCAGGTCGCCCTCGGCGATGAACGCGCCCGGCTCGCCGGCGGGCGCCCGGCGCGCCAGCTCGGGGTCACGCAGGCCCACGAAGTGGGCGATCCGGGGGTCGCGGGGGTCGTCGATCGGGACCCTGGACACGGGCGCATGGTTCCGCCGGTGCGTGTGGGCCGCAAGCCCGGCGCTGTCGGCCCTTGCGGGTCAGGACGCCTCGTCGACCACGACCGAGCTGACCGACACGCTCGAGACGCAACCTCCCGAGCCCGTGGGCCAGCTCATCACCTCCAGTGTGGCGGGGCCGTAGGCGCCGTCTGCGGGCAGCCCGTGCTGCCGCTGGACGTTCGCGACTGCCTGGGTGGTCGCGGCCCCGAAGTTGCCGTCGATGGTGACGCTCTGGCCGTTGCACTGCACCAGCGCGGTCTGCAGCGCGGTGACTGCCTCGTCGTTGCCGCTGCCCTCGTGCATGACGCAGCTGACGGAGCTGTCCGAAGAGATCAGGGAGGTGTTCCCCGGCACCGACGCCGAGGCCGATGCCGACTGGATCACCACCACGCCATCACACGTCGACGCGTTCTGGCCGTCGAAGTCGAAGTCGTTGTCACCGTTGTTCTGGCAGCTGGAGTCCGCTGACGCGAGTGCGGCCAGGCCGAACAACACCAGGACGGCGATTCCTCCTTTCGACGCCACGGCCGCTCCCTGGCTGGTAGGTACGCCCCTGAGGACGGTCGTGCCTGACGGGCGACCGCGAAAACGTAACGTGAGGGACCGCCGGAAACGGGGACCCCCCTAGGCTGTACAAGTTCGATACAAGTGCCCC
>DATFVX010000105.1:0-2035 GCA_035259985.1 Acidimicrobiales bacterium | reverse complement strand
GGATGGAACAGCCTGACCCCGACTGAGCTACAGATCGTCGGGCTCGTAGCCCAAGGCCTGACCAATCCCCAGATCGGCGACCGGCTGTTCATCTCCAAGCGCACCGTGCAGACGCACCTGAGCCACGTCTTCACGAAGCTGGGCGTCTCCACCCGAGCGGAGCTCGCCGCCACCGCCACCAGGCGTCGCACCCATGGCTGACCAAGCCGCGGTCACCCTCCGGACGATCCACGGAAAGCTGCTGGCCGCCATGCGGAGCATCGGCTGCGGGCACTGGTGGAGAGGCGTCGCACTGGAGCTGCGCCGGGGGCGAGCGCTCGACCAACCGTCAGAACCGGGGGAGCGCGAGGCGGGTGTGCTCGGCCAGCTCGCCGAGGGCGGCCGCGGCCGCCTCCTTGTGCTCGGCGCGCCACGGCGGACCGAGCGGCTGCCCGAGGGCGGCCAGCAGGCCAGCCAGCCGATCGGCGGTGGTGCCCAGCGCCGCGGCCGCCAGGGACTCCGCCTCGCCCCGGGGGTGGAGCGCCACGGGCACGCCCCGCTCGTCGGCGGCCGCCGCCCAGGCCTCGCGGTACAGCTCGCCCTCGGCCATGTGCATCGCCGCGTGGCGGGCCAGGATCCCCGCCATGGTAGACGGGAGCGCCCGATCGCTGCCGGACCGCATCGCCAGCGCCACGATCGTCGCCGGTCCGCCGTCGCCGTCCCCGCGGGCCGCGAGGAGGCCGGCCAGGTCGGCCAGCGCCGCCCGCGCCCCCGCGGCCGCCACGTCGCCCACCGATGCCACCAGCGCCTCGGCCTCGGCCTCGTCGAGGCCGGCGGCCGCGTGGTACGGCTGGCGCACGTCGTCCGGGCCGACGATGTCGTAGCGCCGGCGGTCGACCACGAGCGGTGCGCCGTCCGGGCCGGCGCCGATCGTCACCAGGTTGGCCCAGCCGCTGTGGTCGGCGATGCCCACGACCACCGGCCGCGCCGCTCCCGTCACCCGCGTCAAGATATCCGCGTTCGACCGTGGGGCGCCGTTGCCCTCGGTATCGCCCGATACCGAGTGAGCCGCTCGTCCAGCTGATCGGCCGCCGGCGCATCCGGCGGCCGATCAGCACCGTGGACTGACTGCGCAGGGCCTGTCAGGCCGGGGTTGCGAAGCTCCAGAGGCCGCGACCATGGGTGGCGGCGAGGACGTAGTCCTGCCCGGGGGCCACGACGAGGTCGTTGGTCGACGCGTTCGGGAGGTTCGTCCCGACGCGGCTCCACGCTCCGGGGTGGGCGACGCTGGTGGCGAACACACCGACATCGGTGCCCACGTAGAGCTGACCGGCGTTGACCACCACGTCGTTCACCGGGGCATCGGGCAGGTCGCCGGAGCGATCTGCCCAGGTGGCGCCACCGTCGTGCGACTCGAACACGTGCCCGACACCGCCGCCGGGGATCCAGCGGCGGGAGAACGCGCCATACGTGACGATCACGTGGGCGTCGTCGGCCGGATCGACCCAGAACGAGGTCGGGATGCGGTTCGGCAGGTTGGGGACGTCGACGCGATGCCACGTCCCGCCGAAGTTCGTGTCGATCCCGGACTTGAACGGCTGGGCGCCGCCGGGGTTGCATCCGTTGCCGCACCAGCCGGCATAGATCGTCGCCCCCGAGACGCCGAGGCTGGTCGTCTGTGACCCCGCCCCGAGGTCACGCACGATCTTCCAGTCACAGGTCGTGTTGTTGCAGACGGTGTCCCAGCCCTTGCTCTGGTTGTCCCAGACCATCTGGCCACCGGCCACCCAATGGTCGAGGTTCTTCGGATCCGACAGGTACGGGGCGATGAACCTCGGGTTCGGATCGCACGGGTTCGGGTTGAACTCGATCGCGATGAACGAGGCGCACGTCGGCGTGATCGTCGTGTACGACCGGGTCGTCCCGTCCGAACGCCCACCGTTCTGGGTCCGGGCCATCGTCATGAAGACGTACTCGTTCACCGCCCGGTCGGCGTTGTTCGGATCGACCAGGACCGCACCACCGTCCCCGCCGAACGGCGACACCATCTGTTGGG
>DATFVX010000104.1:0-3464 GCA_035259985.1 Acidimicrobiales bacterium | reverse complement strand
CCCGCCACGAGTCGAAGATCAGCCAGCCCACCGCTGCGAAGAAGGCGATCGCGCTCATCCAGATGTTCCAGCGCACGCCGAACAGCCGCGTCGCGGGGTCGATGCGCAGCGCCTCGACCCACGCCCGCCCCACGGCGTAGCCCGCGACGTACATGGCGAACAGGCGGCCGGGGCGGCTGCCGGGATGATGCCGCTCCCACAGCACGAGGCCCCCGGCGAGCGCCAGGTTCCACAGGGCCTCGTACAGGAACGTCGGATGGAATGTCGTGACGTCCAGGTAGCCGGCCGGCCGGTGTGCAGGGTCGATCTCCAGTCCCCACGGCAGGTCGGTGGGCCGGCCGAACAGCTCCTGGTTGAACCAGTTGCCCAGCCGGCCGATCGCCTGGGCGACGGGCAGGGCGGGCGCGACGACGTCGAGCAGCTGGGCGACGGGCAGGCCGCGACGATGGGCGACGTAGGCCCCGGTCAGGACACCGGCGATCAGCCCGCCGGGGATGCCAAGGCCGCCCTCCCACACGGCGAACACGTGGAGCCAGCGACCCTCGAACCGCTGGTGGTCGGTGATCACGTGATAGAGGCGGGCGCCGATCAGCCCGGCGAGCACCGCCCACAGCGCGATCCTGCTGATGTCGTCGGGGTCGCCACCCCGGGCCGCCCAGCGGCGGCGGGCGATCCAGACCGCTGCGATGACACCCAGGGCGATGGCGAGGCCGTAGGCCCGCAGCTCCAGCGGGCCGAGCTTGATGGAGTTGTCGCTCGGGCTTGGGATCGAGGCGAGGATCGAGAGGACCGTTGGCACGGCCCGATGGTGTATCGCGCGGGACGGGGTCCGCGCCGCTCGCGGCGGGTCGGACGGTGCGATCCGTTGCGATGGGGCTGGTGGGCAGTCTGGCGGCGGGCCCACGCCGGCGCCGAAACTCTGCCGCGGTGGACTTCGTGACGATGATGGCGCTGGAAGCTCACGGCACCGACGTGTGGGTGGGCGCAGGTCCCCGCTACCCGTGGGGCGGGCTGTACGGCGGCCAGATCGTCGCCCAGGCGCTCCGGGCGGCGACGCTCTCGGTGGCCGGCACCTACCGCGTGCACTCCCTCCACGCGTACTTCATCCGACCGGGCGACCACTCCGAACCGATCCGCTTCGAGGTCGACCGCGTCCGCAACGGGCGGTCCTTCTGCACGCGCCGGGTGACGGCGCGCCAATCCGTGGGCGTGATCCTCAACCTGACGGCGTCGTTCCAGGTCGACGAGCCCGGCGCGGACGTCCAGACCGCGTCCATGCCGGACCTGGCCCCGCCGGAGGAGCTGGGCGACGACAGCTGGAGCGAGATCTTCGAGCGGCGGGTGGCGCCGCGTGTGCAAGGCGAGCTGTGGGCCTGGGCCCGGCTGGCCAAGCCGATCGGTGACGACCCCGCCCTACAGGCCTGCGCGCTCGCCTACATCTCCGACGACTTCCCGACCGAGGCGGTGGTGTCGCTGATGCCGGGCTGGGACCGGGACGTTCCGCCGGAGCGCCAGTTCTTCTCGGCGAGCCTCGACCACGCCATCTGGTTCCACCGCCCGGTGGAGGTCGACGGCTGGCACGTCCACGCCTCGACGAGCCACGGGCTGATCAGCTCCCGCGGCGTGAGCGTCGGTCACGTGTTCGCGGCCGACGGCGCCCACCTCGCAACCGTCAGCCAGGAGGTGCTGCTGCGCCCGTCGCGTCGACGGTGACGGCGGACCGCCCTCCGGGCTCGTGTTCAGCGTTTCTCGCTCACGGTGACCCCCCTCCCGGGCTTCCAGGTCTTCACGTACATCACGTCGTCGGCCACCGCGACCGACGAGGCGCCCAGGAGGTCGATGTCGAACGCGTCGAAGGACCCGACCTCGAAGCGGAAGCCGACCGACTCGAAGATGTCGTCGGAGAACCGCGCCAGCGTCGTGTGGTCGGTCACCGGGGTGGCGGTGCCCCACAGCTTCACGTCGCCCTGGCGAACGTGCCTGTCGGCGGTGGCGGTATGAAGACCGCAGCGGCCGTCGCGCTTGAGGTCGCGCGACTTGGTGGAGTCGGCCATCATCCCCAGCCACAGCCTGTCGTCGTGGAGCACGAGCCGATCGCCGGCGAGGACCGGCTCCACGGGGCTGATGCGCGGGAACCCGTCGCGGCGCAGGGTCGCCAACATCATCAGACCGGTCGCCACCAACCGCCGCTCGGCCAGCCCGGCGATCTCCGGCGTCTCCTGCGAGAACTCTTTCCACGTGGCCACGAGCCGACCTTACGCAGGGGGTGTGACAGTGGGGCCCGCAGCCGCGACAGACTCGTCCGCGTGAGCGGACAGACAGACAAGCTAGGTCGAGAACCGTCCCCGCCCGCCCCGAGCGCCTGGGACGCGGCACTCGACGCCGCCGCCGACCACGCCAGGAGCTACCTCGCCGGCCTGCCCGATCGGCCCGTATCCGCCCGGGCGACGCTCGGCGAGCTGCGCGCGGCGCTGGGGGTTCCGCTGGCCGACGAGGCGGTCGAGCCGGACACGGTGATCCACGACCTGGCCCGGGCCGCCGAGCCCGGGGTCGTGGCCACTGGCTCGCCGCGCTACTTCGGCTTCGTGATCGGCGGCGCCCTCCCGGCCGCCCTCGCCGCCGACTGGCTGGCCGCCACCTGGGATCAGAACGCCGGTCTGTACGCCTGCGGGCCGCCGGCGGCGGTTGTCGAGGAGGTCGCGGGACGGTGGGTGCTCGAACTGTTGCGCCTACCGCGGTCCGCCTCGTTCGGATTCGTCACCGGCGGTCAGATGGCCAACTTCACCGGCCTGGCCGTCGCCCGTCAGGCCGTGCTCGCCCGGCGGGGCTGGGACGTCGAGGCGCGGGGGCTGTCAGGGGCGCCGGCGGTCCGGGTCCTGATGAGCGACCTCCGGCATGCCACCATCGACCGGTCGCTCCGGTACCTCGGCCTCGGAACCGACGCCGCCGTCGTCATCCCCTCCGGGCCCGACGCACGCCTGCCAGTGGATGCCCTGGCCGATGCGCTCGCCGAGCGGTCCGGTCAGAGTCCGGCCCCCACCATCGTGTGCGCGCAGGCCGGTGAGGTGAACACCGGCGCCATCGATCAGTTGGACGAGATCTGCCGGGTTGCCCACGGCGCCGGCGCGTGGGTCCACGTGGACGGGGCGTTCGGGCTGTGGGCGGCCGCCAGTCCGGCCCTGCGGCCGGCGCTGGCGGGCGTCGAGCAGGCCGACTCGTGGGCCACCGACTTCCACAAGTGGCTCAACGTGCCCTACGACTCCGGCTTCGTGGCATGTGCGGACGCCGACGCTCACCGCGCCGCGATGGGCGTCCGCGCCGCCTACCTGATCCACGCCGACGAGGACCCGGCCGCGGCGCGCGATGAGGTCGACTGGAATCCCGAGTTCTCCCGGCGGGGCCGGGGCTTTGCCGTGTACGCCGCGCTCCGGTCGCTCGGCCGCCGGGGGGTTGCGGACCTGGTC